>DASXIA010000037.1:0-5698 GCA_036488155.1 Streptosporangiaceae bacterium | reverse complement strand
GCGCGCGGCCGTAAAGAACTCACGCTGGTAAGTCTCGCGTCCATGTCCGACGCACATAGCGCGCTGCCTGCCGTGCCGTTTGCTGCCAGGCTTTCGCCCAGTGCTGAGAGCGTGCGGCAAGTGGCAGGGCGCGCGTCCGGCCGCTTAACCGAACTGCGCCCGATCTATTGATAGCTGTGGGCCGGATCGGGGTAGCTGCCCGCGGCGACTTCGGCCACGTACTGGCCGGCGGCCGCGAGCAGGTCGGCGCGCATGTCGGCGTACTGCTTGACGAACCCGGGCAGCCGACCGGTGGTCAGGCCTGCCATGTCCTGCCAGACCAGGATCTGCGCGTCGCATCCCGGCCCGGCGCCGATGCCGACAGTCGGGACGCGGAGTGCCGTGGATACCCTGCTGCCGAGCTCGGCCGGGACGGACTCCAGGACGACCGCGAACGCGCCGACCCGTTCCAGTTCGCGCGCGTCGGCCAGCAACTGCTTGCCAGCGTCGCCGCGACCCTGGACCCGGCGCATGCCGCCGAGCACGTTGACGCTTTGCGGGGTCAGCCCAAGGTGGCCCATCACCGGTATGCCTGCGCCGACCAGCGCCCGGACCTGGGGCAGCACCCGGCTGCCTCCCTCGAGCTTGACTGCTTGCGCGCCACCCTCCTTGAGGTGCCTGACTGCGTTGGCCAGGGCCACTTCCGGCCCGGCCTGGTAGCTGCCGAAGGGCAGGTCAGCCACCACCAGGGCGGTCTTTGTTCCGGCGACGACAGCCCTGGTCATGCTGATGAGCTCGGCCATAGTGATCGGCAGCGTGCTGCTATAACCAAGCACTAGTTCGGCGCTGGTATCGCCGACAAGCAGCGCGCGGACCCCGGCTTGCTCGAAGATGCCCGCAGTAAGCACGTCATAGCTGGTGAGCATCGACCACCGCTCGCCGCGGTCGGTCGCAGCCTGCAAATCCCTGACGGTAACGCGCCGGTCCTCCGGCCATGCGGGTTCGCTGGACATGACATCCGCCCTCCTGGTCGCCACCACCATGGTTGACGCCGGGCACCATCCTGCCCGCTCACGGGTGACCGCGCACGGCGCTCCTCGAAGCCGGCTTGGTCTCGGAGAGCACGCGGATGACATACGTGGCCATCGCGGTCGGGAGGTCGGCGGGGTGGCGTCGGGCGGCGGCCGCGCTGACCGTAGCCAGTACCTCAGTGCTGGCGCGCGCGGCGCGGTACAGGTCCGCGGTGTCCAGGCCGGCGACAGTGGCCTCGACACCCGGCGGCAGATTGCCCGGGTCGTGGTCGAGCACCTGCGAGAGGCCATGCCATGGATACAGTGCGCCGTGCGCTGCGGCCCAAAGCGCCCAGATGTGGTGGCGTGCCTGGTGGAGCCGGCTGTGGGCTTCCCAGAGCGAGCCGCGGCGCAGGTATTTGTCGGCGTCGATTAACGCGCACCAGCCGAGGAACGCCCACTCCCGGACCTGATCGCCGGTAACTGCGTACGCGGCTGGCGGCTCGCCGCCGGGCCGCGGACCACTGGCTAGCGTCTTGGCATCCGGCGCCTGGGAGTCCGGCGGGCTGGATCTTTGGTACAGCGGGATGAAGTCCGGAGCGCCGCCGCCGCGACGGCGTATCTCGATGTCGGCCTGGGCTACGACCGCTAGGTCAAGCTGTGTGCCGTCGCCAAACTGGGCGAAGATCCTCCGGGCCCCTTGGTCAGCGGTCCCGGTCCGGTGCCGCAGCACGTCGACGAGCGGGCCCAGATCGGCCAGCGCCGCGGCAACCACCGCTTCCGCGGTCGCCACCCGGTCGGCGCCGGCCGGGCCGAGCTCGGCGTCGACACCGAGGGCGGCGTCAATGTCGGAAAGAGCGTCGGCAGCGCCGCGGCCAAGCGAGCAGCCAACCAGCAGCGACCGCACCAACGGCCAGGCCTCGCACCGATCGACCAGCCCGGCCATTACACGCCTCTGCGCGGCGAGTTCGCCGGGCAGCGTCGCGAGCCAGGCACGGCCCGTCATTGCACTGGCGTCACCAGGACTGTTCCCGTCAGCCCGGTCCGCAGCGGGTACCGGCCCCAGCTCCGTCGCCACTCCGCAACACCTCTCCCGATCGCGTGAACCGCAACTACCGTCCTATTAATAAAGGCCTCGCGCCGCCGTGAGTTCCGGTGCGGATGGGCCCTCGCCATCGTGTCTACGGCTGGTGCGTGCTCCTGACGAGGTCGGCGAACGCCTTGGTGACCGGAGACTGGGGCCGGTCAGCGGCGACGACGAATGCCACGGTGAAGGTGGCGGTGGGCCGCAACGGCACGCCCGCCAGGCCCGCGTCCATGATCATCGACTCCGGGAGGATGGCCAGCCCGAGCCCAGCGCGCACCAGCGACGCGTGGATTGACCCGTCCGGCACCTCGATGCCGATCGACCGCTCGACGCCTGCCTTGGCGAACAGCTGGTCGGCGACGGTTCGGGTGCCCCATCCGGTGGTGTAGTCGACGAACGGCTCGTCGGCCAGCTCGCCGACCGAGACAACGGCGCGGCGGGCCAGCGGGTGATCGGGCGGGCAGCCAAGCAGCACGGGTTCGGTAGCCAGCGTCGTCGTCGTCAGCCCTGGCTGGTCCTGGCCGCTGGTGGCGACGAACGCCGCATCCAGGGTGCCGCGCCGGACGTCGGAGATCATGGCAGCCGACCCGCCGGGAGCAGTCCTGGGCTGGATGTCCACAAGCGGCCGCTCGCGGTGGAACCGTGCGATCAGCGAGCCGACGTCGAGCACGCTGATCACCTGCATCATGCCGAGCCGCAGCGTCCCGCGCAGGCCTGCCTGGGCGCCGAAGACCGCCGCCTGGGCGCTGGCCGCCGCGTCAAGAGTGCGGTGCGCCTCTGGCAGCAGGATGCGGCCGGCGTCGGTCAGCCTGACCTCGCGCGTGGTCCGCTCGAACAGCTGGGTGCCAAGCTCGCGCTCCAGCGAGCGGATGGACACCGACAGGGCCGACTGGACGAGGTGGAGGCGCCGGGCAGCCCGGGTAAAGTTCCGCTCCTCGGCGACGGTGACGAAGTGCTCAAGGTGCCGTAGTTCCACGATTAATTCTTGCTAGTCATGAGTGTGATCACAATCTTTCGTTGGACATGATAAATCCTGTCGTCCATCCTCGCAATGAGGCCTGCTACGGGCAAAGGCCTGCGGAAGCTAGCGACGATGGGACGACATGACCGCACGGACGGAACAGACAACAGCGCTACCGCGAACCTCGGCTAGGGAATCCGCACGGCGGGCCCGGCACCAACGCCGCCACTCGACGGCGTTCTGGGTGGTAGCGGCAGCCTTTTGCGTTAATCTCGCGTTCTCGGCGGTCCCGACGCCGCTGTACGCCATCTACCAGCAGCGCGACCACTTCTCCACGCTCATGATCACTGTGGTGTACGCGGTCTACGCGATCGGCGTGATCGCCAGCCTGTTCCTCGGCGGACACGTCTCGGACTGGGTGGGACGGCGCCGTATGTTGGTACCCGCGCTTGTCGTCAACGTCCTGAGCGCAGTGCTGTTCATCGCCTTTCCCAGCCTGCCCGGCCTCATCATCGCGCGGGTCGTCTCCGGAGTGTCGATCGGACTCACCACCGGGACCGCGACCGCCTACCTGGCCGAACTGCACCTCGGTGCTGGCGGGTCGCCGACCAGTCGACGTCCGCAAGTGGTGGCGACAGCGTCCAACCTCGGCGGGATCGGAGTCGGGCCGCTAGCCGCCGGACTGCTCGCGCAGTTCGTGCCGCTGCCGCTGATGATTCCCTACGTGATCTTCGGCGGGCTGCTTGTGGTTCTGGCCCTGCTGATCGCCTTTGCACCGGAGACGGCTAACCGGCCCGACGCGCAACCGGCCTGGCGGCCGCAGCGGGTGGCAATACCCGCGCACTCCCGAGGTACCTTTTTCGCCGCAACGGGGGCCGCGGCGGCGGCGTTCGCGGTCTACGGCGTCTTCAACTCCCTCATGCCCGGCTTCCTGGCCGGCACCATGCACGAGACCTCGTACGCGGTCGCGGGCGCCGTCGCCTTCTCCGCGTTCGTCGCCGGGGCAGTCGCCCAGATCGCGCTCGGCACGGCGAGCACCGCCACGACGCTGAAGGTGTCGGTGCCAGTGCTCTTCGCGGGGCTGGGGCTGTTCACCGTCGGTATGTGGTTGCCGAGCCTGCCCGTGTTCGTGATCGGCGGGATCGTCACCGGCGCCGGCGGCGGCCTCGTCTTCCGCGGCTCCCTGGTGGCCGCGGGCAGCACCGCGCCGCCCGAATCCCGCGCCGAGGTACTGGCTGGCTTTTTCCTCGGAGCGTACGTCGGGCTATCCGCGCCGGTGATCGCGCTCGGCATCGCCACCGAATACGTGGCCGCCCGCGACGTCATGCTGGTGTTCGTGGTGCTGGCCGCTATCGCTATCGCCGCAGGCACGCGGGCTGTCCTGCGCAGCGATAGCGATCACCGCTGATCCCAGGCCTGACGAAGAAGCTCCCAATCGTCGCGGCTGGACCGTTCCGGCTTCCCTCATCACCAGCACGCCATCCTCAACCCGCCTGTCTTGACTTCCCGCTGCGACGGCGGTCCTGCGTGCGCCACCGCCGAGCTATTCCGGCGGCCCGCCGGGCAGCCGGAGGCTGCCGGTGACGTGCCGTCCGGATGGGCCAACCCAGCTGACCGTCATCGTGTCGCCTGGCCGCAGCCCAGCCAGTACGAGACGATTGCGCTTCAGCATCCTGGCCATTGCCTGAATGGGAGATGCACGTTTCAGGAACCGTGCTTCGGTCCACTTATCTCCTCGCCACGGACCGTCCGCGTCGCAGGACGTCCGCTCCGGCTTCGCTCCGACTACCGCTCTCGCCTACGAGCCGGACATGTGAGCTGGGCTGCAAGGTGCTTGGTAGGCAGCCCGCACTGTGATTGGCTGAATTGCGGGCGGGCGGGTAGGGGAAAACGGTGCGGAAATATTATCAAATGAATGGCAGACGCTAGCCGGCAATACTGAATCCCAACTCAGCTTAACTTCGCTTAGGCATTGACCAAGTGACTCCATAGCCGGCTCAACTCCTTCCGGCTTCTCAATCGCCAGCGCTTCCAGACAGGTTAACGATGGAAGCCAACCGTTAGTGGGTCAATGCCAAAACGCGCCGCTCGGAACTGGCACACCGAAATCACAAGTATCCCCAGGTAGATGGCCATCCGTACATAGGTTGTCAGCAGCATCCGGCACCATGCCCAAGTCCGTGCGTGCGGCGATCCTGGCATGGACGGCAGCCTTGCCGCACTGGGTACCTCATTGCGAATCCCTGACCGAAGCATGTTAATCATTGCGCCGAGAGAGCGAGAGCGAGCAAGTATATGGACGGTCCTTGGGGCATGCCATAAACCCGTCCGTGCCTAACCTCACCTGTTTGCGCAGGGTCCGTGACAAATGGCGCACATAACCGTCGCCCCATGGGGCGGATCCGCAGACGCGAAGTCAAGAGGGCCGCTCGGCGTCGGAATGGCCGACAAGCGTGCGCTGGTTGTCGGCGACGTTTAAGCGCGTCCAAAAATCACGTCGCGACCTGACTGTTCTCGCGCGGATTGCCGACGGGAACGTCAGCCGCTCCGCGCCGCCTTTTCTCGCATGATGTTCTCGTCATAAGCCCCAGCTTCACCGTGCCCGAGCCTGGCATCATGCTGCGGACGCGGCTACACGTGCCGCTGCCGACCAGATGGACG
>DASXIA010000010.1:0-24265 GCA_036488155.1 Streptosporangiaceae bacterium | reverse complement strand
CGCCTTGCAGGCGACGGGCCGCGACCTCGGGGGGTTGGGTGAAGGGCGGGTTGGGTGGGGGTTAGCCGTGCGCCTTGGAGTCGCTGGCAGCAAGCGGGCCGCCGTTGGCAGGCGTGTGACCGCCGGCCATGTTCTGCAGAGCCGACTCAACTCCGGCGCCGAAGCCGGTGGGCGCGCCGTTGTAGTTGGTGATCAGCCCCGGACCAGTGGCGCAGTTGAAGTCGGTGTTCCACGTCCAGGCCAGGAAGTTGGCGCCCTTGGAGGTCAGCCAGTTCATCAGAGGAGTCACGTAGCCGGAGGCGCAGTCGTTCTCGCCGATCTCCCCTGCGATGAGCGGGACCTTTGCCGCCACTGGCGCGATCTGGCTGTTCCAGCACTGCGCGGTGCTGCAGGCGTTGAAGTTGTAGGAGTGCCAGGACGCCGCGAGGTTGTGGTCGGGGTCGGTAGGCATGTGGGACAGCCAGCCGGTCAGGTCGTTCGACCACTCCAGCCCGCCCAGCATGAGCACATTGTTCGCCCCGGTAGCGCGGACCGCGTCCACCATGTCCTGCATGCCGGCGACCGGGTAAGAGATGCCTGCGCAGTTGCCGCCGTTAAGCCAGCACTGCCACCCCTCGGCCGTGTTCATCTGGTCGGCCTGCTCCGGGTAAGGCTCGTTGAACAGGTCGAAGATAACGGCGTCGTTGTTCTTGAACTCCCCTGCCACCGAGGTCCAGAACGGGATAGCCTCCGCCTTGTCTGGCATCGGCTTCTGGCACGTCGCCTCGGCAGACGAGCAGGCTGAGGCCGGCCCGGTGTAGGCACCGTCGGTCCAGTGCAGGTCGAGAACTACCACCATGCCGTCGGCGTTGAGACGGTGCACGAACCCCTCAACCGCCGTGCGGTAGGTGGCGCCCGAGTAAGCCGGGTTGACCCACGAGTCCCCGTTCCAGCAGGCCTCGTTAAGCGGGACCCGAACGGCGTTGATCCCGTGGGCCTTCATGACGTTGATCGACGCCGTGCTGGTAGGCCCGTCGAAGATCCCGCCGGTCTGCACGCACTTGTACTCGGTGCCCGAGCGGTCCGCCCCGTGCAGGAGCACCTGCTGGCCGTTGGCGTCCACCAGTTTGTTACCCGATACGTGCAGCTGCGGAGCCGCACCCGGGTTGGTGGCTGAAGTCAGCCCCGTGGTCGCACTGGGTGCAGGGACGGCATATTGCGCACCCAGCTGCGCGGAGCCGCCAGAGGAGAACACAGTGACGCCTGTCGCGATGCCGGCCGCCGCCAGGACGGCCGCGCCGGCTACGCGACGCTGCTTGGGCGTCCGCAGCCACCCGGCAGCGGGTCTGCGTCCTTCTGTCGCGGCATGTTTCCCGCGACTAAAGATGCTGGCCATTGTTGTCGGGAACTTCACTTCGACGCCTCCAGGGCATGTCTTGGTGCTTGGTCCTGGAGAGCCTAAGAAGGAAGCCGACAGAAAGCTTCGTACCTGTGACCGAGTTCCGTGCACCCCATCGGGCCGGCCGCTGGCTACCTCAGTTGAGGTAGACAGCGCGTAAAAGCAGAGGTCAGCGCCGCGCGCAGGCCGGCCGGAAGGTCGGGCAACTAGTGTCTTGTGAGCTAATTAACTTGCCGTGCGACGCCGTTTTCGCCGGTGCGTGTCGTTAACTGTGCGGATGCATGTTCCGCCGCGTGATCGTCAGGTACTCCAGGCATGGGCGCGCTCAGCGTCAGGCCCAGCCGGGCTGGCGCAGCGGGCCCTGATCGTGTTGCTAGCTGCTGACGGCGCAGGGACCAGTGAGATCGTGGCCAAGACCGGGGCATCCAAGCCGACGGTGACCGCGTGGCGGAAGAGGTATGCCGTCGAGGGGCTCGGCGGTCTGCAGGACCGCCGCAAGCCAGGCCGGCCGCGACGCACCGATGACGCAGCGATCGTGCTGGCGACGCTTGAGCCGCCGCCGGAACGACTGGGCGTGAAGCGCTGGTCGTCCAGGCTGCTTGCCAGCGAGCTCGGCATGTCGAACGTGAAAGTCGCGGAAACATGGCGGCAGTACGGGCTGGAGCCGTGGCGGCGCGAGCCCTTCACGTTCTCCACCGAGCCGCGGCTGGAAGCGAAGTCGCGTGCGGTAACCGGGCTCTACCTCAACCCGCCCGACCACGCGGTCGTGCTGTGCGCTCATGACCACATGGGACACGGTGCGCTAGAACTGCTCGCCGCGCTCGAGGCCGCCGGCCCAGGCATCACAAGCACGGGCGTCACAAGTACTGTCACAGGCGATGGCGCCGCCAGCACGGATGTCACCAGCCCGTTCTACCTGCGCCGGCGGCACCGGGAGTTCCTGCGCTTCCTGCAGCATGTCGCTGCCGCTTGCCCGCAGGCCGAACTGCAGGTCGTCGCGGCGGACAGCTATACCGCTCGCAGGCACCCGGAAGTGCGCGCCTGGCTGGCCAGGAACCCCCGGATCATGCCGCACTTCACCCCGACCCAGAGATCATGGCTGACCCTGACGGAGGTCTTCGCCGGCTTGAGCACCGGTACTAGCGCTGCAGTCACCAGCGACACCGGCCTCGGCGCCGCGGTCGCGGCTATCACCCGCAGCTGGAGCGACCGCAGTCAGCCCTTCGCCTGGACCAGACCTGCCGTCGAGTTCTGCGGCTGCCCGTCCGGATGTGACGAGGCTAGTCTCGCAAACCCAGCTGAACGGCCTTAGCCACCGCGTCGAGCTGGGACCGCGCGTCGAGCTTGGCCAGGATCGAGCGCACGTGCGTGCGCACCGTCGCGTAGCTGATCTGCAGGCGCTCGGCCACCGCCCTGTTGTCGGCGCCGTGGATCATGAGCCCCAGGATCTCCTTCTCGCGTGGCGTCAGCCTCGCCAGCAACTGCGCTTGAGTTGCCTGTTCGCGATCTAGCTCGCGTCGCCTCGCCAGCGCGCTGGCGATTGTCGCGGCCGGAATAAGGGTCTCGCCCGCTGCCGCCGCTCGAATCGATTGCACGATCTCCTCGCCGCTCGATGACTTGAGCAGATAACTGCTGGCTCCGGCTTCGATGGCGGCCAGAAGCGGCTCATCGGTGTCGTCTGCGCTCAGGAAGACGATGGCTGTGGAGCCTGAGCGGGCACGGATGACGTCTGCTGCGTCGGCGCCAGTGCCGTCCGGAAGGTGGAAATCGATCACGGCCACGTCCGGGGATCCAGCGGCGAGGGCAGAGCTCACCTCCGCGACCGACATAGCGCCTGCTACGACTTCCAGATCGGGGTAGTCCGCAAGCAGTGAGGACAGTCCCTCTGCAACCACGGGGTGGTCTTCAATGATCATCACCCTGATCGGAGTAACGCGCTCACGCTGCCCGGCCACGGCCAGCCTCGGGCGATCCGCCGAACGGAACCCAGAATTCCACCGTCGTCCCGTCCCCCGGAGTGCTTTCAATGCGGCACCAACCGCCCGCGACCTGTGCCCGTTCCCGCATGAGGGTGAGGCCGAGGTGACCAGGGCGGTTCTCGACCTCCGCGGGGTCGTAGCCGATGCCGTTGTCCACGATCCGGATAAGGCAGCCGCCATTGACATCAGCGAACTGGACCCGCACGGTTGTCGCGCTCGCGTGCTCGCGGACGTTCGCCAGCGCCTCCTGGATGATCCGGTATATCAGCACGGTGGCAGGACCAGGGGTCCGGGCTTTGGCAGCGTCATCGAGCTGGTAAGCGATCCCGTTCTCAGTGCGCAGCTGCTCCAGCAGGGCGTGCAGGGCCATGTCGAGACTGCCGCGCTGGAGGCTCGGCGGCCGCAGGTCGAAGATGAGCTGACGCAGACGGCTCAGTGACAGGGCCAGAGTTTCCTGGAGCTTGCTGAGAATACGCAGTTCTTCAGGATCCTGTAGCCGATGCCGGAGCTGCTGGAGGCGCAGGTTTGCTGCGGCGAGCATCTGGATGGTGTCATCATGAATGTCGGCCGCAATGCGGCCGCGCTCTTCCTCCTGGGCTCGGATGAGGTGACCGAGCAACGCCTGCTGGTCTCGGTCCGCCGATTCCAGTGTGTCCAGGCCGAGCTCGAGAACGAACTGAGCGCGCTGGGCCTCGGTGATGTCCTTGATGCTCATGACGGTCACCGTGCCCTCCCTGCCTTCTATAGGGATGACGTTGACCTCAGCCGGGAACTGACTGACGTCGCGGCGACTGCCGACTAGATCCAGGCGGCGCCCGGTCTCGCCCGGTCCAGGTGCACCGGAGCGGAACGCCACCGACTGCCCGGGGAAGAGCCGCTCGACATCCTCGCCTCGCAGCCCTCCCTGGCGGTAACCGAACAATGATTCTGCCCGGGCATTGGCCTCGCGGATCTGCCCGGCCCGGTCCACTATCACCATGGCGTCCGGAGATGATTCGAAGAGCTGACGGAACCGGCTCTTCACGGTGCGCGTGCCTCCCTGCGGTCCGGCGCCGATGGCTGTGCTGGCACGGCATGCTCAAGGCCAGGCTTCCCGTTCATGCCTTGCGCCAGCCCGGGCATTACCGCGGCCAGCGGCGCCGTCAGCACCTGGTAGTACTTCCCGATCCGCTCGCCGGCGGCGATCGCCGCGGCCGCGTCCCACGCGGCCGTCCAGAACGCCCAGTCGGGCCGTTGCCGGCTGTGGGCGATGCTCATCGCTTCCGCTCGCGCACTCGACGCTGCGGCCCGGATCCGGTATCGCTGCTCGTCCGAGGAGGCGCGATACAGCTCCGCCCAGGCCCGGACGCGATCGGTGTTGCTGGCCTGCTTCCAGGCAGTCGCAATGCGGCTGACCTCCTCAGCCGACAGACCCTGAAGATCAGCGAGGAAGGCTGCTACTCGCCCCGTGTGGGGACCGAAGATTGACTTCATGCACGCTCTCTCTGTGACTCTAGTCCAGTACAGGTGAAGTCGGGACACCCGAGAAGCCGGCATACCTATGAGTGCGAGCCGCTCGGCTTGGTCGACGAGTGCGTTGGCGCCGGGCTCGGCTTGCCGCCCAGGCTGGGTGGCAGCACATAAGGCGGCTGCGACGGGACGGAGGGCGCAGCACCGCCTGCGCTTTGCACCGCGAACTTCACGCTCGCAATGCCGCCGCTCTTCTGGCCGACCATGCTGAAGACGAGCGGCCCGGTACCGCTGGGTATGACGTACGAGCCCGCGCCGGCCGCAGAGCCCTGCTGGTTGACCCGGAAAGCGGTTACCAGCTGCTTGCCGTGGACGGTGTTGGCGTAGACCAGCACTACCTCGTTGGCCGCGAAGCCTTTGGCGTAGAAGCTCACGGTAGTGCCAGGCAGGGCACCGTAGGTGCTGGCCTGAGCGCTTGGCATGTACGGCAGGACGGTGAAGCCCGTGCTCGCCGTGGCCCGGCTCTCGTTGCCGGTGGTGGTCAGCTGCTGCTTGCCCTTGAGTCCGAACGGCACCACGAAGCTGACCGAGAAGCTGCCCGCGCCACTGGTCTTGGCGGTGAGAGCAGGCACGCCCCTGTTCGCGTTGAGGTAGATGAGCACCTGCTCACCGGGCGCGAACCCGTGGCCGGTGAACGTCATCGGATGGCCCGCCTTCAGGGCATAGGGGTGCGGCACCGTGCTCGGGTACAGGCCCAGCATTATGTAGGGCGCCGTTGCCGTCGTCTTCGTCCGCTGGCCGACCAGCACCAAAGTGGTCGGTCCGACCGGCGCGATGCCGACCTTTATGGGGGCTCGGATATCGCCCGCGCTATCGGCGGTCAGGCGTGCCGTCGGCGTGCCGGAGGTCCGGCCCCAGTAGACGTTCACTGGCTCACCCGGTCCGAACCCGGTGGCGTTAACGGTCACGGTGGCGCCTGGCTGGCCCGCCGCCTTGCCGACGATGCTCGCGGTGCCGACGCCGCCGGGTGCCGCCAGCGATGCCGTGGCCGTCTTCTTGCCGCCAGCTTCCACGGCCACCACGGTCGCGCTAGAGGTGTTCACAGTAGGCGGCATGCGGAAACCCGCGCTGAATATGCCCCATTTGGCTGTCTTGCCACTCGCGACCAGCCTGGTCTTGACGGATTTAGCCGATTTGCCACTTTGCTTCAGATACACTGAGACCTTCGTGCCAGGATCGAAGCCGCTGCCCGACACCTCTACATTGCCGCCAGGTGCCACCAGGCCAGGGTTGAGCACGATCGCCGGGCCACTGCCGGCCGCTACCGGGTGGCCGCCGAGCGTGACGGTCGGTGTCGGTGTGGGCGGCGCTGACGGCACGGCCGGGCCCGACGTAGCACTATGACTGGAGCTGGCGGGCTTCCCCGTGTTCGCGGTCAGCACGTGGAAAAGCTGCCAGATGACCACTGCGGCGACAACGACGCCGATGACGGCCTTCCAGTTGAACTTCTTCTTCCCCGGCGGTCGTGCGCCGCCGCCAGACCGCGTGTCGCTTTCCAGGGCAGTAAAGCCAAAGCCGCTGTCAGCCGTGTCAGTCGTTCCACCGGTCGAGCGTGCCTCTCCGGGCCGGATCCGGTTGGCCGGCTGGGCACGGCCATTGGTCTTGCTGTCCATCATAGGGCCTTCCTAACACTTATTTCTGGACCTGGTAAATTGCGAGGCTCACCGATCCTCGGGTGATGGACCACACTGGTCTCGAGTGATATTCGAGGGCGTTTAGTATCCATTGCTCCTGGCCGCCGGTGTTATTGAGTATCATCGCCTGCTTCATCTGGTTGGAGAGCACGATGTAGTCGACGTCCTGCCAGTTACCGCCGCCGTATATAAGTCGCACTTGAGGGTCGGTTGCCGCATTCCAGTGCGACTCGTCGTAAGGGTAGGAAGGGTGTCCGTCGTGCAGCGCTACCCACATATCGTCATCGGAGATAATTCTTGAATTTGGCGGCACGTGCTGGCGGATCCAAGCGATCTGCTCGTTCTGCATGAAGGTCAGCGGCACGTGGTACGGGTCAGCGGCTTGCAGCTGCCCGCTGGAGCCATGTTTGATCAGATACCCGCCCGGCGGCAGCAGCAAGAACGCGGCCACGACCGCGCAGGCCGCTGGCGCCAAGAAACGGGACGCCGTGTCGGGAAGGCTCCCGAAGGCTCGATCCGCGACCAAAGCTATGCACAAGGCGTACATCGGGATCAGCGGGATTACGTAGAAGTCGAGTATGACGCTGCCCCTGGCCAGGTAGAACGCGATCCCGAAAGCCAGGGTGCCCGCCACCAGAAGAGCCGGGTCCTTCTTGCGCTGGCCCAACCCCGCAAGGATGCAGATCACCATCGCCACAGTACCCGCCGCCAGCAGGAAGGGGTCTTTGGGCAGCCACGCACTATAAAGGAAGGGAGTAGAGCTTTGCCGATTGAACAATGTCGCCTGATTACGATGAATCTGGAGCCACATCTCGTACAACAGAGAGATGCGGGTGTGACTCAGGTTAAACGACATGTCCGGCGGGAACAGTTCGCCGTTCAGCGTCGCGTACAAGGTGTACGCGGCCACCGGCGTGGCTGCGGCGAACAGCCAGAAGAACAGCGTGAAGTCCCGGCTGGAGTCTCCGGTGTCGTTCCTAGCCCGCCGGCTCAGCAAATAGAAGATCGAGGGCGCAAAAAATACCGCATTCTCCTTGGTAATCATGGCGATTCCGAATGTCAGGCCCGACCACAGGCCGGTGAAGAGCCGGACATCTTCGCGCATCAGCAGATAAATGCTCAGCAGAACCCAGAAGACCATGATGTTGTCCAGCAGCGCCATCCGCTGGTAGTAGACCGCGAGGAAGGAAAAATTAAAGAAAAAGCACGCGATCGTCGGTGCCAGCAGGCCGTCCCTGCAGAACTTGCGCGCGATCTCGAACAGGAAGAAGGTGCTGCCCGCGTGCAAGATCACCATCAGGATCCGGGCGCTGTTTACCGGGTCGCCGAACGCTTCGAAATGGCCGGGAAGCAGAAACACCCAGGTCGCGATCAGCAGCCAGCCACCGGGCGCGTGGTCAAAGACATATGTCTGCGGGCTCAACCGGAACTCGCGGATGATCGCCCAGGCCCGCTCGAGGTAGATGCCCTCGTCTGTCTCGTACAGCGGGTAATCGAACAGGTGGTAGCTGTGCGTCACCACTCCGCTGAGGACCGCGAACGCGAGCGCGAACGTGCCGAGCCGGCCGCGCGAGTAGTACCACTGGCGCGCCGAGTCCATGCTCGAGCGCCGGGTGATCCGGGCTGTGCCGCGAGACTCAAGCGAGGTAAACCCCGTGCTAGGCGGGCTAGGCGACATTCTCACGCACCTCGTCTAGCGCAAGCGACCCGTCAGCTGCCGCGTCGCGATGGGCGCCCACATGGGCGGTCTTCTCCCAGTCGAGGTGACCGCGGACCTGGCGGCTCACCGCTCGTATGGAGGCGTAGGCCAGGACTAGCTGGTAGGGAAACCAGGCGATGGCCAGGCCGACAACCGCCGACGGCGTCGCCTTGAGCCCGTGTGCCCGGGTGAAGTCATAGAGGCCGATGGCGGTGGTGAGGAAGTGAGCCAGCACGATGAGCACCGGGATGTACGAGAGCAGCGCTACGAGCACCGGGGTCTTGAGTGACACCATCGTGAAGATCGCGAAGGCGAAGTAGATGCCGAGAACAGCCTGTCCCATCGGGAAAACAAGGGTCATGAAGGCGAGCCGTCGCTGCTTGCGGGTTTTGAGCTCGCGCCAGGTTCCCTTATGCAGACACTGAATAAATCCTTGATTCCACCGGGTGCGCTGTTTGATGAACTGCTTCAGAGTCGGCGGGACTTCCTCCTTGGTCACGTACCGGTGGTCGTATACGACGCGGATGTGCTCGCCTTCGGCCGACAACTTCAGCCCGATCTCTGCGTCCTCGGTCAGGATCTTCTCGTCCCAGCCGCCGATGCGAGTAATGAGGGCACGGTCGAAGAAGACGGTGTTTCCGCCGAGCAGCATTGCCCCGGTCCGGGAGTGGTAATGCATGCGACTCCTGAACCAGAAGAAATATTCGAGGACGTTGAGGGCCGAGTACCAGGTGGACTCGAAGTTCATCAGTTGCACGCCGGCCTGGACGACTTTCACTTTCTCTTCTTCCATGACCGTGTTCACGACGTCAAAAATGTCCGGATGCATGTCATCTTCAGCGTCGAAGATGACGATGACGTCGTTAGTTGCGCGCGCGAGCGCGGCATTGAGGCCGTGCGGCTTGTTCACCGGCCCGTCACTGAAGACGACCGTCTCGAAGTTGTCGCGTCCTTGCCGCCGGAGCACCTCCATCTCCGCCTCGGCCTCGTCGATGGTCCCCTGGTCATCCGCGGAGCAGATGACCAGGACCTGAACCAGGTCGGGAGGGTAGTTCACGCCTGCCAGGCGCGCGAGGGTCCCACGGATGACGTCTTCCTCGTGGCGCGCCGGGAGCAGTGCCGTGAAGGACAGGCGCGGCTCCCTGAAGTGGTCGGGAGCGTTGGCCTCGGCAGGCGGCCGGTCCCAGGCGTACAGCGTCATGTACAGCGTCCAGACCGACTGGGCCGACACAATGAACGACACCAGCAAGATGCCGGCATACATGAGTTCTTTCATCAGGCTGTCCGGCCCCACACCCAGAGGACACTGAATAGGTAATTCACTACGAAGCCGACGGCGACTCCGATGAGGTCCGCGGCGAGTAGATAGATCCCGAGCCGGGTCAGCAGCCAGACTCCGGTGACATTAACCGCTAGGCCGGCCAGGGAAGCGACATTGAACTTCGCGAAGCGCGGCAGGGACGGCTGGCAAGCGAATGTCCAGCTGCTGTTCAGCAGGAAGTTGCTGATCACCGCTAGCTCGACCGCCACTCCCGAGGACAGCACTAGCGGCAGGCCTAGCCGCCGGGAGAGCAGATAAAGGACGCCCATATTAATGAGAATCCCGGCAAAGCCAACAACTGCGAATTTTGCGACCCGTCCGATCCTGGCCCACGGCAGCCTGACTATCGTTGCATCGTTCGTCAACTGGGTCTCCGAATCTTCTGGTTACGCAAGCTCTGCCCATGCCTGCGTCTTTTGACTCGGTCTGTTAGCTGGCCACCTTGACGTGCGGGGGCACCCCGGGGATTTGATCCGTCACCCAAAGTTCTACCGGGCACAGAACACAACGCCATCCCGGCGATCGACCATCTTTGGCCCGCCATCTTTGGCCCTGGGACAGCTGCTATCCAGGCGGCCGTGCGTACGCTAAGCCGCCATCCGCCCATGACCCTTGAGACATATGCACGCCCCCACGCGCATAAGCCTCAAGAATCACAGAGCGCATCCGGTTATTACCGCGAGCCCGTTGGCACTAGGACTTTTGTATCAGCGGCCCGCTCCCGCGGACATCCTGCAAATCCACCATCATCGTGCGGCTAAGGACTATGCAGATGACTGTGTAGGCCCAGCCGCGGATTAATACCTTCGTCCGGGTTATGTAGGCCGCGGCATCGGCCCGATTGCGGACGCCAACCTTCCGGTAGGCGTTCTGCAGGTGCCGTTCCACCGTGTGGACGCTGACCACCAGCTTGATGCCGATCTCGTTGTTCGTGTCACCGGCGGCCAGGAGCTCGAGCACCTGGGCCTCGCGAGCCGTCAGGCCATCCGGACGCCGGGCCGGAGCCCCGGGTCGCGGCCTGGGGACGGTCAGGTGCTGGCCTGCGAGGCGGTCAGTCTCCGCCATGAGCCCGGTGAGGACGCCAGGGTCGGCGCACGTACCAATGATGTCTCTTGCCTCGCTGGCGTACGCCTGCGCATCATCCTTGTGCCCGGCGCGGGCCTTGATCCTGGCCAGGGAGAGCAGCGCATAGGCGATTTCGAGCCGGGCCTGACTGCGCCGTGAGATTTGCAGCGCGTCGAGCGCCGCGCTTTCGGCCTCGGCCAGTTCGCCACGGCTGGCGAGCAGATCGGCAGTTGCCAGCGCGACCATGCCGGTGGTCCAGTACTGGCCGGGACCATGGTGGGCGGCTAGCTTCGCCGCCTTGTCGAGATAGCGCTCACAGGAGGCAGTGTCGCCTGACCTGATCGCGATCGCCGACAGGCAGCCCAGTGCCCAGAGCGTGGCGAGGTTACTGACTGCTGCCCTTGTCGGCACGACCACCTGCTGAAGGACCGTCCGCGCCTCGGCGTCCTGGCCGCGCCAGCACAGGACGGCGCCCAGTGTTCCCATCGCCGCGGCTTGCCACCGGGCGGTCCCGGCCGCCTCGAGCTCCAGCGCTCGCCGGCTCGCCGACTCACTCCCGGCGAGATCGCCAGTCATGAAGAGCTGGCCAGCCCGGACCAAGACGGCGGCCGACTCCACTGAGCTCGGTCCTTCGCTGAAGGGACCCCGCGGCGCAGCAGCGGCGGCGGCGTCAAGCCACGGGTCGACCTCGTCGAGCCGGCCTAGGTGGCGGGCCAGGAATGCCCTGATGACGCACATCCGGGCATCTTCCACGACCATTTCCGGCGGCAGCTGGTCCAGCCACGACTCGACCGTCCCGATCAGCCCCTGGTGCACCAGCGGGTTCCAGTTCGCCACGATCAGCTCCCTGGCATCGGCCAGCTCCGACGCGGCGATGGCATGGCCTATGGCCTCAGCGATCGAGCCGTGCTCGCGATGCCACAACGATGCGCGCCGGTGCAGCAGCGGAGCGAGGCCAGGCTCGGACATGTCCAGCTCGTGACGGAGTAGTTCAGCAAAAAGGGTGTGATAGCGGTACCAGTGCCGAGCGGAATCCAGCGGGACGAGGAAGAGCTGGGATCGCTCGATTTCCTCGAGCAGCCGTTGCGAACCATTGGAGCCGGTCACCGCGTCGCACAGCGGCCCGGACAAGCGTTCTAGTACCGATGTCCGCAGGAGCAGCGAGCGAACTTCGGGCGGCAGCCCGTCGAGCACCTCGGCGGCGAGATAGTCGACGATCTGGCGGTCATCGCCATGGAAAGCATGAACCTGCCGATCCTGGTCCTCGCGTCCGCGCAGCGACAGTCCCGCCAGGTAAAGCCCGGCGGCCCAGCCCTCCGTCCGGCGGTGCAGCGCTTCAACTGCATCGGGCTGAAGCGTCACGCCGACCGTGCCGTTAAGCAGCTGTCTCGTTTCGGCCTCAGAGAAACGGAGCTCGTCGGCCCGGATCTCGGCCATCTGGCCCCGTGCTCGTAGCCGGGCCAGGGGCAGCGCAGGATCAGACCGGCTCGCCAGCACCATGCCCAGGGCAGGCGGCAAATGCTCCACGAGGAACGCCATGCAGTCCTGGATCTCCGGGTTGCTGATCAGGTGATAGTCGTCAAGAACCAGGGTCACTGGAGTGGCAATTGCCGCAAAGTCGTTGATTACCGGAGAGAGCACCGCGTCGGCGGTCTTCACCCCAGGTGCTGTGAGCGCCTCCAATGCGGCAGCGCCCACCCCAGGGCGCACAGTGTTGACCGCTGCGATGATATGAGCCCAGAAACTCACCGGGTCGTTGTCGCCCTCGTCAACCGAGAGCCACGCCGTGCGCTCGGCTTCCCTGGCTGAATACCAATCGCACAGCAGCGAAGTCTTGCCCCAGCCTGGTGGTGCGACAAGGAGGACGAACTTCGCTGAAATACCCTCGTCCAGGCGATCCAGCAAGGCCTGACGGAGCACAGTGGCTGGTCGTGCCATCGGGGGATGCAGTTTGCTCGCGAATATCAGCGTCCTGCCAGGCTCGCCTGAGACGCTCCTCGCGCCGCCCGTCGGTCGGGCAGCCGGGGTCCGCTTAAGGGTATGAAGACCCCGGTAGCTCACCCGAATATCGCCAAGGTCTCGTTACGCCTGTGGCAGGCGAAGCCCATAGTGGCAGGATAGCCCAGCAGTGATCCGCGGGGAACCCGCCAGCCCGCGGGTTCCCCGCTACCTCGGCCCTTTCGCCAGCACGCTGTGTTGCCTCGTGTGTTCAGATCTGCGGGGCTCGCGCCACTGCATCTGCCGACGTTTCTGCTGGCCAGAAGCGGTGCCGGCGGAGGCAGACAACCGTACGGGCGGCCCGCGTTCAGTCGGTCTCGAAGACCCATTCTCTCGCAGCGAACGATGCCACCGGCCTGTTGTCAGTCGCTAATAAACACCCTCTCGCGTGCCGGGCGGTCGATGACGACGTGCGCTTCGTATCCCTGACGCAAAAGGCGTTACAAGCTTTTCTATCGGCGGGGCCAACGGTTGCCATCCCGGCAATCGACCATCTACTGCGCCGTGCGCAACGCGACCGGCAGTCAACTGCCCTGGCAAGCCGCAATGCGGGACATGGTCGATATCCGCGATGACGCCCGCGGGCGTTCCCCGGTAGAAATTTACGGAGCGCCGCAGAGACGCTCCTGCACGGCGGCGCCGCCCTCCGTCACCCTCCGATCCTCGTCATGAGCGCCCGCCGCAGAGGGGGTCGCGTGATCCGATCACATAGTCGTTGCGGGCCGGGCGGGCCGTGGCGGGCAAAGACGAAAAGGGGACACATTTGCGCCGCGTTCCGGTTGCTGGTGGTCATTGCGTCCGCCGGACTCGCGGTCGTGATCGCGGGCTGCGGCAGTAACGCTTCGCCGCAAGAAGCAGCCAGGTTTCTCGAGACCTATGCGCGGCCCGATGGCCGTGTAGTGCGACTGGACCAGGGCAAAGACACCGTGAGCGAGGGCCAGGCCTACGGCATGCTGCTGGCGGAGGTTACCGGCAATACCCGTGCGTTCAGCCGTATCTGGATGTGGACGCAGCGGCACTTGCAGCTCAGCAATTACCTCTTCGCGTTCCACGCAAATGCGGCGGGTCAGGTCATCAGCACCGAGCCAGCCAGCGACGCGGACTTGCTGATCGCGTGGGCCCTGCTCCGGTACCACGGGCCGCATGAAGCAGCATGGCACCGTGACGGCCGTCAGGTAGCGGACGCGGTCCTGGCTCACGAAGTCATCATCGGCGAGGACGGGATGCCGGTTCTGACGGCAGGACCGTGGGCGACCGGGCCGACCGCGACTATCGATCCCAGCTACTGGTCCCTTCCCGCATTCCAGGGCCTGGCGAAGCTGACGGGCAACCAGATGTGGCTCCGCCTCGAGTCTGGCGCCGTGAGCCTCGCGCGCGATATCACAAAGAACGGCAGGCAGCTACCGCCGGACTGGGCCCAGCTACATACCGGCGACGCTCCGGCAGCGGAGCCTTCGCCCAACGGGAACGCGCCGGTGGCGCAGTACGGACTAGACGCCCAGCGGACGGTCGTCTGGTTCGCCGCATCCTGCAATCCGCAGGCCAGGGCGCTGGCAGCGCGCTGGTGGCCGCTGCTGCGTCCCAGGCGCGCCGCACGCGCGCTCGCGCTGCACCTTAACGGCAACATTTTGACTCCGACTCACGCGCCACTGCCGCTCGTGGCGGCCGCTGCCGCGGCGACTGCGGCCGGGCAGAACGCAGACGCCGAGCAATTGCTGAGCGATGCCGCCGCGCAGCAGCGGCACTATCCGACCTACTACGGCGGCGCGTGGTCCGCGCTCGGCCAGGCGCTGCTTCTGAGCGACGCGCTGAACCCGTGTTCTCCAAGCGGTGGTTACCCCAGCTGGACCACAGGTGCGCAGCGGACTCCTCTCGGGGGCCAGCACAGCTAACCAGGACGTCGTCACAGCGGGCCGGATAGCGGGGCCGGCTTTGCTCAAAAGATGATTGATCACAGGGATGAGGCCTGCGCGGCCCCAAGGTAGGAATGTAGGTCTGCCGCTGTTCTGTTCGCTAGGCGGCCGCCGCATCACCGTGGCAAGCGACTGAGAGCCGAGGTACCGATTAGGAAGCACGGGAGTAGAGCTATGAGCTTGAAAGCTAGCGAGCAGATTGTCCTGGATGCAATCGAGCACCATCTGCGGACCGCGGATCCCGAACTCGCTATCGCGTTCGAGTCCTTTACAACCGTGACGGCGAACATGGCGTTGCCTGAGTCCGAGCAGCTAGGCGCAGCCCAGCAGCCAGCGGTCACGCCGGACATTAGTGGCCCAGAGCGGACCAAAATTACCTTTACCATGTGGCTCGCCATCCTCTTCCTGGTCGGCATGGTGCTGGCAGGCACCGTACTGGCACTGTTCTCCGGAGCGCGCCAGGGCGGCAGCGGCTGCGCCGGAGCGGCAGGACCAGGGATCGCGCAGGCCAGGGCTGCAGGCGGGTTGGCGCACGGACGGTATACGACGTCGTGCTCGGGAACTTCGCGCACCAAGTAGGGCAGGGCCGCCGGGCGGCACGGCGCGAGCGTACCCGGCTCAGGTGGCGTGCGAGTACTGCGCCGCGAGCGCGGGCGGGAAGCCGAGGTCGGCACCCATCACCGCAGCTGACAACCCGGTGGTGAGCTCTCTCAGCCGGGCGCAGCCATCCTCGCCGATTGCCTCGTACGGGTACACCGCCAGCTGGTCGGTGCGGTCTTCGATGGACTGACGCCGACGCTTCCCCGCCTCGCTGAGCGCCAGCTCCGGTCCGTCGGCGAGCCAGCCGTCGTCGCGGAGGCGTTCCACCCCGGCTGCCCACTCCTGCTCAGTCCAGGCCCGGCTGGCCCGCAATGACTCGGCGGCGATGGCGCCGGTGGCGGCATGGGTGATCAGAGCGCCAAGACCGTCGAGTCCCTGGGTCAGCAGCAGCGCGACGTGCCCGTCGCCCCGGTACTCCCGAAGCAGCGTAAGGGCGTGCCACAGCACCAGGTGCGGCGCGTCAGGCCAGGGCAGCGCTGCGTGCGCGGCGAACAGCGGCCTGCCCTGCGGCCGCGTGGCTGCCCGTTCGGCCACCCGGCGCGCAACGTCGGAAGCCTCGCGTACCTGCGGACTTGCGACTTCGTCCGGCCACGCCTGGCGCAGCGATCGGTCCGCCGCATCCAGCCGTGCCGCCAGTACCTCGGCGGGGCTGGCAATGTCCCACGCTGCCGGGATGGCCCTGCGGACGATCCCGGGGCTGAAGTTGAAGAAGGTCGCGATGACAGTCTCGGCAGCCACCGGGCCCAGGGCGGCCGCGCGCGAGGCAAAATAGGACGTGCGCTGATGAGTGATGCCGACCTGCGCATACGCGGCCGCGCGGTGCGGGGTGAAATAGATCATTCCGTGGATCGGCTCGGCGGTGCGGAAGACAAGCCGGGCAGTGCGGGGCGTGACACCGCTGGCCGAACCTTGCATGGTTCCCCTCCCGGCGCTTCCGCCGCTTCCGGCGCGAAGCCAGCATTCGCCGAAAGGCAGCGGCCGCTTGCCTCCATTTCATCCGTTACCGACCTTAGTGCAACGGCCGGGCGCCTCTCCCGGTTCGAGCCTATTCCGGCAGACCGACGTCGACGGCCACGTCGGTCTTCGGGTAGTACTGAGCAACCTGGTCCGGACCGTAACTTGCGCGGAACTTGTCGACCACGTCGCGGACCCGGGCGGGATCGGTAATCGGCTTAGCCGTTGCGGTGACGGTTGCCCCGTTGGCGGTTAGCCGCAACCGCGGTGTCTTCAGCATGTTCTTGTACCAGTCGCTATCTGACCCTCTGACGGGGAGAAGATAGAATTTTTCGTTTTCCTTCACAAACCAGACCGGAAATGAAATCTCCCGCCCGCTGACCCTCCCGGTCACAGTTAGCTCGATCTGGTCCGTCTGCTGCAGCGCGTTCGCGAACTCGCCGGACATCTAATCCCCCGTTTCCCTTTGCGGCGCACATGGCCGATCCATGCAAGGAACGCCGATCCAGGCAGGCTAATACCCTCGCCGGCGAGAGCGCAGGCTGCCCGGCTCGCATTGTGCATCGCCTAACTACTTGGCCGAGGGATGCGCGCCGCTGGCGGCGACGGCATCGTTGCTGAGAACCACCTAGTCGAACGCCACGGCCGGACGTGACGGGGGGCGTGCTGTGAAAGCGCTGGTATATAACGGCCCGCGGGACGTGTCGGTGTCGCAGGTACCCGATCCGGGCATTGACCGGCCTGGCGATGCGGTCATCCAGGTCACCCGCACCAACATTTGCGGCTCGGACCTGCACATGTACGAAGGCCGCACCGACATCGAACCCGGCCGGGTGCTGGGCCACGAGAACATGGGCCAGGTGGTGGAAACCGGGCCGGCGGTCGAGCAGCTGCGCCCCGGCGACATGGTCACGGTGCCGTTCAACGTGGCCTGCGGGTACTGCCCCAACTGCGAACGCGGGCTGACCAGCTACTGCCAGACCGCCAACCCCGACCCGCACATCGCCGGCGCCGCCTACGGGTTTGCCGGAATGGGCCCGTGGAACGGCGGCCAGGCCGAATACCTGAAGATCCCGTGGGCCGACTTCAACGCGCTCCCGCTGCCCGACGACGCCGAAGAGAAGCAAAACGACTACGTCATGTTGTCGGACATCTTCCCCACCGGCTACCACGCCACCGAGATGGCCAACATCAGCGCAGGCGACACCGTCGTCATCTACGGGGCCGGCCCGGTCGGCCTGATGGCCGCCTACTCCGCTCTGATCAAAGGCGCCGCCCACGTCATGGTTGTCGACCGCCACCCCGACCGGCTCGCCCTCGCCCAGAAGATCGGCGCCACCCCGATCGATGACTCCCGAACCTCGCCGGTCGACCAGGTCCTGAACCTCACCAGCGGCCTCGGCGCTGACGCCGGCTGCGAATGCGTCGGCTACCAGGCCCACGACGCGGCCGGCCACGAACACCCCAACCAGACCCTCAACGAACTCGTCGGCTCGGTGAAATACACCGGCAACATCGGCGTCGTCGGCGTCTACGTCCCCGTCGACCCCGGCGGCAGCGACGAACTCGCCAGACATGGCGAAGTCGCCTTCGACTTCGGCAGCTTCTGGTCCAAGGGCCAGACCATGGGCTCCGGGATGTGCCCCGTCAAGACCTACGACCAGCAGCTTCGCGACCTCATCCACATCGGCAAAGCAACCCCCAGCTTCGTCATCTCCCACCAACTCCCCCTCGACCAAGCACCCCAGGGCTACCAGCACTTCGACGACCGCGACAACGGCTGGACCAAAGTCACCCTCTCCCCGGCCGGCTAACCACAACCACGGGAGTAACGATGACCCGAGACCTGGGCGCCATGACTATCGCAATCGTGGCTACCGATGGAGTCGAGCGGATAGAGCTTGAGGAGCCGCGTGGCGCGCTGTATGGCGCCGGCGCGAACTGCGATCTGTTGTCAACCCATCCCGGCGAGATCCAGGCCCGGCAGTTCGACCTCGTGCCGGCCGGCACACTCGCGGTAGACCGGCAGGTCAGCGACGCAACCCCGCAAGATTATGACGCGCTGCTACTGCCGGGCGGCATAGTCAATCCCGACCTGCTCCGGATCAATGCCAGTGCCGTCGGATTCATCAGAGCCTTCGCGCAGACCGGGAAGCCCATCGGGGCGATCTGCCACGGCCCGTGGACGCTGATCGAGGCCGACGTCGTGCGGGGACGTCGGCTCACCTCGTGGCCCAGTTTGTGGACTGACCTGCGCCTGGCCGGCGCCGAAGCTGTCGATCAGGAGGTGGTCATCGACGGGCAGTTCACGACGAGCCGCTCACCCGCGGACCTGCCTGCCTTCTGCCCGGCGATCGTCGAGCAGTTCTCAGGAAGCCGGGTGCCTGGCTGATTACCTGCTGCGGCCGGGGCTGGGCGCACAGTGCTCCGCCGCCCCGACGTAGGCTGACCCGGTGACCAGCGCAAGCACGCCGCACATTCCGTCCTCGCACCGCGACCTGCTCGACGGCCAGTTCGCTACCCTCGGCACGGTTGGCCCCGACGGCCGCCCGCAGCTGTCGGAAGTCTGGTACCTCGCGGACGGCGAGACGATCGGTATCTCGCTCAACGACGCGCGGCAGAAGACGAAGAACCTGATAGCTAACCCGGTCGTGAGCGCGATACTTCTCGATCTGGCTAACCCGTATCGCTACCTGGAGATCCGCGGTAACGCCGAGATAACCCCGGATGCGGACTACTCGTTTGCTGACCGGGTCGGAGCAAAGTACGGCGCGAATCTCCGCGACCACGATCAGCCCGGTGAGCAACGTGTCATCGTCACCATCCGCCCGGTGCGGGTGAACGCTGTCGACATGAGCGGCTGACTGCGCACAGGCTCGCCACCTATCCGGTTGCTCAGCCTTCCGGCAGCCGGGTGAACCCGCCCAGATGATGCGGGTAGATGCTCAGCGGAATGCCCGACCCCGCGAGCTGATCGAGCATTCGCAGAGTGTTTCCGGTCGGAATTCCGAATACCTGGAGGCGCGTCGTAGCCTCGAGCGTCTGCGCGTATGCCTGTTTGGCGCGGTCACCGATGGCACTCAGGTGATAGTCCAGGGACGCAGCGTCTGGATGGACCTGGACGACGGCTACCTCGCTAAGGACCTCATTCACGTACTCGTTGAACGCGATCAGCCGCGGCTCATTCTCTTCGACGAAGCGTGATAGCTCCGGGACGCGCTCTTGTTCTGCGCCGAACCTGCCTTCCCTGAGCCGGTTGGTGGCGATGAAGATGAGCGGTCCGGGCATGTGGCTCCCTCGTCGTCGGGTCGCGGATGGCTGCCGCAGGTCCGTTATTCCCATGCTTCCGGGAACGGGCACGGTCTAGCCAGCTCAGTTGGACAGCGACCCGCCCCGGACGCGCGAAAGCGGCACGGTTCTAGCATCGAATCATGGCCGTCACTGTGGGGCTGGCGGGCGCCGGGCATCGTGCCACGGATCTCTACGCGCCCGCGCTGGCCTCATGCCTCGGGGCTCGGTTCGCCGGTATCTGGGTGCCTAGGGCGCAGGCGGCCGCCCCGCTTGCCGAAAAGCACGGTGTCATCGCTTACGAGCGTTTCGAGCAATTCCTTGACCACTGTGATGCGGTGGTCTTCGCGGTGCCGCCAGCAGCTCAGCCCGATCTGGCGGGGGCGGCGGCGCGGCGCGGCAAGGCCGTGCTACTCGAGGTTCCGATCGCCGTCGACGTCACCGGGGCCAAAGTACTAGCCGACACAGCCACTGCCGCGCACGCAGTGACTCAGATCGCGCTCACCTGGCGCTATGCGTCGGCGGTCCGGACGTTCCTCGGCAGTTCTGTGCCGAGGATCTGGCCGATGGGCGCGAGCGCGCGGCTGATCTCGGCTGACCTCGCGCCGGGGCCGACTGCCCGGCCGTGGCGGGCAGAGATGGGCGTTCTGCTCAGTCTCGGCCCGCACCTGATCGACCTGCTGGACGCCGCACTGGGCCGGGTCGGAGAGGTCCGCGCGCACGGGGATCCGCGCGGCTGGGTGGGCATGCAGCTGGAGCACAGCGACGGGCGCTTCAGCGAGGTCTCGCTGACCGCCGCAGCCGGCGCGGAGACTCCGCGAGCCGACGTGGAAGTCTTCGGCAGCGGCGGCGAGGCGGCGATCGAGTGTGAGGCGGCTGCCAGGCACGACGCCGTCGAGACGATGGTCAGTGAGTTCGTGCAGGCCGCAGAGGCGGACCAGTCGCACGAGCTAGACGTGAACCGGGGGCTGCACTTGCAGCGCGTAGTCTCGCAAGCCGGCCGCAGCTTGCTGCACGCGGCGTAACCCCGCTCAGCACGGCTGGCGCCGGCAACCGGTATCAGGCGGTCGGCTCAGGCGGCAGCGGGAACCGGATCGACGCGGCAGTAAGCGGCTCAGCCAGCCGGTCATCGTCCGCAATGTGCTTGATCGCACCGCCCTCGGCTATTACTTCCTGAGCTAGCTCGTCGATGACGTCCGGGGTTGGCCTGGTTGGATTGCCGCATAGCGGGCAGTTATGGCCAGAACGCGCCAGCCAGCCCGACTTGTCGCACACCACGCCGGGGACGATAGCGCCGTCAAGTACGAGCAAAGTGTCCACCGCGGCAATCGACCCTGCCCACAGGCAGCGATCCAGGCCGGCGACGGCGAGCCTGCCGGACGCCAGCCTCTCGAAGATGTCGGTGACGAACTGGTGCTCCTCGGCAAGCTCATGGCGCTGAAGAATGGCGTCAGCGTTCGCGCGGATCTCGGCGAGCACTGGCTCGGCCGGGTCGACCGTGAAGGTGCCCGCGAGTACCGAGCGCAGATCCTTCGGCAGGAACTCGACGAACGCCGGCACCTCGTACTCGTGACCGCCGATGATCAGCACGTCAAAGTGTTCGGCGCGGAACAGGCGGTCGAGTAGCTGCACCACATTCCGGTAGTGCCGTTTGCTCAGTTCGTCTGCTTTGTTGCGCACCCGCTCCTCGACACGGCCGGCGCTGTAGTTAGGCTTGCGCAGCGCACGGCCGCGGACCTTGCCCACTTCGCGAAGCTCGTCCTGATAGATCTCCCAAACCCGGGCAGACGCCTTGTCCACAACCGCGACGCAGGTGCGGTGGTACTCGTCCAGGACCGTCAGCATCGGCCGGACATGCGGCATAGCGTCGACTGCGACACCGTCACGCACCCCGCGCGGTAGCGGGATCTCTACATACAAGTCGCGCCCGCTGCACGCGAAGATCGCAATCGCTCCTGGCTTCCAGCGCTCCTGCGCCAGTGAGCCCTTGATGCGGTCGATGTCGGCCCGGATCGACAGACGCGCCTCATGCTCGACAGCTTCGTTCTTGGCCAGCGGGTTGACCTCGTCCAGCAAGCTGGTCACCCGCGCGTGCAAATCCTCTCGGAGACTTGGATCAGGGTCGACGCGCGCATAGACGGAGCTCACGGGAAGCCCGTGGCCGTCGAACCGGACAATCCGATCAACCGTCTCCGCTGTCAGCATGTGCTCACGCCTTCCTGGCGGAGGTGGAGACCAGACCGTACTCCTCGACGGCACGAATCACGCATCCCGTCGCCGCGACGGTCTCTACCCGGACGGCCGCGGCAACGCTCCGAGTCGCCGCCAGCGCTTCGGAGTTCCGCCAGAGGGTCTCGCTAATGGCATGACCCGTCTGATCGTCGACCATGAGCAGAGTGCTGCAGAAGCCCTCGGTGTCGGCCAGCCACGGAACCGCTGTGTCCCCGTACACCTCGACCGCGTCCTCGACCTCAGCTGGCTCGAAATCCATCCGCGTGAGCCGTAGCCCTGCTCCGCCGTGCACCGGCGCCTCCAGCTCGAACACCGGCACCTGGTAGCGCTCCACGGAGACGGTGCCGGCGGCGCGCTCCATTGCGGCGCGGCGAGTCGGCCCGAGATGGTGCTCGCTAGCTGCCATCGCATTGTCGGACGCCCAGTACGACTCCAGTATCGCCAGTCCGGGTTCGGGGTTGGTGTACAGAGCCGTTCCGAGGCTGCCGGGCTGACTATCGACCTGCGGGCGGACCTCGGCCTCGATGAATTTGATCGAGTCGCCGAGTTTCTGCGGATCTGCGGTGATCAGATTGAACCTCATGTGCAACACGACTGCCCCCCGCGCCCCCTGAACCGGCTAGCCGGCCGTGACACAGTCCACGCTGCCGGGCAGCCACAGCGCAGTCAAGCCGCACGATCGGGTAGTTTCCGGCCGAAGTGGCAGCGCCCGCTGCCCTCTTTGTGTCGGTGTTCACTTCGCGGTTGCGGGGGGTATGCCGGAGCGCATAGACAGCGGGCACGTCGGGGCCTGCCGACGGGGGGTTGCAACGATGGACGCTCGCCGCTGGGCTGAATCGTGGCCGGTATACCGTCAGTTCTCCCGCGGCGACAAGCTCGGCCTTGGGGCGGCTGTCAAGAGCAAGCGTTCCGAGCACCTGACGCCCCGGGTCGCCACAGCTGACAAAGTCGTCAAATCCGTCTGCCCGTATTGCGCAGTTGGCTGCGGCCAGCAGGTCTACGTCAGTGGCGGCAAAGTTACCCAGATCGAGGGCGATCCGGACTCGCCGGTCAGCCGCGGCCGGCTGTGTCCTAAGGGCTCAGCGAGCCTGCAGCTGACCACGGGCAGCGCACGCGAGTACAAGGTGCGGCACCGGCGGCCGTACGGGACTGACTGGGAGGACCTGGATCTCGATACCGCCATGGACATGATCGCCGACCGGGTCATCGCCGCACGGCAGGCTGGCTGGCAGGATCTCCTCGACGGGGCGACGACGCGCCGCACGCTCGGCATTGCCAGCCTGGGCGGCGCCACCCTCGACAACGAGGAAAACTACCTGATCAAAAAGCTCTTCACCGCTCTTGGCGCTATCCAGATCGAGAACCAGGCCCGGATATGACACTCCGCCACCGTCCCCGGTCTGGGGACTAGCTTCGGGCGTGGCGGGGCCACTAACTTCCCGCGGGACCTGATCAACTCCGACTGCATCCTCATCGAAGGCTCAAACATGGCCGAGTGCCATCCGGTCGCCTTTCAGTGGGTGATGGAGGCGAAGGCCAGAGGCGCCACGGTGATCCATGTCGACCCGCGGTTCACGCGCACCAGCGCAGTCTCCGATGTCTACGTGCCCATCAGGGCCGGAGCCGACATCGCATTCGTCGGCGGCCTGATCAACTACGTGCTGCAGAACGAGAAGTACTTCCGTGACTACGTCGTGAACTACACGAATGCGGCCACAATCCTGACGGAAGACTTCGCGGACACCGAAGATCTCGACGGGGTCTTCTCCGGCCTGAACGCCGAGGAGCGGTACTACGACTTCGACACCTGGCGTTATCAGGGCGCCGAGGTCAAGCCCGCAAGCGGGGAGCACACCGATCCCGATGCTCAGCGCGAGGACGACGAGCGCCGCCGCAAGGTCGTCCGCGCGAACTTGCGGCGGGCGGGACGCGGCGAGGCGCACGGCTCCGGTGGTGCTGCAGCCCATCCGTGCCCTGACACCGATGAGACCCTGGAGCATCGGTGTTCGGTATTCCAGGTGCTCAAGCGACATTTCGCCCGGTACACACCGGAACTCGTCGAGCAGGTCACCGGGATACCGCGGGACCAGTTCGCCAGGGTATGCCGGCTGATCACGGAGAATTCCGGCCGGGAAAAGACTACGGCCTTCGTGTACAGCCTGGGCTGGACGCAGCACACCGTCGGCGTGCAGTACATCCGTACTGCCGCCATCCTCCAGTCGTTGCTCGGGAACATGGGCCGGCCCGGCGGCGGCATCCTCGCGCTGCGCGGGCACGCCTCAATTCAGGGCTCGACCGACATCCCGACGCTGTTCGATCTGCTGCCCGGCTACCTGCCAATGCCGTACGCGGACGGTAACGAGAGCCTGGACGCGTATGTCCGCGCCGAGTCCGTGCAGACCGGCTACTGGGCCAACACCAGGGAGTACCTGGTCAGCCTGCTCAAGGCATGGTGGGGCGACGCTGCGACGCCGGACAACGACTTCTGCTACGACTACCTGCCCCGGCTGACCGGCAGCCACAGCACCTACCAAACGGTCATCGCGCAGCTCGAGGGCACCTGCAAGGGATATTTCCTGTTCGGCCAGAACCCTGCGGTCGGGTCGGCCAACGCCCGGATGCAGCGACTCGGCATGGCGAACCTCGACTGGCTGGTCGTCAGGGACCTGGTCATGATCGAGAGCGCGACCTGGTG
>DASXIA010000519.1:0-7768 GCA_036488155.1 Streptosporangiaceae bacterium | reverse complement strand
CGCGCAGAACACCCTCCCGTTGTGGATCTTCGGCGCAATCCGGCTTGGCCAGCAGCTTCCCGAGGTTAATGCGGTGGTGACGGTCGTGATCGCGCTCACCATCGTCCCGGTAGTAATCGCCGCCCGAGTCGCAGGTGCTGGTGCTATCTCGCGGTCTGCGCGGAACGTCCCGGCCGCTAACCCGGGCAGCAGCTAGAACTGCTCGTCAAGTGCCCCGACAGCGGTCGGTCGCGGCAAATCCCTATTATCTCGATCGTTCTGATAGGCTTTGTTAGCAACCGTGTCCTGCCCGAACGATGAGGAACAACTGACATGGCCTATCTGTGGTACATCCCGAACACCGTAGAACCGGGGCATCGTGGCGACTACACCAAAGAGGGCTGGGGGACGCTGGACTTCTCCACGGATCTGGCCCGCGACGTGGAAGATCACGGCTGGGACGGGGCGCTGCTGGGCACCAGCTGGGGCCGTCCGGACACGTTCACCGTGGCGGCGTCGCTGCTTGCTCGCACCCGGACCTTCCAGCCGCTTATCGCCATTCGCCCCGGCTACTGGAGGCCGGCAAACTTCGCAAGCGCCGCGGCAACGCTCGACCACCTGAGCGGGGGACGAGTACTGGTTAACATCGTTAGCGGCCTGGACAACGCGGAGGCGTACGGGGACACGGAGATCAATCCCGCCAGGCGCTACGACCGGACGGAAGAGTTTCTGCAGCTGGTACGCCGGCTTTGGAGCGAGGAGAACGTCACCTTCCACGGCGAGTTCTTCAGCGTCGAGAATTCGTCGGTGCTGCCGCGCACGTTCATGGCCGAGCAGGGACGTCATCCACGGCTGTACTTCGGCGGCGCGTCGGACGCGGCCCAGCGTGTCGCGGCGACCGAGGCCGACGTGCAACTCTTCTGGGGCGAGCCGCTGGACGGCGTCGCAGAGCGGATCGACCGCCTGCGCGCGCTGGAGAGCTCGCTCGGGCGCCGCCACGCCCCGCTGGAGTTCGGCCTGCGAGTCACCACGGTTGTCCGTGACACCACCGACCAGGCCTGGCACGACGCAGAAGAGAAGGTGGAGATTCTCGTAGCGGCCCGCGATCACGGGAACGACCAATGGGCCGGCCGGCGGAGCACGGCCGTGGGCCAGCAGCGACTGCTCGACCTGGCCGAACGCGGCGAGGTTCTCGACAGCTGCCTCTACACCGCGCCGGGCAAAGCCGGCGTCGGCGGCGGGGCTGGCACCACGTGGCTCGTCGGCTCGCCCGATGATGTGACGAACGCGCTGCTCAGGTACTGGAAGCTCGGCGTTACGCACTTCGTCCTGTCCGATACGCCATACAAGCAGGAGATCGCGCGCGTCGGCGACCAGGTACTGAGTCGGCTGCGCGCAGCGGTCGACGCCAACACCGACCCGATGGCAACCAGCCCCGAACACGCCACTCTCGCCGCGAGGTAACTAGCCCCGGCGGCCGCGCCGTGTTACCGACCAAGGATCTCTGGGTGCACCGGGCATGCTGCGTTGTAGTGCTTCAGGGTCAGCTTTCCCCGGGAGTACGCCCACGAGCATGTACAGGAATTAGGTACGTGGTCGGAAGTTATGATCTCGGCAGGCACGCCGCTGCGACGCTCGGCGCGACCCGGCTGGTACGGCAGCGGCTGTCCGACGAGGGCAAGAGCAGTCCCCTCGGTCCTGGCCTCCTGGACAGCTCCGCCAGCCAGCGCCAGCCACTCACGAGGCCTGGCTCCTGATGAGGGCTGGGCCGGTGCATGTCGTTTGACGCGCACCTTTGCTCCGGGGAGCTTGTCACTCGCCCGGCTGTCCATGGCATTCAGGATATCCGCAGTGTGGGAGAGGGGGCATTTCTCGCGTCCGGTGGTCCGTGATGCCTCTGCTCCCATCGCTCCCGATCATCGGCGAACTCCGAGGCGTGATGACATTTAGCCCCGTACGGGTGATGTGGCCCAGCCCCGCAGCGCACTAGCGTGAAAGCTCAGGCCGGCGTCGCTGATGGCCACGCCCGGCTCAACCGGTGACCGGTGTGGGCGGGCCTGTTTACATGATCGCCCCCGCCGCACTCATCTGGAGATCGCCATGCGGCTGTCCGACAAATCCCGGCCGCTCATCGAAGCGACGCTGCCGGTCGTCGGCGAGCACATCGAGGAGATCGCCGAGCACTTCTACCAGCACCTGTTCACCGAACACCCCGAGCTGCTGGATGGCACCTTCAACCGCGGCAACCAGGCGCAGGGCACGCAGCAGCAGGCGCTGGCGGGGTCGGTGGCCGCGTTTGCCGGCGCCCTAGTCAACGCGCCGGATCACGTGCCCGAGAAACTGCTGGCCCGGGTGGCGCACAAGCACGCGTCGCTCGGCATCCAGCCGGATCAGTACCAGGTCGTCCACGACAACCTGATATGGGCTATCACGGGCATGCTGCGCGACCAGGAAACCCCGGACATAACGGCCGCCTGGGGGGAGGTGTACTGGCTGATGGCCGAGGCCCTGATCCACATCGAACGCGGACTATACAGTGCCCGCGCAGTAGCGCCGCAGACGATTTGGCGCCAGTGGGAAGTCCAGCAGAAGGCCCGGGAGACCGGCGACGTGGTGACGTTCGTCGTCAAGCGGATCGATAACCGGCTGGTCAAGCCCTCGCTGCCCGGCCAATACCTCACAGTGCAAATGCCGGTGCCGGACGGCACGCTCCAGCCGCGCCAGTTCAGCCTGAGCCGGGCTGATGACGGGGAGTATCGACAGTTCACGGTCAAACGAGTGCATGGCGGCGGCAGTCCCGACGGAGAGGTATCCACCCTGCTACACGACACAGTCGACGTGGGTGACTTGCTGACCCTGTCTGTGCCGTCCGGCGCCGTGGTGCTAGATGATTACACCGGCCGCCCGATGGTGTTCATCAGCGCGGGCATCGGGATCACCCCCATGGCCGGAATGCTGTCGCACCTGGCCCAAGCCGGGTCTCAGCTACCGGTCATGCTGTTGCACGCTGACCTCAGCGAGGACCACTTCGCCCTCCGTCACCAGGTCCTGAGCGATATCACGGCGTTGGCCGGCGCTTCGATCTATGTCTGGTATGAGCAGGGCGCGGCCAGCCAGTTGCCGCTGACCGGCGCCTTCCCCGGCGAGATGGACATCAAGCAGGTGAACTTGCCCGACAGTGCCTTGTACTACCTGTGCGGTCCAATTCCGTTCATGCACGAGATCAACAGCGCGCTAATCCAGCGCGGCGTGTCCCAGCAGGACATCCAATACGAGGTGTTCGGCCCGGACCTATGGCACGCAGACTACAAGTAGTGCGTGCTCACGCAGCGTTGGCTCAGCCAAGGGCCGAGTAGGCCGCCGCCTGTATTGCCTCATGCACTTCGGTGTCATCGGGGCTGGAGAGCATGCGCTGCGTCAGCAGGATGACCACCAGGTCGCGGGCCGGATCAACGAGCCAGGACGCGCCGAAGCCGCCGTTCCAGCCGAATGCCCCGCTGTCCGCCACTGCCTGGCAATACGACCAGGACTGGCCAGTAAAGAAGTCGGGACCGAGGCCGCCGAAGGCCTTCTGTTCCGGCGTGAGCTGATCTGTTGTCATCGCGCGGACGGATTCCGCGGAGAGCACCGGGCGGCCGCCGCGCAGGAACATGCGGGCGAACGCCAGCATGTCGTCAGCGGTCGACACCAGTCCGGCAGCGCCATCCTCGAAGGCTGGCGCGCGACTGTATACGCCGTCCGGCGCGTCCCACACCTCCAGCCCGTCCGCCGACGGCCGGTATGCGGTAGCCAGCCGGTCCGGATCATTTGCCCAGAACGCCGTCTGGGTCATTCCGAGCGGTTCGAAGATCCGGGTCCGCAGCACGTCGCCGAACGACATGCCGGCTGCCCGCGACAGCAAGGCGCCCAGTGCCGACGCCCCTGTGTTGTACATCCACCTTTCCCCCGGCTGAGCGATCAGCGGCAGGGACCCGAGCCCGGCGATCCAGGTGTCCTGATCGGGTTGAATCGCCCGGTTCGGCGGGCCGATGGTCGAGAGATGTACCTCGTCCGACGCCACGACGATGGGCAACGGGTCGGGTGACATGAACATCTCCATCGCGACCCCGAAGCCGAAGGTGAAGGTGAGCAGGTCCCGCGTGGTGATCGCGCGGTTAGCCGGAACCGTGTCGTCGAGCGGGCCGTCTATCTTGCGCAGGACCCGCCGATCCGCCAGTTCAGGGAGGAGCCGGTCGACCGGCTCGTTGAGGCCGATCAGGCCTTCCTCGATCAGCGCCATGGTCGCCGCCCCGGTCACCGGCTTGGTCATGGACGCGATCCGGAAAAGTGAGTCCCGCGCTACCGGCGCACCGCCCATCGACAGCTGCCCGGTCACTTCGACGTGCTCGGTGTCACCGTGGGCTACCAGAGCAACCAAGCCCGGAAAAGTTCCATCGGCTACAGCCTTCTCGGCCACCGTGTGGACCGCTGCCCGGCCGGCCGCAGTCAGTATGTCTGCCATGTCGTCCTCGCAATATCGGCACGAATCCCTGGCACCGCGTACTCTGCCCTACGGTACCGACGAGCAGACCACGGCAGACGGGACAGTTCATGACCGCGCTGAAACCTGCCGAGTGCAAGGCGGTCGCCGCAATCCGCGCCGAGCTGCAGCGGTCCGTGCGCTACGACGACGAGTCGATCGTGCACTCGCGCTGGGTTAAGCAGCGCTACGACTGCGGCTGTTACGCCAGCCTGACGCCCGCCAGGAAGGCGGCAGTGCGGACCGCATGGCACGAGGCCGGGCATGCGGTCGCGGCGCTAGCTGTAGGCGCGCGGTTCAGTTCGGCGAGCATTCATCACGGACACCGTAGCGAGGGCCGGGTTCATGGCGTCGCTTCGGCCGGCAAGCAAGCGCTCGTGATCGACGCGGCTGGCCAGATCGCCGAGCGGCTGATGGACTGGACAATGCTCGAGCGCGACGACGACTTGCGAGCTTGGCTGGGGACCTGGCGGCAGGACGGCGGGGACGCGCGCAGGTTCCGCCGATCTATCGCCGCGCAGTTCGGCACCGACGAGGTCGCCGCCTGGCGGTGGTGCGAGGAACAACTGCTGCCGCTAAGGCTGCAGATCCGTCAGCTCGCTCGGGCCATGCTCGTCTACCCTCGGTACCTGCCGTACAACGTGGCGGCCGAGCTGGCGCGGACTCAGTGACCTGGGCGGCAGTCAATGACGAGCTGGAAGCAGGCGGCCATTACCTACTCCCTCGCGGCGCGGTCAGTGCTGTGACAGTCTGCGCGAGGCATCCGGCATTAGACGGGGTACGGCTCGGGATGGGTCGCACAAGTTCGGCCGCTGGGTGTTCGCCAGGTCATGACGCTGGGCTGGTGTTGGGTCAGGTGTCTGCGCCCACGCGGCCAGCCGCTGCCACCCGCACAGCACCCCGATCAGCTCCGACTCCCCCAGCTGCCCGCGGTGACCGTCAGCTCCCGCGGCGGCCGCGGCCAGCTCCGGGCCGGGCGCCAGCACGTCATGCTCCCCGCCGGCAGCAAACCCGTCACCCCGCGGACCCGCGCCAGCATCGTGGTGGCCGAAGCCCGCGCCCCACGCCTCCCCCGCCCCCGTCCACGGCCCCGCCGCATACTCAGACCCGACATCAGCCGGCAGGCTCCGCGCGAAAGCCGCCGCCAGCTCCGGGTCACTACCGGTGAACTCCTCAGACAGCCACCACGGCACCTCATCCAGATCAGGCGGCGGCTCATCGGCCGCCACCGGCAGCGCCGCGATCTCCGCCGCGCTCAGCTCGCACGGCTCCGCAGCCTCCGCCAGCTGCAGCCGCAGCAACCCGAGGCCATCAAACAACGGCAACTCAGCCATGGGCTGCTCGAGTTTGCTCACGGAATCGTCACCGCCTCCCAGCAGAACTGGCTACTCGCACGTAGTATCGAGCACCACTGACAATCCGGCGGCCATTCCCCCGGCCGCAAAACACGAACACGGTTGACTGCACGTACCCGGCAGCGGAGCCAGCTAGGGGGCGGCAGAGTCTAGCTCGCTCGGAAGGAGCAGCCACGCGAAGTAATCTCGGCAGGACGCCCCCCCCCGCAGAAGAAGGCCAGCGTGTACTTACCAGGCGCGCTTCAGCGCGGGCCTGTTGTGCAGCTTGTAGCCGGGGTAGTCGGCCGCGTAGCTCGTGCGGTTGCCGACGGCCGGCACGCTCTCAAGACCGGCTTGGCGAGCCTCAGCTAAGCAGCTGTTGCCCTAGGCAGCCCGCACGCTCCTTGTGTTGCCGACTCAATACAGCGGCTCTCGCGGGCACCGAAGCGCCATTCACACCCGGCGGCCGTTGAAATGCTCACTGCCGCACTTGGGACAGGTTCGCGTTTCTCTGATCGTCTCATTCAACTGATCAAGCTGGGCATAAGTGTCAGCGACAAAGTCGTTGGAAGTGCCGCGGATGGTGGTGCGGAGAGCCTGGCGGGTACCGATACGCGATCCACGGGCCGCAAGGCGCGCCAGGCCGGGTTCGAGCGTCCAGGTCTCACCGCAGTCCAGGCAAGTACGCTGCACCATACGAGCGCGCCGTAAAGACCATGGCATGAGGCGAGTGTAGGACCCGGCTTACCCCGGCATGGCGCCCGGCGCGAACGGCGGCTGGGTCGAGCTGATCAAGCGCTATGCGCCCACCTCGAACAGCGGCAATTGAGACCAGTCGCGCTAAACACTAGGCCTGTTTGGCGGCGGCTGCTGCCCGGCGTCAGTCCACACCTCGACCAGCTCGGTGATCCTGCCATTGCGGGTCGTCGCGAATGAAGCGACCCAGAAGGTCTGCTCGTCGTCGTAGATCCGCGTGCACGACACAGCGCGCCCACCGTCGCCCACCATGTCGTGCACAGCGGCGTGCCAGCGGCCGGGATAGTCGCGGTTGAGCCGCACATAGCTGTCGGCGTCCATCACTTCGCCAGTGTGGACATAGCGGACTCGCACCGCCGGATCAAGCAGGTCCGGGATCTTGTCCCACTGCTGTGCATCGATTAGCACCCACAGCTCTTCCAGGACCTGAACTGCCTCAGATTGCTCGGCCATGGCCTCAGTATCGGCCACGGGCCTGACACAACGGCGACCCTGTGCATCGTCGCGCCAGTCGCCTAGGCTCAGGCTGATGATGGCAACGATGCTCGCCACGTCCGCAAGCCAGGACGTGGCACAGCGGCTGACCGACGACGGCTACGTGGTTGTCACCGGCATGATGGACGACGCCAGGCTGCTGGCAGCGCGCGCCGACCTGGACCGGGTCCTGCAGGGCACCAAGACCGGTCGCAACTTCTTCGAGGGCTTCGACACTCAGCGGGTGTACGCGCTGTTTGCCAAGACCAGGATGTTCGACCAGGCTGCGATAGACCCGCTGCTGCTCGGCGTGCTCGACCAGGTCCTTGGGCACTACCAGCTCAGCGCGCCGGTTGGCATCTGCATCGGTCCCGGTGAGAAGGCGCAGATCCTGCACAGGGACGACTCGATCTACCCGGTGCCGGAGCCGCATCCGCCGCTGGTCGTCAACACGATGTGGCCGCTGGACGAGTTCACCACAGAGAACGGCGCCACCAGGTTCATCCCGGGCAGCCACCGCTGGGAACCAGACAGGCGGCCGACGGCGAGCGACCCTATCGAGACGGCCGTCATGTCGCCCGGGTCGGTCATGTTCTACCTGGGTAGCCTCTGGCACGGTGGCGACATGACGGCCGTCTCGATAGGGTCGCTCGCCGTCGGCCGCCTGTCTGGTTCCCAGCGGTGGCTGCCCGGGATGAACCTGGTG
>DASXIA010000488.1:0-2627 GCA_036488155.1 Streptosporangiaceae bacterium | reverse complement strand
CGTCCCGGCAGGGTAATCGAGTTGAGCGTCTCGAGCAGCAGGACGACGTCCTCATGGCTCACGTCTTTGCGGAGCGCGTTGTCGCGCTGGGCCCTTCGGTGCACCGCCGTTGCCAGCGTCCCGGCTCGCTTCGCTAGTTCTGTCAGGTCGGGTGTTGGCGTGAAGGTCCCGGCGAGACGCTGCGCGAGCGCCTGGCTTCCGCCGTCAAGAATCCTCGCGAGGCATTCGGCGTAGACGGTCCAGGGATCCCGGTCGTCCGCCAGAGCGCGTTCGAGTTCCGCGGTGTAGCGGGCAAGGCCATCCCTGGCCAGCTCTCTGAGCAGATCTTCCTTGCTTGGGTAGCGCCGGTACAAGGCGCTGATCCCGACTTTGGCCCGGGCGGCGACCGCGGCGACGGGAGTGGTCGGACCAGCTAGAAAGACCTCGCGCGCCGCTTCCAGGATCTCGACGTCGTTGCGGGCCGCCTCCCGGCGCCGTCCGCTGAGCGGACCCTCGGTGTTTCGCACGCTTCCAGGATATCAGTGGAACGGAATGATCTGCTCTGTTAGAGTGGAACTGTTCATTCCGTTCCAGTCAGAGGGGGCCTTACTGATCGAGCCGTTTACTGCCCGGATCCCGCAGGATGACGTGGACGATCTCGTACCCCCAGCCGGCCCGACCACCGTCCCGATCGACCAGTTGGGCGCCGGCATCCGACATCCGGCGGTTCTTCCGTCCGCTCCGCCCTTCCGTCGCGACGAAGGAGATATGACTGCCATGACAGCTCAGCCCTGGAACGTCATCACCGAATCCCTCGACCTCCTGCGGGCTGCCGCCGCGGCGATCAGCGACTCGAACCGCGAAGCGCCAACGCCCTGCACTCAGTGGACCGTCACTCAGGTTCTGCAGCATGCCGCGGGAGACCAGCTTGCCTGGGCCGCGGCCCTCGGAGTCGGGACGGGACCCGCCGGGAATCCCTTCACGCCCTCCGGACACATCGAAGCTTGCATCGATGAGCTGATCGAGCCGGCGCTGGCCGTCGCCCGCACCGCGTGGGCGGGAGTACGGAGTGACGATGATGCGGTGCCGACGCCGCTCCCGCAGGGTCGGCTGCAGGCCCGGGTAGCCTCCGGAGCGTGCGCCCTCGACGCGGCCGTGCATGCCTGGGACATCGCCGTGGCACTCGGCCGTCCTGGGTTTCTGCCCTGCTCACTGGCCGGGCAACTCCTCCCTGCGGCCCAGGCCATCGTCGAACCGCTGCGCGACTTCGCGTACGCAACTGCACTTGCGCCGGAGCCGGCTGACGACACCACCGCCCAACTGCTGCGTTACCTGGGCCGCAGCCCCCGGTGGCAGCCCGCGAGCGGCGAAGCAGTCCGATGAGATGATCATTGCCCGCCCAGGCAAACGCCTCATCGAGCCGCTTGCCTGCCGGGTGGATGCTTGGGATGCTGCCACAACAGGACAGGTCTGCGCGGGACGCAAAGGGGCAACCACGATGGGCGATCTCAGGTGGCGGCGCGGCGTGCCGGCGGTGGTGGCGGGTTTAATCCTGGGTTCACTGGCAGTAGTGCAGGTCGCCGGATCGTCGGCAGCGGCAACGTCGGCCAGGAATACCGGCTGGCGTGTTATCCGGACAATCGGGCCAGACAATACTGACCTGGAGTCGATCGCGGCCTTCCGCCATCATGTCCCGTGGCTAGGCGGCATGGTGTATCAGCCGACCGCCGGGCAGTTCTACGCCGCCGTCTACCAGCTGACCAGCGGGCCGCTGCATCAGGTACCGCTGACCACGCGGCTTGGCACCGGGCTCAACGGCCTGAGCGCGACTTCGCCAGCCAACGTATGGGCCTCGGTGCCAGGAGTGCCTGGCGGGCAGGTGTACCGGCTGACCAGGCATGGCTGGCATCCGTACTCGTTCGCGATCGGCGCGGATGACATCCTTCTGGCACCGGTGGTGACGACCGGGCCGAAGAACACCTGGGTGCTCACCGAGGACTTCAACACCGGCATCGCGTACGGCTATCGCTTCAACGGTTCCAGGTGGCATCGCCAGAAGCTGCCTGCGGCCGCTGATGCCAATAGCAGCTCCGGTTACGTGACAGCGTCAGCGAGCAACAACATCTGGGCACTCACCTTTACAGGCAGCCGGCCCGCATCAATGCGGTATAACGGCTCGACGTGGCAGATCTTCAAGTTCCCGGCAAAGCTCGGGCCGGCCGCAGCCGCTCTCGGCCCGCAGCAGATCCTGGCGCTGTCCCCCAAGAACGTCTGGGCGACTTTCAGGCCCAACGCAACCACCGGCGTCGCCACCCTCGTATTGCTGCACTGGAACGGCAAGAAGTGGAGCAAGATCACCGGGAAGCTGCCGAACGCCTCGCTGACTGGGGCAATCGCCTCTGACGGAGCCGGCGGCGTCTGGCTTGCGGCCGCCAACGCGGCGGATACCGTTCCGCTGATTCTGCGCTTCTCGCACGGCAGGTGGTCGAAGTTCACCGTTCCAACGGCTAAGGGCAAGCCGATCGGGATAGCGCAGCTGGCGCTCATTCCGGGGACGCGTTCCGTGCTCGGGACCGCGATTATTCCTGGCTCGGGCGAGTCGACGGGCGGTACAGCCGTTGTCAGGTACGGGCGATAGCCGGATGACG
>DASXIA010000448.1:0-1578 GCA_036488155.1 Streptosporangiaceae bacterium | reverse complement strand
CCCCGTCACCGTCGGTGCCACCACACCCTCGATCGACGCGACTCTTCAGCCAGACGGGCAGATCACCGGCACGGTGTCCGGACCTGCGGCCAGCCCGCTGGCCGGCATCTGCGTCACTGCGGTTCCGCAGGCCAGCGGATCCCTGCCGGTAGTCGCCGTCACGAGAGCGAGCGGCGGCTACACCCTGGCGGATCTGCTTCCAGGCGATTACAAGGTGCGATTCTCACCGGGCTGCGGAGCCACCGGGTACGCAACCCAGTGGTATGACGACGCGCCATCGCATTCGGCGGCGACCCCCATCCCCGTCGGGGCCGGGCAGACCCAATCCGCAATCAATGCCACGCTCAGCAAGAGCGGCTGACGATCACAACAACTGAATAGCAACCGCTCGCCCGGCACCCGGCAACGGGGGCCGGGGGCGCCAGCTCACTAACTCGACAGCCGCGCCCGGCACCCGGCAACGGGGGCCGGGCGAACGGCTGTTTCGCATCCGGTGCGATACAGCTCGTGTCCTTTTCGCCGACAATGACGCAAACACGCTGTATTTGATAGCTAGTTTTATCCGTACTTCAAGGTCTATTGTCGGGCCGTGAATAACACTCTTCGGGGGACCCGTCGCGTCGCGGCCGGGCTCATCGCGGCTCTCACCGCGCTCAGTGCTTCAGTCGCCGCGGCAACAGCGGCGAGCGCTAGCACCACTTCAGGTGCGGGCACATCAGTGCACACCAGCGCATCAGCACACGCCGGCGCCGCTGCAGCCGTTAGCAGACGGGCACAACGCCCGCTAAGCCTGGCCAAGATCGCCATGCTCGAGCAGCGGGCCAAGATCGCCGCGCACGCACGCGCCAGTCGGCAGGGCGCGATCACTGGCCGCGTTGTCGGGTTCGACAGCAGGCCAGTCACCGGCGCCTGTGTGACCGCCGTCGGCCGAGCAGGCAGCGTCACAGCGGCGGCCGCGCCTGACGGCACCTTCAGGCTGGCCGACCTAGCTGCTGGCAGCTACGCCCTGGAGTACCGGGACTGTTCGGCAGCCGGCCGCAACCTGACCAGCGCGTCAGGCTACCTGACCACCTGGTCCGGCGGGACGAGCACGCAAATCTCAGCCGCGCGCGTGCAGGTCACGGCCGGCCAGATACGGCACGTTCCCGTCATGATGCTGAGGCCGGCTAACCCCGCGGCCGCCATCGCCGCCGGGCAGGCGTCGTTCCGGCGGGAACTCGCCGCGAACGGCCGCACCGTCAGCACGGCGACGGCGGCCAAGACCGGCAAGATCAGCGGCAAGGGCACCGGCAAGGGCAAGCGGCTCAGCGGAGTTTGCGTCGAGGTGTCGCCGGCTAGCGGCAATGGCGTGGGGTTCGGCGCCGTCACCGGAAGGCGCGGCACCTACACTGTCCAGCACATCACGCCAGGGCGGTATTACGTAATCTTCGCGGGCCTGGACTGCGGGAGCCGCGCGAACTGGCTGCAGCAGGTGTATCGCAATGACAACCGCCCGTTCGCCGACTTCGACGGTAGCGGCACCGTAGTCAGGGTCAGGGCTGGTCACAAGATCACCGGCATCAACGCGAACCTGCGCCT
>DASXIA010000392.1:0-12821 GCA_036488155.1 Streptosporangiaceae bacterium | reverse complement strand
CTCGGTGTCATCGCGGCGTGGTGGCACGGGGCCAGGAACCCGGGCGACGGCGTGCTGGCCGCGAAGCTGCCGTTTGCCTGGCGGGGCTTCGGTCTTGCGGTCGTGGTGGGCGTTGTCCTGCTTGCTTACCCGCTGTGGTTCTCAATGGGCGGCCCCGGACACATCAACGGAGCAGACTGGTCCCAGTCCACCCCTAACAGCCTCGCCTCGATGTTGCTGCCCTCGTTCCCGCACAACTGGTCGATCGCCGGCTACCAGGGCGTTGGCGGCGCATTTGAGGGATATCTGGGGATCCCCGCGCTGGTGATCCTTGCCGTCGCGGTGGTCGTGGTGCGGCGGCCGCTGGCGAAGCTGTGCGCCGCAATGGCCATCATCGTCGTCTGGCTGTCAGGTGGCTTGTCTCCGCTGTCGTCCCGCCCGACCGTGCACGCGTCATTGATCTGGCTGCCCTGGCGGGCCTTCGGCCACCTGCCGGTACTGGACCAGATCGTTCCCGCCAACCTAGCGGTATCGGCAGCATGGTTCACGACGATCGCCGGAGCGATGCTGGCTGATCGTTTGCTTCAGCCATCCGGAAGAGCCGTCCTGGCAGGTGCCGACCCGTCCGGTGCCAGCTCAGCAGGTACCCGGCCTCGCCTGAGGACGCCCCACGGACCGACGGCGTGGGCCGCGGCCGGGGCGGTTTGCCTGGCGCTGGTGGTGCCGTGGCTGCTGTCGTGGCATCTTCCGTTCACGACGCAGCGGGTCGCTGCCTCGTCGTGGGCGAGCCGCGAGGGCGCGCGGCTGCCGGGCAATTCGGTGGTGCTGTTCGACCCCTTCCCCGCTACCTACCTGGACCAGTCGCTGATCTGGCAGGCGCAGTCCGGGATGCGGTACTCGATTGTGGGCGGTCGCGGGCTCGTGCCGGGGAAGGGCAACGCCGCAGACCACGGATGGACACCGAGGACGCCAGAGGGCACGATGAGCGCCCTGACCACCCAGCATGTGCCGTACGCCCGCCTACCGCTCCCGCCGCTGCCAGACTCCGCCGCCGTGGCGTCATTCCGCAAAGCGCTGCGGCACTGGGGGGTGACGAACGTGGTCATGACCGCCGGGGGGCGCGATCCCGGCTACGTCCGCCGGTGGCTGACCGCCGCACTCGGGACGGCGCCTCAGTCAGAGGACGGCGCCTGGGTCTGGAGCAACGTCCAGAACCTGGCACGGTGACCCGCTTTACGAGCAATCGCAGTCTGGCTCCGGACGTGCCTGCACCCTGACTCCGCTCTGCGGCAGACTGCAGCGCATATCGTGGCGATCGGCGGTTCCCGTCGTGGCTCGAGCCTGTGGCGCCTGGGCTTGGACGCACGTCCGCTGGGAAACCTCAGCCGGGTCCCCGACAGGCCGGAAGCTTCGCTGGCATGGGTTCAGGGGGCGCTGCGGACGTACAGCGTGATGCTGTATTTGGATACGGCCCGACTGTATGCCAACTTGAAGCCCAGTTTCCCTAGCGGCGGCAGGACCTGCTTGAACCCGGGCGGGGCGCCGGGCGGCACCGGCTCGGGCGAGCCAAGGCGACGGATTAGCCACACCCGGGAGACCGTGCCCAGCCGTTTGCTGATGACCGCCGTCGGAGCATTGGACGCAACCGGCTCGGACGTCGCGGCGGCGCTCTCGCCCAGGCTGATGTCACGCAGCGTGCGGAAACCGGCCGGGTAAGCGATTGCGATCTTGCGCTCGTAGAAGCTGGCGAAGAGCACGGAATCACCGCGGTGCGCGTGATCAGCCACGAACTGGCTCACGGCGCGCAGATTCTGGTTTTCGTGGCTCTTCGGCCCGCGCACCGACTGCTGGGAGGGCAGCACCAGCAGCACGATCACGACCAGTGCGAGCGTCCCCGCCGCCCGGCCCAGCGCAGCCAGCGCCGTCCCGACGAGCAGGGCAGCAGCCGGAATGCAGAAGACGATATAGCGGAACAGGTAGCCGGGGTGGGCCAAAGACGCCGCCAGCAGCACCGCGGGCGGCAGGACCAGCCAGGGCACACACAGCGCGACCAGCCGCTGCGGCCATTCGGCGCGCAGTCTTGTCCTCCCGCGCGCAGCGCTGACGACGATTCCTGCCGCAATGATGATCAGGACGGCGATGAACACCGCGCTCGGGCCGATCAGCTGCGTCAGGCCGACGATTTCCTGCATGTCCGGCCGCGCGATCCAGCCAACCTGGGCTCGCTCCGTCCAGCCGAAGTACGCCTCCGGGCTGGATGCCACCAGAGCCGCCAGCGCCGCGATTAGCCAGCCCCGTGCCAGCGGGCGGGCGGTCGCGTCCGGATGTGATCCGCTCGCGCCAGGCACCCGGACCGCGGCATCTCGCCGGGCCAGTACCGCCAGCGTCAGGCCATGTGCAGGAATCAGCAGCAGTGCGAACAGGTTCAGCAGTCCCAGGACGGCGAGGCTGACGCCATATCCGATCATCCAGTGCGTTACGCTGCCACGCCGCGCGCCCGGAGGAGCCTGGACCGCCCGCACGAGCAGGTAGCTCGCGATCGTCCCAACCGCCGCGGTCAGCGCGTATTCGCGCGCGTTCTGGCCGTACCAGGTCACCTGGGGGATCGCGGCGAAAACCAGCCCGGCAGCGAGCCCGGCGCGGCCAGACACCAGCCGTTTGCCCAGCAGGCCGATGCTGCCAGCAGCGACCGCCATCGCGACCGCGGACGGGAAGCGGATTGCGAGTTCGCCCGTACCAGCCACCCGGATCACGAACCACATGAGGACGTAGTAGGCGCCATGGACCGCGTCGATGTGGCCGAGCAGGGCAAATAGCTGCGGGAGGGTCCGGTGGGTGTCGGCCAGCGTGGAGACTTCGTCCTGCCAGAGCGACGGCCGGGTGATCTTGTACAGCATGAGCCCGAAGGTCACCGCCGCCGGGATCAGCGCGTACCACGGCCAGCCGGCGACAGCCCGCCACCGGCCGCTCGCAGCCGCTGCCTGGGCCTGGCTCTCTGCCACGCTGCGGTCCTCCGGAGCAATCGTCACCGGCAGGTCCTGTTCAGGCACGGGTTATCCGGACGCCGGCGCGGGACGCGGTCGCGACCACCCGCGACCGCGGCGGGCAGCTCACGACCTCGGACGTCCCGTCCGTGATCAGCGCCTCCCGCAGGCCACGGTAGGTCGCGCCCGATGGGTGCTCTCGCATCGGCATCAGCGGCGTGTCTCCCCTGGTCGAGCCGTAATGTCTGGCGGTAAACATTACCCGTTATCAGGTAGTCCGGCCTCCGGGGTTGGAAGCGAACTCAGCTCAAGTGGCCATGCGAAACGGTCCGGGTGATCTGCGCCGGGCGAAAAAGTGACCAGACCGGTCAGGAATCGAGAAGCGCTGGTTCGCAGCCCGCAGCTAGCGTGACCGTCATGGACATCAGCATTCACGCGAGCTCCCTCCCGCACGACGATCCGGAGGCGTCCCTGGCCTTCTTTCGCGACATCCTGGGGTTTGAGGTCCGTGCCGATGTCGGATCGGGCAAGATGCGCTGGATCACGGTCGGCCCGCCTGGCCAGCCGGACACGTCTATCCTGCTCGCGCCGCCGGCAGCCGACCCCGGGGTCACCGACGAAGAACGCCGCACCATCGCCGAGATGATGGCCAAGGGCACCTACGGATGGATCTTGCTGGCCGCCAAGGACCTTGACGCCACGTTCGAGCGGCTGCAAGCCGGCGGCGCTGAGGTCGTGCAGGAGCCAGTGAATCAGCCGTACGGCATTCGCGACTGCGCCTTCCGCGACCCCGCGGGCAACCTGATCCGCATCCAGGAACAGCGCTGAGCGTCTGCGACCACGGCTATGTGTACAAATGCCCACCGTCAGGCGCTGATGCACGATCTCGCGTCCACGGCAACCCCAACGGCCTCACCGGCGGCGGGAAACCCTGAGCCGATTCGCTTCGCAGAAGCATGCCGGGAATTGGCAATGGTGCCGGCGCTGGCGACGGCGTTCGATGAGCACGAGCGGGCTGGCGGGCCGCGGACGAGTTAGTGCCCGTTCCCGCCCGGATGGTGCACGACGGAAAGAGCGGCAGGACGTGTTGAGGTGTCGGGGGACGCCGGGGCGACGGGGTTGTCGCGGCGTGGGAGGAGGACGGTGTTGTCGAGGCCTCCGGTAGGCACGGCGGTGGCGAAGACGGTTCCGTTGTGGGCGGTGGTGATGGACGACACCAGGGCGAGACCGAGGCCGAAACCGTCGTGGCGGGTGCGGTCGTCGAGGCGGGTGAACGGCAGGAACAGGCGCTCGACCATATCGGCGGGGACCACTGCACCGGTGTTGACCACGCGAAGAACGGATGTCGTGTCGTGGACGGTCGTCGATATCGTGATGGTGCCGCCCGCGATGTTGTAGCGCTCGGCATTATCGAGCAGGTTGTTGACGAGCCGCTCAAGCAGCACTCCATCGCCGGTCACCGGGGCCTCCTCGAGACTGGCGGTCGTCGTGATGCCGCCCGCGAGCCGTCCCTCGAGCGCGTCCTCGGTGACGGCGGCGAGATCCAGCGGGTCGCTGAGCGCGCGCGCCTGATCGTTGCGCGCGAGTACCAGCAGTGCCTCGATGAGCCGCTCGGAGTGATCGACGGCCTGTCGGACGTCGGCAGCCATCGACACCAGCTCCTCCGGCGTCGGGTCCGGCTTGGACAGGACGACGTCCATCGCGGTGCGCATGACGGTCAGCGGCGTGCGAAGCTCGTGGCTGGCGTTGGAAATGAACTGCCGCTGGCTGGTGAACGTACGGTCGAGCCGTTCAAGCATCGTGTCGAACGTGTCGGCGAGCTCCCGCAGTTCGTCGCGCGGGCCCTGCAATCCGATGCGCTGGGAGAGGTTCTGCTCGCTAGCCTCGCGCGCAGCCGCGGTGAGACGGTGCACCGGCCTCAGAATGCGTCCGGCGACGATCCAGCCCGCGGCCGCGGCGAGTAGCGCGACGCCGGCCAGGGTGAGCAGCGAGTAGGTCAGCAGGTGGGTGAGCGTCGTGCTGCGCTGTGCCGAAGCACCGAGGGCGACAGCGTGGTCATATAGCGCGGCGCACTCGTTGAAGGCCCTGGCGCCACCATGGGTCTGCGCCGCCGCGATGCATTTTCCGATCGTCGGCTGGAGCGACGGTGAGATCTTGGTGGTCGTCGTGCTTTGCAGGAAGTGCGCGACCAGCAGGTAGGTGACCACGACCAGCGCGGCCCCGCCGACGGTGAACAGCGCCGCATACAGCAGGGTCAGCCGCGACCGGGCGCTGAGGTGCCGTCTCACAGGCGGTAGCCGACGCCGATGACGGTCTCGATCAGCGGCGGGTCGCCGAGTTTGCGCCGCAACCGTCGGATGGTCACCGCGACCGTGTTGCTGAACGGGTCGGCGTGCGCGTCCCACACGTGTTCGAGCAGCTCCTCCGCGCTGACCGCAGCGCCGTCGGCGCCGGCCAGGCACTCCAGCACACCGAACTCCTTGCGCGTCAGGGTCAGCGGGGTCCCGGCCCGGCTGGCGCGGTGCCGCGCGCGATCAACCACCAGGTCACCGCGCTGCACGATAGCGGGAGAGCCGGGTCCGCGCCGCCCCAGCGCCCGGATGCGCGCGATCAGCTCTCGGAAGGCGAACGGCTTGCCGAGGTAGTCGTCCGCACCCAGCTCCAGCCCGTCGACCCGATCCTCGACGTCCGTCGACGCGGTCAGCATCAGGATGCGGCTGGGCGAGCCGTCGCGCACCAGCTGGCGGCAGACGCGGTCGCCGTGCACAGCCGGCAGGTCTCGGTCGAGTACGACCACGTCGTAGTCGGTGCTCGTCGTGTTATCCAGGGCCGCTGCGCCGTCATAGACCACGTCGACAGCGAAACCGGCGTCACGCAGACCTTCGCCGATCCGGTTTGCCAGCGCAACGTGATCCTCCACGACCAACACCCGCACCTGCACATTGTGCGACTGGCTGGATGACATCCGCTTAACAATCACTGTTCGGCTCGTGTCATGGGCTACCCGCCAGACTGCACATCGATTGATCACGCGCCACAACACACCCCCCCTGAGGAGGCCATGATGAACGACGGCGCCGGCGTCATACGCGGGCCACGGCGGGCGTGGCGGCCGATAGCCCGAACCGCGGCCGCCATCATCGCCACCGCCGCCCTGGCCCTCCTGGCGGCATGCAGCAGCGGCAGCCCGTCAGCCAGCGGTTCCGCCGGCTCACCGACGGACTCAGCGAGCTCCCCGTCAGCGGTCAGCTATTCGGTCTGCATTCGCTCGCACGGCGTGCCGAACTATCCCGACCCCGATAGCAGCGGAACGCTCCCGAAGCCGGACGCGCAGGCATTCGGGGTCAGCAGCTCTCAGTTGAGCGCGGCCCAGAGAGCATGCCAGCACTTGCTGCCGACCACCGGTGGGTCGCTCACCGCCAGCTCGCTCCAGCAGTGCTATTTGTCCGACGTCTGTCCTCAGGCGCTGGTGCAGCAGGCGGTGAGCGAGGGGCTGAAATTCTCCCAGTGCATGCGCTCCCACGGAGTGGCGCGCTGGCCAGATCCCACCGTCGATTCCGAGGGGCGTCCGGGTTTCGACATCCGCGTGCCACGCCCGGCTCCGCGGCAGGTCAGCACAGCGATCAACGAATGCGAGCGCCTGCAGCACGCGGGCTCGCTGCTGGCGTGGGGGTGAGCCCGTGAGTGGCACTGCCGCGCCGGGTCATCTGCGCCAAGGCGGAAGGGACGGAGAGGGATCGTGAGCGAGACGGTTTCGCGTGGCCGGGAGGCCGGGCAGCAGGTGGAGGTCGTGACGTCCGGGGGGGCGGTGCCGGCTGCCGGCGGCCCGGTGGCGGGCGGGCGCCGCCGGGGCGGGTGGGTTGCCGCCGGTGTGGTGGTGGTAATGCTGGGTGCCGGGGCGGTGGCCGGGTGGCGGGCTGGCGTGTTCTCGGCGGCCGCGTCGCCGGGGGCGGGGCAACGGGGGGCTGCGCCGGCCACGGCGGCGGTGGTTCGGGAGGATCTGTCGGCGACGATGCCGGTGGCCGCGACGCTGGGGTATGCCGGGTCCTATACCGTGCAGGGGCAGGGCGGCGGGTCGCTGACATCGCTGCCGCGGGCCGGGCAGGTGATTCGCCAGGGGCAGGTGCTGTACCGGACGGGTAACGGCGCCCCGGTGGTGCTGCTGTACGGCACCGTGCCGGCCTGGCGGACCCTGAGCGAGGGCGTGACCGGTGCGGACGTGACCCAGCTCAACCGCGACCTGGCAGCGCTGGGAGACGCCAGCCGCGCCGAGCTTGCCGCGGCAGGCTGGGATTACTACTCGGCGGGGACGGCGTACGCGGTCCAGCAGCTTGAACAGCACCTGGGGGTCTTGGCCCCGCCGGGGTCGCTGTCGCTGGGGCAGGTGGTGTTCGAGCCGGACCCGGTCCGGGTGACCCGGGTGACCGGGACCCTGGGCGGCCCGGCGGCCGGACCGGTGCTCGCGGCGACGTCGGTCCGGCACGTGGTCACGATCGCGCTGGATGTCGCCCAGGAGACCGAGGTCAAGACGGGTGACAGGGTGACCGTCACGCTGCCGGACGGGACGACCACGCCGGGCGTAGTGTCCTCGGTCGGCACGGTCGCGACCAGCACGTCCGGGCAGAACGGCACGGTCACTACGATCCCGGTGCAGGTGAAGCTGACCGACCCGGGCGCGGCCGGCAGCCTGGACCAGGCGCCGGTGACGGTGAACATCACTACCGCCACCGCGCGCAACGTGCTGACAGTGCCAGTCACCGCGCTACTGGCCAGGTCGCCGGGCAGGTACGTGGTGGAGATCGCCGGCCGCGGGGGCGCGGGGCGATACGTGCCGGTGACACCCGGGATCTTCGACGGCGCCACCGGGCTGGTGCAAGTGACCGGGAACCTGACGCCCGGGCAGCGGGTCGTGGTGGCGTCGTCATGACCGCCGCGCAGGTAGCCGTTGCGGCCGCCGCAGCCGAATCCTGGCTTTCGGCGCCGGTTCCGGTGCTGGAACTGGACCAGGTGACCAAGGTGTATCCCGGCTCGCCGCCGGTGCTGGCGCTGGATCGGGTGAGCCTGGCAGTTGCGGCCGGGGAGCTGACCGCGATCGTGGGCCCGTCGGGGTCGGGCAAGTCCACGCTGCTGCACCTGATGGGAACTCTGGACACGCCGAGCTCCGGGAGCGTGCGCGTCACCGGCCTGGACGTGGCAGCGATGACCGACCGGGACCTGGCGGCGCTGCGGGCGTCCCGGGTCGGGTTCGTGTTCCAGCAGTTCTTCCTCGCTGAGCACCAGAGCGTGCTGGCGAATGTGGCCGACGGGCTGCTGTATGCGGGGATCGCCCGCGACCAGCGGCGGCGGCTGGCCGCCGCCGCGCTGGACCGGGTCGGGCTCGGGCACCGGGGCGGCGCCCGGCCCACCCAGCTGTCGGGCGGGGAACGGCAGCGGGTCGCCATCGCCCGCGCGATCACCGGCCGCCCGCCGGTGGTGCTGGCCGACGAGCCCACCGGCAACCTCGACTCGGCCACCGGCGCCGCGATCCTGAACCTGCTGGAAGAACTCAACGTCCAGGGGACCACGATCATCGTCATCACCCATGACCACGCCGTCGCTGCCCGTACCCGGCGGCGCATCGAAATGCTCGACGGGCACGTTGTCGCCGACACCAGCCCCGTCCCCGTTACCACACCCGCGGCCGCTGACGGCGGCCGGACCAGCGGCAGCAGCCACGCAAAGCGGCCCGCCCGCGCACGGCCCGCAAAGGAAGGACCGTCATGACCATCACGTCGCGGCGGCCGGCCGCCCTGGCCCCGGCCCGTCTGCGCCCCCTGGACCTGGCCGCTGTGGCCAGCGTCGGGCTGGCGACCCGCAAGCTGCGCGCCGGCCTGTCCGCGCTGGGCATCGCGATCGGCGTCGCGGCGATCGTTGCCGTCCTTGGCCTGGCCGCGTCTTCTCAGGCCGTGCTGCTGGCGGAGATCCAGGCCCTAGGTACCAACCTGCTGACCGTCAGCAATGGCCAGGACCTGTCCGGAAACACCGTAGAGCTGTCCGGGACCGCACCGGGCATGATCGCCCGGCTGCCCGGCGTCACCAAGGTGCAGTACACCGGCACCGTCGGCAACGTCAGCGCCTACCGCAGCCCGCTGATCCCCCCGGTCGAAACCAATGCGCTGACTGTTGCTGCTGCCAGCCCCGGCCTGCCAGCCGCAGCCGGCAGCAGCATCGCCCAGGGCCGGTTCCTCAACGCCGCCACCGCGCGCGAGCCGGTCGCTGTGCTCGGCGCCCAGGCCGCCCACCTGCTGGGTATCGACCAGATCTCGCCCGGCGAGCGGATCTGGCTGTGCGCCAGCGCCGCCTGCCCGGCCGACGGCCAGTGGTTCTACCTGACCGGCGTCCTTAGCCCGGTCCCGGACGCCTACGCCCCGCAGATCAACACCTCCGTCCTGGTCGGCTTCCCCGCCGCGGAGAAATACCTCGGCCTCGACGGCAACCCCTCACAGATTTACGTCCGCACCGTGAACAACCCGGCCGCCACCACCGCGGTCCACAACCTGCTCGCCTCCCAGGCCAGCCCGGCAAACCCCAGCCAGGTCGCCGTCTCCCAGCCGTCAGCCGCGCTCACCGCCCAGGCCGATGCCAAGGGCGCCCTGGACACCCTGTTCCTCGGCCTCGGCGCGGTCGCCCTGCTCGTCGGCGCCATCGGGGTCGCCAACATCATGGTCATTTCCGTCCTGGAACGCCGCTCGGAGATCGGGCTGCGCCGCGCTCTGGGTGCCACCCGAGGCCAGATCCGCGCCCAGTTCCTCGCTGAGGCCATCCTGCTATCCCTCGCCGGCGGCGCCATCGGCGTCATCGCCGGCGTTGCCGCCACCTCCGCTTACGCCCGCGCAAAGGGCTGGCCCGTCACCATCCCTCTCGAAGCCTGGGCCGGCGGCCTTGCCGCCGCCCTGCTCATCGGCGCACTCGCCGGGCTCCTGCCGGCGATCCGCGCCGCCCGCCTATCCCCTACCCGGGCCCTCTGGACCGTCTGACGTTCTCACGTCTGCTCCGTGCATGCCCCAGACGATGCGGTATGCCCGTGATCCATGGCCAGCCAGCAGGATCAATCACCCCTGAGGAGACCACGATGAACCTCAGCACTAGCGTCATGCGGCTAGCGCGGAAGTCGGCAGCGCAAACCGCGGCCGCGATCATTGCCGCCGCCCTGCCCCTGCTGGCGGCGGCGTGCAGCGACAGCCCGTCAGCCACCGGTTCGGGCCATTCAACGACTGCGAGCGGGTCGGCGCATTCCAAGGCGCTTGCCTACGCCGAGTGCGTGCGCTCCCACGGCGTTCCGGACTTCCCCGACCCGGGAAGCAGCGGAGGGTTCGACAAGGCCACCGTGTCTCAGCTCGCAGCGGGCAACTCGCAGTTCCAGACCGCGACGCACACCTGCGCGCACCTGCTGCCCAGCGGCATCGGGTCGACGGACGCCGCAGCGGTGGTGCGGCAGGAATGGAACGGCATGCTGAGGTTCGCCCGGTGCATGCGCTCCCATGGCGAGCCGAACTGGCCCGACCCCTCTCCCTACCCGCCGCGTCCCAGCGACCCTACGTTCAATTTGCCCGCCAGCATTCAGCCGGTACCGCAGACCATTTCCAAGATGCACGAATGCCTGCGGCTAGTGCCGAATAACGCGGTACTGGGTCACATAGACAACAACAACTGGACAGCCACGGAGCAGCAGATGGCCGGACAGGGGTGAGCGGCATCGTTGCGGCCGGCCTCGAACATCTCCGCGTCTGGCGGTCGTCCGTGCTCGCAGGCCATGTGGCCGGGAGGTGCCGCCTGACGGGCGCGCCAGCACGGAACCCGTGGTTTTACGGCAACCGGCGGGGGCATGCCTCGTGAGGCCGAGGATTCACGCAACGTATCGGAACAGCTACGCGATGACTGTGTGCGACGGTGCGGATCGCGGACGACAAAGCGCGTTGCCAAAGGACCGGGTTGATCCTCGGCGCGTCCTGACAAGCCGGCCGCGCACCTACGGTGCGCTGCCGCGGTACCTGAGGAGATGTCTTGCCCGCCAAGCGTTCCACCACAAGCACCACGCGGCGTGCGGCGACTACGTCCCGGCGCCCTGCTACCGCTGGCCGGCGCCAGGCCACGTCGGGCGCGCGCGTGCCTAGTCCCACCCCGAGCCCGGACGGTCACACCCGGACTTTGACCAGCCAGCCATGGCTGCATCAACGGGGGGTCGAGCTCCAGGAGTTCGGCACCGTCCGGCAGTTCCCGATCGGGCTGTCCCACGACACCCGGATGTACTCCTGCCAGCTCCTCAACCAGACACTGGCTGATTCTCAGATCCTGTACGCGCTGTACAAGAAGCATCACTGGCTGATGCGCGGCGCGACCTTCTACCAGCTGCACCTGCTGCTCGACAAGCATGCCGGAGAGCAGCTCGAGCTGATCGACATGATCGCGGAGCGAATCCAGACGCTCGGCGGCGTAGCGGTCGGAGACCCGCGTCACGTCGCCGAGATCACCGCGATTCCGCGGCCGCCGAACGGCGCGGAGGAAGTCCCCGCCATGCTGTCCCGGCTGCTGGAAGCCCACGAGATGATCCTGGTCGGCGCCCACGACGCTGCGGCGCGCAGCGCCAAGATGGGCGACGACGGCACTAACGACCTGCTCGTCTCCGATGTGATCCGCACCGGTGAGTTGCAGGCCTGGTTCCTCGCCGAGCACCTGGTTGATACGCCCCTGGTGCACACCTGACCTGGGAAGCCGGTCAGTCCCGGCCTAGCCAGCGGACGTCACCCCAGGCCGGGTAAGCCCGGCTTGCTACGCGATGGCATCGGCCAGGAACGCCTGGGTGGCGGCAAATGACCGCTCGTCGGCGAGGGCGTGGTAGGCAACTCCGGGCGTTGCCCCTGCCGTGGCGTCCCTGTGCGTGAAACCGTGCATGGCACCCCCGAACATGATCAGCTGCCAGTCGGCGCCCGCGCGGTCCATCTCCTCGGCGAAGTCGGTGACGTCTTGTAGCGGAACGTGCGGGTCGAGGGCGCCGTGGCAGGCCAGCACCTTGGCGGTGACCGACCCCGGTCCGGCGGGCCTGGTGGTCGCCAGGCTTCCGTGAATGCTGACAGCGGCGGCCAGGCGGGCTCCCGACCTGGCCAGGGCGAGCGCTGCCAGGCCGCCGAAGCAGAAACCCACCGCGGCGAAGCGCCCGTCGACTTCCGGGCAGCGAGATAGCGCAGTCAGCCCGGCCATTGCCCGTTCCACGAGCAGGCCGGGATCATCGCGCAGTGACATCAGGCACTTGATCACGCGGTCACGGTTCCCGGCGACGCCGTTGCCGAACATGTCGCAGGCGAAGACGGCGTACCCAGCCGCGGCGTAGCGGTCTGCCTGATATCTCGCGTGGTCATCCAGGCCCGCACCGCCGTGGACCAAGAGAATTCCGGGCCGCTTTCCGTGCTGGGAAGTACTCCAGTGGAGTTCGCCGGTAAGCGGTGTCTGGCCGTCCAGATAGGCCACCGGACGCGTCGAAATAGTCATTTGTCCTCCCGCCGAGATAGGTCAGTCGTCAGGGCAGGGTCAGCCCAGCGCGGAAGTCCGAGCACGCCAGATGCCGCGAGCAAGGCACAAACGACCCACGGCGCCGACGGTGACGCGCGAATAGACGACATTTACGGGAGAGAATATCCGGCGACTTATTATTGTTATCACAAAGTATTAAATTTAGGAATGGCAGACCGGTAACAATTCCGCTCCACTCTTATCTGACTGGCCAGGCCAGGGCCGATCAGGTCGCGCTGCCCTCGGCTGCCGGACGGGGTCGCAGGATGCCCGGCTCCTGCGCTCCCGCTGTTCTGCGTGCCGGAACGGGGC
>DASXIA010000354.1:0-2537 GCA_036488155.1 Streptosporangiaceae bacterium | reverse complement strand
GATCTATTCATGAACTCCACCAAGCATCATTCGTTCCCGATCGTCGATGCCTCTTTCGATCACGGAAAGACGTTCCCGCAGGTCTCGGCCCTGGTGCCCCGCAAGCGCAACAACTGGGGAGACCGGGACTTCATTACCGTCGCGCCGGACGGCACGCTGTACCTGACCTGGGACTACGGTCCGAGCGCCAAGGCCGTCACCTACATCTGCAGCAATGGCGGAAGCTGTTCGTTCGCGACCGGCGACCTCAATATCGTCATGCAGAAGTCCACCGACGGCGGCCGTCACTGGGGCCCGCTCATGCACGTCAGTCCGGGCTTTCCGGCCAGTGGCGGCGACAGCGCGCCGCTGCTCGTCGCGCCTGACGGCAAGATCTACGTGGAGTATCAGGGCTACCACATCACCAGCAGGACGAAGTTCACGATGACCACGGCGCATAGCTTCGTCACGTCATCGGCGAACGGCGGCAAGACGTGGTCGGCCCCGGTGCGGATCGGGCCATCGAGGCTCTCGATGAACAGGTCCGAGTGGTGGATCGACGGCGACATCTCGGCCGACTCGGCGGGCAACCTGTACGTGACCTGGGATACCCAGGTTGGCGGGCACGACGTTGGCTGGCTCGCGTACTCAACTGATCACGGCAAGCGCTGGTCGACGCTGCGGCGCGTGACTCCTGACACCGATAACGCGACGCACATCGTCCAGGTCGTGGGCGGCAGCCGCGGGATCGCGTACGTCGGCTGGCTTGCCAACAACTCGTCGCGCGGGTACGCGCTGTACCTGCGGCCGTTCTCGATCAGCAAAGGCTGGCTGTCAGGGCCCATCCGGGTCTCGCAGACGTTCGGCAACTCCGCGGTCTGGCCAGGGGACACCTTCGGCATATCGCTCGAGCCGGCGCCGAGTACCACCTCCGGGCCGCCGCCACCGCCTCAGGTTGTCGTCAGCTGGGGCAGTGCTGTCGGCGGCAAGCACGCCGACTCGCAAGACCGCGCGGCGGTCGTTACCTTCTGAGCGACAGCGTTCCGGCAGGGCGGCGCCAGCGTCCGCCGATGCTGGACCACCGGCCGAAGGCCTCGGACGTTCCCGGCCCGTAGATGTGCAGGGGTCGCCAGGCACCGAGGTCGGGACAGTCGAGAACGAAGCTCAGGAAGCGTGCGATAGCCATATCTGGCACAATACGGGTAATTTTTAACGATCCCCGTCCTGGATCAAGCCTCACCGGAGCGATATTCGCGGCATCCGCACGCTGGTCCGGGTGAAGGCGGCGCAGCTCGGAGTCACCGCAGGCCCGGGCGGTTCCTGCTAGCAGGTAAGCGCGGCTCCGGACAGCGCCAAGGTGAGGACGGGGGCTCGCCACGATGCCCGGTGCCTCCTCCTGACGGCAACATGCATAACACGAGAGCGACAAGTCGTTGAGACGGGGAGGTTAATCAGGTGGCACCGTTGAGTTCAGCAGTTGCTATGACTTCGAGGTACGAGGGCCGGACTGACTGGCTGCCCGCCCGCCCGGCGACCAGCGCCGCGCAGACGAACGGCCAGCCGCGGCGCAGCACGCCAGCGGCACTCGCCACCAACGGACTGCCCCGAGCTGGCACCGTGCTAGCTGTGACAGCCCGGCCCGGCCCTGAATCGGCCGACCTCGGCGCACTCCTGTACGCGTTCGGCCAAGCGGGCGCCCGCCTCGCGCTGCTGTCCCTGACCAGGGGCGAGGCCTCACCGGTCAACTCGACCCGTAGCCAGCTAGAGGCCGTCCGGCCCTGGGAGCTGCAGCTCGCTTCCTGGCTGCTGGGCGTCTCGTCCGTGGCGGTTGCTGACTACCCCGACGGCGGACTCCGCCACTGCCAGATGTCCGATCTCACAGCGCGAGTACAGCGCGCGATCTCCGAGCACGCCCCGGACCTGATACTGGTGCTAGACCCGGCGACCGGCGACTGCGACGACGCCCGTCTCGCTCAGGCCGTGTGCCTGGCAGCCGAGCCGGCCGGGGTGCCGGTGGCCGCGCGCACGACTCACGGCGGCCAGGGCGGCTGGCAAGTCGAGCTCGGGGATCAGGCCGATGCCGCCCGCACGGTCCAGCGCTCCGCTGTGCGTGCGCACGCCAGCCAGTCTGAGGTGCTGCCCGATCTGCTCGTCGGCCTGGACGGCCTCGGCAGCCATGAGCAGCTTCGCTGGCTGCGCCCCGCTGCGGTCGCACCCCGGTTGATAGCGCCTCGTGCCTCGGCTGAGCGCAGCGACTGCGATCCGATGCCGCCCGAGCTCCGGGAATCGGACACCGATTCCGGGAGCCAGCGCGTCCTGGCCGGGGCCCAGGCCGCTGACCTGCAGTTCCTTCAGTAGGTATCGGGACGACGACCAGGGGCGGTGCCATCGCGGCACCGCCCCTGGTCGCTCACCGGTCAACCGTGGTCTTGAGCAGCTGGCCCTGGATAGAGCGCCGATGCGGACTCAGGTCCGCCTTCTGGAGATCACGATGCTGGCGATCGCGCACAGGATGCCGACCGAGAAGATGGCCGTCCCGAACACGAACACCTGTGGCG
>DASXIA010000349.1:0-1956 GCA_036488155.1 Streptosporangiaceae bacterium | reverse complement strand
TTGAGCTGTCGACTGCTGACCCAGCATGGTTGCGTGGCCTTCGGTGGCGTGTCCCCGTCAGCCCGCAGCCGGAGATCTCGATCTTGTAACGGCCTTTGGTGGTAGGGGAAAGTGGCCGTCGGCCGGACGATTGTTGTCAGTGGTGGCGGGTAGGTTTTTGATCATGGCGGCGTTGCATTCGGGAGTCAGCTCGGCCGGACTGGTCGAGCTGCGATCCGCCGCGTCCGCCTTTGTGGAGCAGGATCCGCACCGGTTGTCTGATGCCGATCAACTCACCGAGTTGCGTGCCCTGGAACAACTGTCCCGGCAACTGCACGCCGCCACGAGCTTGGCGAGCCGTCAAGGCTTGCTCTTGTACGTAGAAGACGAATGGCGCAGCGACGATGGGGTCTCGTTTCGGGTCGCGTCTGACAAGCGAAAGGCGCAGCGACGACAGGAGTTTCGTTCTACTCGATTGAGCTGTCGACTGCTGACCCAGCATGGTTGCGTGGCCTTCGGTGGCGTGTCCCCTTCAGCCCGCAGCCGGAGATCTCGATCTTGTAACAGCGTTTGGTGGTATGGGGAAAGTGGCTGTCGGATCACGCATTGTTGTCAGACGGTGCGGGTAGGTTTCTGATCATGGAGGCGTTGCATTCGGGAGTCAGCTCGGCCGGACTGGTCGAGCTGCAATCCGCTGTGTCTGCCTACCTGGAGCAGGATCCGGACCGGTTGTCTGATGCCGATCAACTCACCGAGCTGCGTGCCCTGGAACAACTGTCCCGGCAATTGCACGCCGCCATGATCGCCCAGGTCGCGAGCGTTCAGCGGCGTGGGTTGGCGGCCCGGTTGGGTCCGGCCTCGACCAAGGATCTGCTGATGAGCATGTTGCGGATCTCGCCTTCCGACGCCGCGGGCCGGGTCGCGGCGGCGGGGGCGCTGTGTGCCCAGGTCAGCGTGTCGGGTGCGCCGTTGCCGGTGTTGCTGCCCGCCCAACTCCCGGCTGAGGAATTCGCCCACGCCGCAACCGACGGGGTGGTGTCCGGTGAGCAGGTGGGCATCATCGTGCGGACCATGAACGAGCTGCCCGCCCAACTCCCGGCCGAGGAATTCGCCCAGGCGGAGCAGATCCTGGTCCGGGCTGCCGGGCATTTGGGTCCGAAAGACCTGCGCAACGTGCGGACCCGGCTGCTGGCCACCATCGACCCCGACGGAGCCCAACCCTCCGAAGAGCAGCAACGCGCCCGCCGCTCCCTGGTGATGCGACTCGGTGCCGACGGGATGCTGTCGGGCCGGTTCCAGCTCTCAGCCGGCCAGGGCGCGAAGGTGATGGCCGTGCTACACGGACACGCCGCACCCGCCCCCGCCGAAGACGGCAGCCCCGACCCGCGCAGCAGCCCGCAACGACTGGCCGACTCCTTAGAAGACCTGTGCGACCTGGCGTTACGGGCCGGGCGGATCACCCCGGCCGGGCCACGGGTCGCACTGAACATCACCATGACCGCCGAGCAATACAACACCTACACCGCCGCAACCACAGATGGGGGCGCCACCACCGCCGCGGATGCCAGCATCGCGAATGCCCCGACAACTTCCGCCGACGCGGCGAGGCCGTTGCACGGCGCCACGACCGGCGATGCCACGAGCCGCGCTGCTACGAGCGGCGCTGCCACGAGCGGAGCTGCCACGACCGGCGTTGGCTCTCACGGAGCGGCCCCGAGCGGAGCTGCCACGACCAGCGCTGCCACGACCAGCGCTGCTACGACCGGCCCTGCCATAGCGAGTGCCAGCGATGCCACGAGCCGAGCGGCCACGAGCGGAGGCGCCTTGACCAGCGCGCGGTCGCACGGCCTGGCCGAAACCTCCTACGGCCAGCTACTGCCGGTCGGCACCGCGCTGGGACTATGCCGCGAAGCCAGCCTGGCGTTCATCGTGCAAGACAGCCACGGCGCCGTCCTGAACTACCGCCGCACCCGACGC
>DASXIA010000329.1:0-13234 GCA_036488155.1 Streptosporangiaceae bacterium | reverse complement strand
CGGGGTCAGGGCGCCTTGACGCGAACAGCAGCGAACCGTCGGACAGGAACTCCGGGCTTGCCTCGGCCTGCACGCTGCGGGTGAGCCGCACCGGCTCATCGTTACCTGCCGTGTCGATCCGCCAGATGCTCGACAAGTACTTCGGCGGTTCGCCGCCCGCGGTCTGCACGACCGCCGCCAGCCACGACCCGTCTGGCGCCAGCCGCAGCGCCGTCACTCTCGGAATAGCGACGTACTCCCGCAAGTCACCCAGCAGCATTGATTTCGCGCCCTTCCTCTGATGCACGGCTACGAGCAGTTCTGAGCAGGCCCTTACGACGTCTTATCCGACGGCCAGCGGCGCAGGCAAGTCGTGGCAACGCGCGAGCCCTCGGAGCACCCTGACGGTAGAAACGACCCGGGGCGAGGTGCTTCGCCCGAGCCTGCCGACAGCAACGGCAGTCGTTTCCCCGGTGACGCCAGGTAGGGGTTTGTCCGGACAGGGGGGTTTGTCCGGACAGGGGGGTTTGTTCAGGCAGGCGTTGTTCGGGATGGCGGGATCGTGGCGAGCCGCTCACCGCATTGCGTGACGGTGTACCCGGGCAGGCTACTCAGCTGGTCCAGCAGCCATGGCGACGACAGCGCCCGCAGTAGCCCTTGCACCTCCCGCGATCCGGCGTGCGCGGCGGGCACCACCAGGTCGAAGCGCTCGGCCGTCAGCGGCACGAACGCCAGGTCATAAGCCATGGCGGCTGGCTCGCTCGCGATCCCGGCGTCTGCCAGCCCGGCCGCGATTGCCGCCGCGACTTCCAAGTGCCCGGTCGCCCGCGTCCGGTAGCCGGGCAGGTCCTGGCCGTCGATCCCGTGCCTGGCCAGCTCTCGGTCGAGCACCCGGCGGGCTTCCGCGCCGGGCTCTCTGTTGACCAACCGCAGCCCGGCCGCCGCGATGTCAGCAACGCCGGAGACTCCGGCTGCCACGTCGGGGCGCAGCACCAGGCCCTCGCGCCAGGAGCAGAACCCGATGACCTCGCCGCCGCCGCGCAGCAGTTCCCTGGCCGGGCCGGTGTTGTAATCACCTGAGCGGCCGCGCAGGTGGGCGCCGGCCACGTGCACCAGGCCGTCTGCCGCCAGGCTCAGCGCCTCCTGGCTCGGGCACGGCCACCAGGTGAACGCGACGGGCGGGTCCAGCAGGCTCAGCGGCAGCTCGATCAGCGGCAACGCGGGGTCGCAGCCGGCCACGACGAGCGTCGGCCGCGGCGGCTCGAGCGGAACGACATCGCCGGTTCTCGTCACCCGGCCGCCGGCCGGCGAGAACCCGGCTCTGGTGACCGTCCCGCCAGCCAGCGGCAACGCGACGAACGAGTCGCCGACCGGCGCGAGCGAGACCCTGGCCCCGGCGCTGCCGAGCGGTGCGAGCGGGCGGGCTGCCACTTCCGGCTCCGGGATAGCAGGCCCGAACAGGTCTTCAGCTGTCGAGCCCAAGGCCCGGCTCAGCGCGAGTGCGACCCTCAATGACGGGTCAGAGACGCCAGCCTCGACGGCGGAGACGGCCTGCCTGGACACCCCGGCCATGCCGGCTAGCTGCTGCTGGGAGAAGCCGCGTGCCTGGCGGGCCAGTCGCAGCCGGGTCCCCGCGCGCACCCCACCGGGTTGAGGCTGGTCCGATTGCGACTGGTCACGTGGCGACGGGCGCTGCTGCTTGTCCTGCTCGCCCGGCCGGCCGATTGGCGCGACAGACTGGCCGTGCTGAGCGTCACGGTGCCCGTGCTCAGCGTCAGGGTGCCCGTGCTCAGCGTCAGGGTGCCCGTGCTGACCGTGAGGCTCGCCGGGTCGAGTGCCAGGCTGGCCGCCGGTCATGATGCCGCTCGTTCGGGCACCGAGCCAGTGCGCCCTCCGGCCGCTGACCCGTCCGGGCCGAAGCATGGCGGGTCCAGCGCGGTCACCGTCACGGTCTCGCCTTCTGCGCCCGGTCGCTCTGCGAGCCGGCACGTCACGACCGTGCTAGCGCTGCCGGTCGAGCCGCCACCGTCTGGGCTGGTGCCATCCTGGCCAGACCCCGCCTGACCGCTGCCGGGTAGACCGCTGCCGGATGAGCCAGTGCTCGACGAGCGACTGCCCGCCGCGACCCCGGCGCACAGCAGGTCGACCTCAAACGCCGCGCCAGCTGGGCGGCTGGCGGCAATCGTGCCGGTCAGCACCAGCCCGCGCGCCGGAAAAGCACCGGGCACTACCCTGTCCGGGTGAATGCCCGCCACCGTGTCCGGCCGTCCGGCGACCGGCACGAACCCGAGGTAGCCGACGAGCTCGGCAACGCGGAGGACGGCGGGCCGCAGCACGACCTCGTCGGGCCCACCGGTCTGGAGCACGACACCCCGGTCGAGAACGGCTATCCGGTTCGCAAAGGCCTGGGCATCGGCCAGCTCGTGGGCTACTAGCACAGCCGGGACGCTGCGCTCTGTCGCTAGCCGCACCACCAGGGCTGTCAGGGTACGGCGCAGCACCGCATCGAGGCCGGAGTAAGGCTCGTCGAGCAGCAGTACGCCGCAGTGCGCGAGCAGCAGCCGGCCCAGCGCGGCCCGGTGCTGCTGGCCGCCGGACAGCCGGGTCGGCATCGCATCGAGAAGGTCGCCGATGCCCAGCGCATCCGCCAGCCCGGTGAGCTCGGCACCGCGCGGATCCGTCGCGCGCCCGTAGGCGAGGTTGTCCCGCACCGACAAGTGCGGGAACAGGCCCGGATCCTGCCGCAGCAGGCCCACCTGGCGCTGCCATGGCGGGACCGCGACTGCGGGCGTCGCGGTACGCGTCAGGGTCCGGCCCGCGAGCTCGATGAGGCCGGACCTCGGCCGCACCAGGCCGGCGATGGTCTCGAGCAGCGTGGTCTTCCCGGCTCCCGACGGGCCGAACAGGGCCAGGCGCTCACCCGGCCCGACCTCGATGGCCGCGCGCACGGTGAAATCCCGGCGGTCAACCTCGACGTCGGCCTTGAGCACGCGCGCTCCAGATGTAGGCGGCTAGCGGCAACGGCAGGGCAACCACCAGCAAAACCAGAGCGTACGGCAGCGCTGACGCCAGGCCGGTCTCCTGGAGCGTGGTGAAGATCTGCAGCGGCAGCCCGTATGGATGGTAGGCGATGATGATGACGGCCCCGAAGGCTCCCATCGCCCTGGCCCAGGCTACGGCCAGCGCCATGGCCAGGCCCGGTGCGGCCAGCGGCAGGGTCACCCGGCGGAACACCCGGATGGGCCGGTCGCCAAGCAACGCGGCTTGCTGCTCCAGGCGGGGATTGACCGAGCCGAACGCAGCCTGGGCGCCGACGACGTAGTACGGCGCCGACTCATAGATTTGCGCGATGACCAGCGCCAGGAATGTGTTGGTCGCCGACAGGTTGAAGTGCGCGATCACGTTCCCGAACACGGTGTACGGACCAACCATGAACACCAGCAGCAAGCCGATGACCAGCGGCGGGAGCAGCAGGCTGCAGAGCACGCCCGCCTCCCAGATCCGCGGGAACGGCAGCGAGCCGTGAGCGAGCATCCAGGCGAGCGGTGTGCAGATGACGAACAGCACGGCTAGCGTGACGCCGCCGGACTCGAGCGACACCACCAGCGGGTCGAGCGCGCCCGCATAGCTCAGCGAGCTCACGATCGAATGCCACGACAGATGCGTGAGCAAGGTGATCACCGGACCGAGCAACGCGATCCAGATCACTGCACCGCCAATGACCGACGCGGCACCCGAGACTGACCGGGCGCCGCGCGGCAGTCGCCCGACCCGCGCGACCCGCCCGGGGCGACTGGGCCGGCCGGGCTGCCCTGGCGGCTCTCCGCTCAGGGCAGCGCCGGACGCCGGCGCTGGGCTAGCCGCCCAGCTCACTACGTACTGCGGCGGGTATCGAGCTAGTCGGGCCAGTCACGGCTGGTGTCAGCAGGGTGAACCCGCCCGCCTTGTACTGGGCCTGGCCTGCCTGGGACAGGGTGTACTTGACGAACGCGATCGCCGCCGGCGTGGGCTTACCGATAATCGTGATGTCGATCACCTGCGGCCCGCCGGACTTCGTCGTGGGGCTTTTGCCGGGCGGCGTAATGGTGACCGTCGCCTTGGCGTACTGGTCAGCCAGGGTGAAGTCGCCCAGGTTGATCGCCGGCGGGAGCGGGATGTAGTCGAGGTGCAACTCGGTCGCCTGAGTGATGAACGCGCTGGCTGCGTCCAGCTGACCGGACTGGAGCGTCGAGTCGAGCGACGACTCCGCATAGATCTCCGGCGAGGTGGATGAGCCTGCCGGACCGCCGAGGATCTTGGTGACAGTGTTCTTGGGAAGGTGGTACTGCGACTGCGCCAGCTCGAGCATCTCGACGAAGTCGCGGCCCTGCGGGTCGATATTCGGGTCCGTCCTGCCGAGCTTGAAACCGGGCTGCTCCATGAGCGTGAACAGATCCTTCAGCGGCTTGCTACCAGATTTGATCGCGTTGAACTCAGAAGCGTACTTGCTGTTCGGGTTGTAGGCCACGACCATGGACGTGCCCGCGTACTGGACGTACCACTTGGTGAACTTGGGGAACAACGGCGTGACGTTGTCGCCGCCGACGCTCTCGAAGACGTTCGGGTGGATCTCACCGCTTGCGATCTCGGACTCTAGGGTGCCAGACGCAGCGCCGGTTCCGCTGTACTTGAATCCCTCGGCCTTCGTGAACGCCGGGCCGACCACTTTCTCGTTAAGGAACTGCAGCGACGCGGCATAGGCCACGTTCACGGTTCCTGAAGGCTTCGAGCCGCCTGAGCCCGAAGTGCTAGGGGAGGAGCTGCCGCAGCCAGCCGCGGCCAGCCCGAGAGAGGCAAATGCGATAAGCGCGCCGATTCGCGCGCCGCGCTGAGGAGTGAGGACCACCATCTGACAGACGATAGCTAGCATAGGTTGCGCGCCGCAAGAATCATGGACACGACTTGGACACGGTTTGTGCCGGACTCGCCTCAGTCCGGCCAGAGTCGGCCTTCAGCTAGTCTTCAGCTACTTCCGCTTCGATAACAGTTGCGGCCGCACCTGACGGTCCGTCTTAGCATGGATGCGGCACGTCTTCGCGGCTCTGAGACAAACCCCCCACAACCCGAACGAGGCAGGCATGGGCAAGGCTGAGCGGATCCGGCGGATGAACGCTCGGGAGAAGATCGCAGCGCAGCAGGCTGCCGCGCAACGCGCTGAGGCTCGCCGGCGCATGTTCCTGGCCAGCGGCAGCGTGCTCGGCGTACTGGTGATTGTGATCGTCTTGATCATCGTCAAGGCTGCCGGCAACACGCCAGCGGCCGCGGTCGGCTCTGCCGCGAGCTCGGCGACGACCAGCAGGGTCGCCAGCGAACTCGCCAGCGTCCCGGCCAGCACGCTGAACGCGGTGGGCAAGGGCACCGTGAGTCCGCTCACCGCGACCAAGGGGCAGCCGGCGCTGACCTCCGGCGGCAAGCCCGAGGTCGTCTATATGGGCGCGGAGTATTGCCCGTACTGCGCCGCCGAGCGCTGGGGCATGGTGATCGCGCTCAGCCGGTTCGGCACCTTCTCCGGTCTGCACCTGATCCGCTCGTCCAATAACGACGTCTACACCAACACCGCGACGCTGTCGTTCTACAAGTCGAGTTACACCAGCAAGTACCTGGTCTTCAATTCGGTCGAGATGAACAGCGAGAAGCAGGTCGGGAACGGATACGCCACGCTCCAGAAGCCCACGGCCGCGGAGAGCAAGCTGCTGTCAACCTACGATGCCCCGCCCTATGTTCCGTCGGCTAACAGCGGTGCCATTCCGTTCATTGACATCGGCAACCAGTACCTGATCAGCGGCTCCCAGTACTCGCCTTCGGACCTTGGTACCACGCAGTCTGTTAACCCGGGCCACTTCGGCCTCACCTGGACGCAGATCGCCTCCGACGTCAAGAATCCGTCCAGTCCGGTCGCCAAGGACATCGACGGTGTGGCGAACTCCATCACGGCGGCGATCTGCAAGATCACCAATAACGCCGATGCCGCGGTCTGCAACTCCGCGGCCGCGACGGCCGGGGCGGGGTCGCTCTGATGGCCGGCCAGAAGCCAGCCGGGCGCCGGTCGGGCAGCACCAGACAAGCGCCGGTCCGGCCGGGCTCTCCGACTGCGCGGCCGGCCACGGCCAGCAAGCGCCAGCCTCCGGCCAAGCCGAAGAGCACGGGCGCCAGCCGGCCGGATACCGCGAGGTCAGCAAGCGCGGCCGGCACCGGGAACGGGAATGCTAAGAGCAATTCCCGCACCACTGCCGGTGGTGCCACCGCGGTAACCCCCAATGCCAAGGCTGCCGCGGTCGGAGTAACCGCGCCGACCAGGGGGCCAGCTGGCAAACTGCTCAGCGCGATCTGGTCGCCGTTCAGGTCGATGGGCGCGCTACCGCTCGCCACGCTGATCCTTTCCCTGTACGGCCTGGGCGCGTCGATCTACCTGACGATCGCGCACTACGACACCAGCGTCAGCCTGGCCTGCTCGGACAAGGGCGTGATCAACTGCACGAAGGTCACGACGAGCCCCGAGTCGATAGTGTTCGGGATCTTCCCGGTCGCGGTGCTCGGCCTGGCTTTTTACGTCTTCATGGTGGCGGTCAATTCGCCATGGGGCTGGCGGCTCGACTGGCCGGCGGTCCGCTGGCTCCGCCTCGGCTCCGTGGTCGTCGGCATGGCCTTCGTCCTGTACCTCATCTACGCCGAAGTCGACGTGATCCACGCCATCTGCCTGTGGTGCACCAGCGTGCATGTGGCAACGTTCCTGATGTTCGCGTTGCTGGTCTTCTATGCCGCCTTCAGCTGGGACAAGCTGACCGCGCCCGGCAACCGTCGCGCTCCCTGACACCGGGGCGAAACCGGGCACTGACCCGCGAGGACCGCGTGTCATCATGTAGTTACAGCACGTAACGAGCGCGCCGAATCCGAGGAATTGATCCTGAGCATGGGCAAGGCTGATCGCAACAGAACCCAGTCCGCACGGGCGCGGATCGCCGCCCAGCAAGCAGCGCAGCGCAAGGCGGAGCAACGCCGCCGGCTGATCATCATCGGCAGCGCCACGGTGGTGCTGCTGGCCGTGATCGGCGTCATCATCGGCGTGTCTCTCAGCTCTAGCAAGCCGAAGCAGGCCGCAGCCACGAGCGGCCCGTTGCCCTCCAGCGTTCAGGCGGACCTCAAGGTGCCCGTTAGCACGCTGGCCAAGGTCGGCGCCGGCAGTGCGCTGCCGGCCGGGATTAAGCCTGTCACCGGTTCCCCCCTGACCTCGGGCGGGAAACCAGAGATGCTGTACATCGGCGCCGAATGGTGCCCGTACTGCGCGGCGGAACGATGGGCGATGGCAGTCGCGCTGAGCAGGTTCGGCACCTTCTCCCCGCTCCGGGGCATTCACTCATCGTCGACCGACGTCTACCCGAACACTGCGACGCTGACCTTCTACCAGGCGAAGTACACCAGCAATTACCTGGTGTTCACCCCCGTCGAGAACCAGGACGTCAACCACAACTTGCTGCAGAAGCCGACGGCTGCCCAGCAGGCAATCTGGAACAAATACGATCCGAGCAACGGCTATCCGTTCATCAACTTCGGCAACCGGTTCATCGCGGGCACCACCTACAACCCGCAGGTGCTGCACGGCCTGACCTGGAGCCAGATCGCAACGGACCTGCACAACCCCTCGTCGCCGGTGGCGCAGGGAGTGAACGGCTCGGCCAACCTCTTCACCGCGGCGATCTGCAGGCTCACCGGCAATGCTCCGGCGAACGTCTGCACTGCGGCGCCGGTGAGCAGTCTGGAAAGCCGCATCTAGCCGGCCCCGTAGCCGCGGCCTGCCGACCTGAGCAACGGCTCCATGGGCGTTCCCGCCGGGGTTACCTGGTTTGACCGCGCGATTTGCGCGGTAGCCCTCTGTTGTCGCTTCGGGCGAAGGAGGCTTCTGTGACAACTCCAGCAAAGCTCCGGGGAGTCTCTGATTTAAGGGAATTCTTCCGCACCAACCAGCGCCCGATCTACTTCGTGTCGCCGACCGCGTTCAACCTGCTCGGCATCGACCGGTGGGTGCGCGAGTTCCGCTACGTGTGCCTCTACGACTCGTTCGACGGCGGTCACCCGAACGCTTTTGTCCCGGCTGACCGCCGCGCGCCGGAGTTCGAGTCGATCGAGGACATCTGCAACTACCTGCTGCGTCATCCCGAAGTGCGCAACCTGGTGCGCTCGCGCGGACCAGGCGGGCTTGCCACGTTTGTCATGTTCGACGAAGAGACCGAGGCGCTGGCCGCCGAGATCGGGCTGCGGGTGGCCCATCCGCCGGCTGCCCTGCGGCACCGGCTGGACTCGAAGATCGTCACCACGCAGCTCGGTAACGCAGCGGGCGTCCCCAGCGTGCCGAACGTGCTGGGCCGGGCATCCAGCTACACCGAGCTGATCGCGCTCGCGGCGACCGCCTCGCTCGGCACGGACCTTGTCGTGCAACTGCCGTACGGCGACTCGGGAAAGACCACGTTCTTTATCGCCAGCGAAGACGCGTGGTCGAAAGCAGCGGCCAAGGAGCCGGTGGCCGCCCAAGAGCTCAAGGTGATGCGCCGGATCGAGCACCGGGCGGTGGCGGTCGAGGCGGTGCTGACGAGGCACGGCACGCTTGTCGGGCCGCTGATGAACGACATCACCGGGCATCGCGAACTCACCCCGTACCGCGGCGGGTGGGCAGGCAACGACTACCCGGCAACGCTGACCGCCGAGCAGAAGCAGCGCGCCCGGCAGCTGACCCGCAAGCTCGGCGACCAGCTCGCCGGCCAGGGCTACCTCGGCTTCTTCGAGGTCGACTACCTCGTCGATACCACGTCCGGCGAGCTCTACCTCGGCGAGCTGAATCCGCGGATCAGCGGCATCAGCCCGATGACCAACGTGACTGCGGGAGCGTACGCGGACATGCCGCTGTTCCTGTTCCACCTGGTGGAGTACCTGGACCTGGATTACGAAGTCGACATCGACGAGATCAACCAGCGCTGGTCGCGCGAGGCGGCGGTCGATGTCTGGAGCCAGCTCATCCTCAAGGAGACCGCAGCCGGGGTCGACCTGCTCACCAGCGCGCCGCGGACCGGCGTGTACACGCTAGCGCCGGACGGAACGGCCGACTTCCACCGCCAGGCCACCGACTGGCACGGGATCAGCGACGAGTCCGAGGCGTTCTTCTTGCGAATACTGGCGCCGGGTGACTTCCGCTACCCCGGCGCGGACCTCGGAGCACTCGTTACGCGCGGGCGGCTGCAAGCCGACGACAACTCGCTCGAGCGGCGGTGCCTGCGGTGGATCAGCGGCATCCGCGGCCACTTCGCCGGAACTCCGGTGGTGCCGTTGCAACCGCAGGCGACCCGACGAGAGTCGTTCAAGCTGGCCTGAGGGGACCCATAACCGGCTTCGACCTGACTCGGCCCGGTTGCGCGGCCGGGTGTATCAGCGTCCTCAGGCGTCTCGGCGGGAAGTTACCAGGCCCGCTGCAAGCAGCGCACCAGCCGGCCAGGCGACGAGCACCAGCATCGACGCCCCGGGGGAGAACAGGCCCGCCTGCGGATGCGCCGCTACCACCTGCGAGGCGGCGAATGCCATCGTGAACCTGCCGATGTCGTCCTTCCATGGTGACGGCAGAAAGAGGCACAATCCGCCGACAAGGTAGATGGCTGCGAGTCCGGCTGTAATCGCGCCTGGCGTGTGCCGGACGATGGCGCCCAGGCCCAGCGCGGTCAGCGCGCAGGCGCACAGCACGAATCCGGCCGCGAGTACGGCCCCGGTCACGCCCGGCTGGGCCAGGGACACCCCGCCGTGCCGGCCGGACAAGATGGCCTGGACTATCGCGAAGCACGCGAACGCGAGCAGTTCGCCTGTCAGCAGGGCAGCCGCGCCGACGACTGCCGCCTTGCCGGCCAGTACGGCCCAGCGGCGCGGCACTGCCGCGAATGTGGTGCGGATAAGGCCCGTGCTGTATTCGGAAGTGAACTGCAGCACGGCCAGCACGCTGACCGGGATGACTAGGTACTCGGCGTAAGCCAGGAAGCTCGCGGTCAGCGCTGAGAAGCCGCCGGACGGGGACTTAGGCGCCGATGCAATAGCATGCGCGACGACGGCGCTGGCGCCGACGGTCACGACCGCCGCTACCAGCAGCGTGATGTAGTTCGAGCGAATCGACCGGAGCTTGGTCCACTCGAAGGCAATCACGTCGCGCGCGCGAGCCGCCAGCGAGGGCGGCACCTGCGCCTGGGCCGCGCGGATCTGGACTGCCGTCATCGGCTTGCCTCGGATTCGTTTGCCTGCGGTGCGGCTCGGTACTCGGTGCTGGCGGCGGTCAGGTCCAGGTAGGCCTGTTCAAGGGACGGCTGCCGGGGCACCAGTTCGTGCACGGCGATGCCGTGCTGAGCGGCTAGGTCCGCGATGGCCGGCGCATCCAGGCCGGTCACGGCCAGCCCGCCGTCCTCTGCGGTGACGGCTGCGCCGCTGGCGGTCAGCAGAGCAGCGAGCTCGGTGACGCGCGGGGACCGAACCAGCACGTCGGCGCGCGTACTGGACTTGGTGAACCGATCTGTCGGCGTGTCGGCGAGCAGCCTGCCGCGCCCGATGATGATCAGGTGATCGGCTGTCAGCGCCATCTCGCTCATCAGGTGGCTTGACACCAGGACCGTGTGGCCGTCAGTCGCGAGTTGGCGCAGCAGCAGGCGGATCCAGCGGACGCCGTCGGCGTCGAGTCCGTTAGCGGGCTCATCGAACATGATCACCGGCGGCTCACCGAGCAGCGCTGCCGCGATACCGAGCCGTTGCTTCATGCCGAGCGAGAAGCCCCGGATGCGCTGCCGCGCGACTGCGTTCAGGCCGGCAAGCTCCAGCACCTGTCTCACCCGGCTGCGACCGATGCCGTTGCTGAGCGCCACCGACAGGAGATGGTCGTAGGCGGTGCGCCCGCCGTGCAGGGCCGTCGCGTCAAGCAGCGAGCCAACTTCCCGAAGCGGCCTGACGATCTGCCGGTAAACACGACCGCCGACGAGCGCGGTACCCGATGTCGCGGTATCCAGCCCCAGGATGATCCGCATCGTGGTGGTCTTGCCGGCGCCATTCGGGCCGAGGAAGCCAGTCACGTGCCCCGCGCGAACTGTGAAGCTCAGGTCATCCACCGCGGTGACCCGGCCGAACCGCTTGGTGAGCCGGTTCACCTCGATCATGGCCGCTGGGCTGAGCTCGGCGGGGCGGACTGTGCCCGGCCGACCCGGCCGATGCACAGGTAAACGATTCCCCCTCCGGGACACTGGGCGAGGCAGATCAGCGCCCACGCCCACTTTGGCAGGTAGCGAACCTGACTCGCGCGGGCGATGTCGATCAGGCAGAAGGCATCGAAAGCGGCGGCCAGCGCCAGGAGAAGGATGAACGGCCAGCTGTTCGGGTCCGGGTGAGCGCGCAGGAGCGAGACGGCCGCAAAGATGACGACGAGCCAGACGATCACGCCGATTGTCATGCGTGATCCCGGGCCTGCGGCCCGGGCGGACATGGCGCCGTCACGCCAGCCCGCGGCGCCCGCCTGGGCCGAACGACCGCTGGCCCGGCTCAGCTGCCGGGTCGTCCGGGAAATCCCTGCCGAGTACCTGAGCGCCCGCACCGCCCGGAGGATCGGCAGCCGGATGCTCGTGTCGTCCAGGATCGCGGGCAACTCGGCTGACCATTCCTTGCAGCGCTCGGCGCGCTCGTCTTCCGGGAGCCGACGACAGGAAGCGCGGATGAGCACCTCCGCGATCCGCTGTACAGGCTCGGTCCCGCTCACAGCGCGCTCCCCGGCGTCCCGTGCGCGGGGCGTGCTGCCACGCGCCGTGTGCTGGCCGACGCAGTGGAGGCATGAGCGAGCTCAAGGCGGGCGACGCGGGCTCCTTCGGCGGTCAGCCGGTAGTACTTGCGCGGAGGTCTGCCGCCAGCGTCCGGGCTCCGGTCCTCCCACTGGGAGTCCACGAGGCCCTCCTCCTGCAAGCGGGCGAGCATGGGATACAGAGTGCCGCTGGCCAGATTCGCGGCCTTCATCAAGTCATAGCCGTAGTGCGGTGCGACTGGGTCAGCCAGTAGTACCCGCAGCACCCGCTCCAGCGGCGCGGTTAGCTTCACAAGTCCAAGGCTACACATGTAGCCTACATATGTCGATAGACACCGCCTCCGCGGCTACTTCGCCAGAACCCGATGGTGCTGATGCGACCGGTTACCAGTTCCTCAGTCCCTGGAGGACGATCTCGAGTCCTAGTCCTTGATGATCGATTGTCAGGCGATGCTCGTTGGTGAGTGCCCGGCGACTTCGACGGCCCGGATTCGATGCACGCGTCCCTATCAGGCGTCGATGCCGTGCTGATCAACGCGACGTTCTTCGGCGCAGACCCATCGCTGCGGCGCCGGCGCGTCAGTTCTGCCATCGGCGCGGCAGCCCAAGCCGGCGTCAGCCGGACCGTTTTGACGAGCTGGCCTGACCTCGATCGCGCCGCTTTGCCAGCCGTTCAGGACTACAAGCACCTGGAGGCACTCCTGACAACGGCGGGGCCGGCCTGGACGATATTGCGGCTCGGCCACGGCCTGGCGGTTGCGCTGGCCAGGGACGTCGTGTGGGCAAAGGCCGGCGGCGAGCTCGTAGCTCCGGCCGCCAGCGCCAGAGTTACCCCAGCGGACTTTACCGACCTCGCCGAGGCTGCCGCCGTCGGACTCACTCAGCCCGGACACGACAGCGTGATCCATGAGCTGAGCGGCCCGGATCCGATCACGTGGGACCAACTCGCAGAACTCGCGGACTTGCCGTTCCGCGTGGTCACCGATGACGCACACCGGGATTACCTGGCCCGCTTCAACCTGCCCGCAGAAGTCGCACAGCAGCTCATCGACATATATGCCGAATTCCGAAGCGACTGGGCCAGTTGACCCACAGACACGCTGGGCGAACTCATCGGGCACGCGCCCGTTCCCGGCATCGAAGCTGTCAACCGCGAGGTATCCCGATTCCCCACCGGGTGACGAGCCGGCCGCGCTGCCCGCCCGAGACGCTGGTGCCGTCCTCGGGCGTCAGGTGCGGGGCTGGGGTTCGCGCCACATGCGCCAGATAGTAGGCCCGTGACCCAGGGCTTGTAGTTCGCCGACGACGCGGAAGCCGTTGCGCTCATACAGCGGCAGGTTGCGCTTACTGGATGATTCGAGGTAGGCCGGAACGCCATCGGTGTCCAGGCCGACCAGGACCTCGCGCAGCATCTGG
>DASXIA010000244.1:0-8036 GCA_036488155.1 Streptosporangiaceae bacterium | reverse complement strand
AGCGTGTTCGCGTTCCGGTCGTCCGAGCAGAACGAGGTCGCCAGCGTGCTTGCGCTCCTCGGCCTCGAGCAGTCCGCGGAGCACAAGGCAGTGCTTCGCGCCCTGGGTAACGGCGAGTGCATCTTCCGCGATCTGGACGGCCGGGCCGGCCGCATCGGTGTCGATCTGATCTCTGACGATCTGCGGCAGAGCCTGGACACCAATCCCACGAGAGCGCGGCCTGGCGATGTGCCGGCCGGGCAGCCTGCTGCCGGGCCAGCGCAGCCTGCCGCGATGCCAGTCCGGTCCGAGCCAGTCCAGTCCGAGTCAGCACAGCCGGCTGCCCAGCCGGAACAGCCTGGCGCCGACCGGCCGGCGTGAGTCACGCAGCGACAAGCCACAGCAGGAGCCCCCGGATGCGCAGACGCCCCCTTCCGCGCCGACTGGCCGTGGTCGTGGCAGTGGTCGTAGCCGCGCTCGGGGTTGTTCTGGTCATACCGCATGCGGGGCAGGCTGCCAGCGCGCAAGCGGCACAGCGCGCCCATCCGGCTGCCGCCACTACGACGGTTGCGGACGTCACCACCACGAGCGGCGGGCTGTGCTCCGTCCCCGGCATCGGCGATATCGGGGGCCTGCTCGGATTCTGCGCGCTCGGCTCCTCCGGCCTGACCGGCGAGCTCAACAGCATCTGCCAGCCGTCGCTGCCCACTCCCGAGCCGGCAAATGCGGGCATCGACGCGATGGTCGCGCCTCCGGCGTCCGGTAAGCAGCCATCGACGCTCTACGACCAGTACGGCGTGGCCGGGGACTACTGGGCGGCGACGAAACTGCAGTGCTCGGATATGACATCGCTGATCGGCAACAACGTCGCCGGGATGGTGTTCGACGCGGCGAAATCACTCGACCGGGTAACGATCACCGTGTACCAATCCGCAGCGGGAGAGGGCATCCTCGGCTGGCTCCAGCGGGTGACTGACACGCTGATCACCAGCCTTGGCAACGCGATTTACTTCCCCTATCTCGCGGTCGTGGTCATCCTGGGCGCCATCTGGCTGGCCTGGCAGGGGCTGATCCGCAAGCGCGGAACGCGGACGATCGAAGGCACGATCTGGATGATCGCAGCCTGCGCGGCGGCGCTGTTCCTGATCGGTAAGCCGGCCGATGTTACCGGGCTCGGCCGCGGTGTCTCGGATGGCATCTCGCAGACGCTCAATGTGGCGTTCGCGAAGTTGCCAAGTCCGGGTCCGAGTAGCTGCGTTCCCGTCCGGAAGGGCGACCCCAACGTTCAGCCTTCGAGCTATAGCTACACCTCGGGTAGCACGGTGGTGGATCAGAACGCCGACGAACTGTGGACCGTGCTGGTCTGCAAGCCATGGCTGGTCGGCGAGTTCGGGACGTCGGAGTACGCAACTGGCACCGGCAAGCCAACGCTCGTCAACACCTACGCGCGGTCGCTGCTCTGGGCGCAGGCCATCGCCGTCAACGAGAAGCCCACGCCTGCGCTGATTCAGGCGAAGCAGTCCGCGTATGCCGGGATCGCCAGCAGCATCAAGATCAACGCCCCGTCGATCTACCCGCTATTCCAGGGTAACGAATGGACTACGCGCCTGGAGGTTGCCTTCGCTGCGCTGTTCGCAGCGGTGGTCGCCGGCGTCCTCGTGCTGCTGATCGCGGTGACGTTGATCCTGCTCAAGCTGAGCTTCCTGCTGTTGCTGATCGTCGGGCCGTTCTTCTTGCTGATCGGTGTTCATCCGGGCTTCGGCCGGGTGGTAGCGCTGCGCTGGGTGGAGATGCTGATCGGCGTGCTGCTCAAGCAGGCGGCGGTTGCTCTCGTGCTCAGCCTGCTGCTCTACTGCTATGCCCTGATCATGGGGGCCAGTGATGCGGTGCTGCCGTGGGCGCTGAAGATCCTGATGATCGCGCTGGTGACCGTCGCGGCGTTCATCTACCGTAAGCCGTTCCAGCATCTGTTCTCCGCGGTGGGCTACGGAGTTATCGGGTCTCAGGAGCGCGCTGAAGTGGACCTGGCCCGGGCGGCAGCGGCCGCTCGCACCAACACTGTGAACGCGGCGACTGCAGCGCTTCCCGGCTTGGCCGCCTACCGGGCCGGCCGCTGGGCACGACGCAACCCAGGTCAGGCCGCGAGCCTGGTGATGGCAGCTGCGTCTGGCGGCGCCGCCGCTTCGGTGGCAGCCGGCCTCCAGCAAGGCGAGACTGGCACTGACGGCAGCGCCGGAGCGAACGGGGCGACTACCGCGACAGCGGCTGGCGCACAGGCCAGCGCTGGGGCGGACGGCGCGAGCGGTCGGCTAGCGCTGCCTGCACGCGGTCGCGGCGCCGCTGGCGCGGCCGGAGCGGTTGGTGCGGCCCCGTCCGAACCGCCTCCGCTCAATCTGCCATCGCGTGCTGGCCGGGCGTCCGGTGCGGGTGGTTCTGGGTCGGGTGGACCTGCGTCGGCTGGCTCTGCGTCGGCTGGCTCTGCGTCGGGTGGATCGGCGCGGCCCGGGTCAGGGTGGCCTGGTGCGGCGCGGTCGGGCGCGGCACCGGCTGGGGTGGCGCCATCGTCTGGCGCGACGTCTTCGACCGGCGCAGGAGCGGGCGTTCCCGCCCCGGCGCCGGGTGCGTGGCCGCTCGCTCGCGGCGCGCCAGGTGCCGCACTAGGGTCCGGTTCTCGCGCGCCCGCCGGGGCTGGTTCGGCCGGGGCTGGTCCTGCGGCTCCCGCCGCGTCCGGGTCGGCCGCCGCCGCGCCGCCGCCTTCGCGCCAGCCATCTCGGGCGCGGCCTGCACCAAGACAGTCTGCACCGAGACAGGTTCCGCCGCGGCAACCGTCGCAGCGCCAGGCAGCGCAGCGCCAGGCAGGGCAGCGTCAGCCGTCGGCACGACAGCCCGCGCAGCGCCAGCCGTCGAACGGGTCAGGTTCACAGCGGCAGTCCTCCGGGGCCCGGTCGGCCGCTGGCCAGGGGCCGCTCGGCGGTCGGCTTCGCGCCCGGTGGTCAGACAGCACCCCGCCGCCGCGTCAGGCGCCAGTCCAGCCTGGGGCCGGACGGCAGGCTCAGCCGCGGCGGCAAGCCCCCGCCGGTCGCGCGCAGCCAGCATCTGGGCCTGGTGCGCCGGAGCGGCAGGCTCCGGGGGAGGGTCAGCCAACGGGCGGACCGCTCGCGGGGCCAGCGGTGGAGCAGGACCGTCGCGGACCGTTCTGGCTCCGGCCGGTGCGCCGGAAGTAGCGTGCCCATGGATAGCCCCGCCTGGCGGCGAGTCGCTTTCGCAGTGATCGTGTGTGTCTTGGTGGCGCTTGGCGCTTACCTGATCGGTCCGTTCGCGCATCGGGACCGGCAGCCAGGCAAGCAGCCGGGAGCTGCGGGCACGCCGCATCCGGCACCCTCGCCCTCGTCACCGGTAACGCGAACAGCGTCCCCGCAGTCCGGGCAGCCTGACATCTATCAATGGCTTCCGTTCACTGAGCCGGGCCTCGCGGCGGCTGCGGCAACAGTGACGCGGTTCGGCGATGCGTACAGCACGTACTCGTATACCGAGAGCGCGAGCGCCTACGGCGCTTCGTTGCAGCCGGTCACGTCGGCTTCACTGGTCGACCAGATCGAGGCCGCGTACGCAGCGCCCGGCGTGACGTCCGCCAGGGCTGGCGCGAAACAGGTCGCGGTAGGCACGGCGACGATCGACTCGATCAGCGCGTTCGGTCCTACAAGCCTGACCTTCTATCTCCAGGTCACCCAGCGGATCACTGCGACTACCGGAGCGAGCCAGCAGAGCACGCGCTATTCCGTGACGGTCACCGGTGGCGGCGCGAGCTGGCAAGTCACCAGCGTTGAGCTGGCTACCGTGGGCAACTCGTGATCGCGGGACCGGGCCGCGGCGCCAGCCGAGGTGCCGGCGGACCCGGCGCAGGGCTAGGCGGCCGGCGTGCTCTTATCGCGGGCGTGGTATGCGCCGCCGGGCTGGTGCTGCTCGTGGTCCTGGCTGGTCCGGTCGTGATGTTCGCCAGCGGCGGCCTGCTCGCTGAATCGAGCATGTCGTGCTCGTCTGGCAGCGGGAACAAACCTGCCGCCCAGCCTGTCGCTAGCCACTCGGCGCGCGACTCGATTCCCGCTAGCTACCTGGAGTTGTTCCAGTCGATCGGCAGGCAGTACAAGGTCCCGTGGGTGATCCTGGCCGGGATCAGCAAGGTCGAGAGCGACGACGGCCAGAGCACGCTGCCGGGCGTGCGCAGCGGCGCTAACGCTTTCGGCGCAGCGGGCCCGATGCAGATCGGCATCGGGGGCGCGGCCGGGAACCAGTGGGGCGGCCGACCGGTACATCCGGCGAGGGAGAAGGTCAACGGCGTCGCCACTGACGCGAACGGCGATGGGGTCGCGAGCGTATATGAGCCAGCCGATGCGATCGCCGGAGCTGCCAGGTACTTGCTCGCGCATGGCGTGCTCAGCAATGTGAACCAGGCGATCTTTGCTTACAACCACCTCGAGTCGTACGTCCAGGCGGTGCTCTACTGGGCCGGGTTGTATGCACGCGGCGGGTACACGGTCAGCCCCGTGACGCTGGATAGCGCGCCCGAGTGCCTACCTGGAGTCGGGCACACACCCAACGACGCTGTCGCGACCGCGATCGGCTACGCCGAACAGCAACTGGGCAAGCCATACCTCTGGGGTGGCACCGGACCCGACGCCTTCGACTGCTCTGGTCTGGTCATGATGGCCTACCGGGCAGCCGGGGTCGACATCCCGCGCACTTCGCAGCAGCAGTGGGCGTGGGGACCGCGGATCAAGGCAAGCCAGGTGCAGCCCGGAGACCTGGTGTTCTTCGCCGGCTCTGACGGTACGCGGACCTCACCCGGACATGTCGGCTTGGTCATTGGCGGGGGCCTGATGATCGAGGCCTATGCGACTGGCTTTCCGATCAGGGTTGCGCCGTACTCGAGTCGGGATCCGGTCGGCTTCACCCGCCCCTGGGCGCACCCCGGCGTTGTTGTTGCAGGTTCTCATTAGAGTTGCCGTTCTCAGTGCGACCCGGAGTCCGCTCCGAGCCGTTAGGAGTTGGCGTGCAGGCACCCGGCTTTGGTCACCTTGCTGCTGTCCTCTCGCGGGCAGTAATTAGAGAGGTCAGGTCCACGGACGGCGGCAGGCGGGTTGTCATCGAGGGCGCGCTGGCTCTGAAAGGCTCGCTGCTCAGGGCTGGAGTGGCGGATTCGCTGGAGCGAGGAAGCCGCGCTCCTTCAGCCAGCCGTAGAGCGGGGTTGTCGCCGGATCGTGGCCCCATGCGTGGTCCCCGCCGGGGTCCTCGGCACCGCCGAGCAGCTGCTGCTGAACCGGGGTTAGCCGGCCGAGCCAGCCGCTGGCCCGGACCGGGGCGAGTGCATCGCGGATAGCGGTCCACCGGTAGGTGTAGCCGAAGAAGACCGCCTTGCGGGTGTGCTGGGAGTAGTTGAGTGACCGGGCGTGCCAGATCCGGCGGTCGAAGAACACGGCATCGCCAGGCTCGGCGGTCACCTCGGTCGCGCCTTCGGGATCGGGCCATTCGATGTCGCGTCGCGGCGGCCCGTCGATCCGGTTCACCAGGTGGCTGCCAGGCACGACCTTCAGGTTGCCGCGGCCGGGTTCGGAGACGTCGGACAGCCAGTACGCGAGCTTCACTGACAGGCGCGGTCGCGGGGTCGTCTCGATCTCGCGGTTCTGCCTGCCGCCATCCTGGTGCCACTCAAACCGGGACGGCACGGTTACCCGGACGGGCGGATGGACGTCAAGGTGAGAGTGGTAAACGTGAATGTTCCAGCCGAGAGTCGACCAGACATAACCGAATGTGGCCGGGTGATCGATCAGGCCGGCGACTTCCGGGCAGTTCGCCACCGCGCTCAGCAGGTGCATCGACCCGTCCGGGCGTAGTGAGCCCGCCCTGGCCATGGCGGCGTACGTGCGGTCGATCGCGTCGCGGATTGCGGCGACCTCGTCGGTGCAGAGCGCGCCGCGGATGATCAGGTAGCCGTCGCGTTCGAAGGCGGACCGTTGCTCGGCCGTCATCGGCGCAGGCGAAGCGGCGCCCCTTGCTGACGTTGGCTCGCGTGTCATTGCTGGCTCCAGTCTCGTGAGTTGTCGTGAAACGATCAGTTGCCGTTTCGGGGCGTTTCTGGTGCGCGGGCACTGCGGGCGGCCGTTCTCCGACGAGGGCGGTTGCGTACCCGCGCTGGACAGCAGGGCTCGCGACGCGCCCCGGCGCGGTCGGCCGGGCTAGCTGTGCGGGGGCGGGGCCTTCCGGTCATGGCGCTCGGGTGGCCTTTGAGGCGGCCGTCGGACTCATGACGCGAACCTGACTGGCCCTCGGGGGGAGGGCGTGGTCCGGTCCTGCCCAGGCGGCTGGCGGTGGCGTGCATCTTCGCCGTGAACGCGTCCTGGCTGCCGGCGTTGCACCGCGCGAGTAGCCCGGCGGTGTTGTCGGTCGACGGCGGCAGCAGCGCCTCCAGCGCATGGCGCTCGGCCATCGCCTCCCCGGCGGCGATGGCCACGATCGTGTCGCCGTCGCGAGCCTGCGACGGGTAGGCGGCTGCATCCGACGGCTCGACCGTGATATCCGGACGCGACCCCCTGCAGACAGGGGATGATCCCTGCAGCATCACGCCGGCGGTCATCAGATTTGCCGACGCTGGCCTTGTCCCACCGCTCGCCGCCATGGCGTGCGCATTACTCGGCGCGCAGCGCCGTGGCCGCTGCGGCCCGGGCGGCCCAGCCGGCGGGCAGCAGCGCCCCGGCCACGGCGATCACGAGGCCCGCGAGGGCGAGCAGCGCAAGTTCGGGACCGGAGTAGACGGCGATGTAGCTGGCCGGGATGTTGGTGGCCGCGGCGTGCGCCATGACCGGGAGCACGTACCGGTGCACGGCCATCCCGGCCGGCACGGCGACAAGCCCGGCAGCGAGCCCGGTCCCGGCGACCCAGCAGACGACCATGACGATGGTCTGCCGCGGCGTCATGCCGACCGCCCTGAAGATGCCCAGGTCGTGCACCCGCTCCCTGGTGTGCAGCAGGACGGTGTTGAGGACGCCCAGCCCCGCTACCACGGCAAGCAGCACGGTCAGCAGGGCGATCAGGGCGGTCAGGGTCAGGAAGAACGGGTCATTGGTGTTGAGGCTGAGGGAACTGCCGGGCCCGAGCGACCGGCCAAGGCTGGCCGCGTACGCGTGCAGATCGGTCCCCGGCCGGACTGCCACGTCGTACGTTGCCGGGGTGAGGCCCGGGTAGGCTGCCGCCAGCGTCTGAAAGTCCGTCAGCATGGCGAGACCGCGGTTGTCCTGATCGAAGACCTCGCCGGTGATCCGCACCGGGATCTGGTGGCCGGCCGACTCCACGGTGACGGTGTCACCGACAGCCGTGCCGGTGACGTTCAGGAAATTGGTCGCAACGACGGCCTGGCCGGGCCCGGTGTACCAGTGTCCGCTGATCACGTCGTACCCGGTCCACTGCCCGTTCCCGCGGAACGCGGTGACGTCGATTTGACCGGTCAGCCCGGCGATGCTGACCCGCTGGTCCGCCTCGGCCACGTACCGGAGCGTGGCCGGCTGCGCCCTGAGGGCGGTCTCGATCGCCCGCTCCTGCGCCGCCACAGTCAGCGTGCCCGGGCCGTGGGGATTGACCGGGCCGTTCTGCCCCGACGGCAGGTAGACCTGCACCGGCTCGGCCTCCGAGTGGGACAGGCCGACCACCACGCGATTCAGCGATCCGGTCAGGCCGGCCGCGAAGGTGACGGTGGTGGCGCCGAGCAGGACGGCCGCGAGCATGACCGCGGTGCGTGCCGGCCGGGCGAACGGCGCGGCGAGCCCGATGGTCACCGGCCGCGGGAGCCGCAGCCTCGCGAGCAGCCGGTGCGCGGCATACCCGCGGCCATGCAGCGGAGCGCGACCGGTCGCGATCGCCTGGACGGCGCTGAGCCGTCCGGCCCGGATAGCGGGCACGATCGCCGCGAGACTGGCCAGGCAGCACATCCCGGCTGGGACGGTGGCATTCACCCAGGGAGGCACGGCCAGGGCGCCGACCTGATAGACGCTCGCGGTCCGGCCGAG
>DASXIA010000243.1:0-1669 GCA_036488155.1 Streptosporangiaceae bacterium | reverse complement strand
TGTAGGCCGGTGGATGCCCGATCTCGAGCGGTGCCTCGGCGCGGCTCGGCCGGAGTATCGCGTTGGCCTGATGGGCCACGTGAAGGTAGTAGTCCAGCGCCCTGCCGATCGCATCGCTTCGGGTCGTTTCCGGCTCTGCCTGCCAGGCGGCGGCCCGGGCATGGTCGCGGACGAGGTCATGGAATCGGTATCGGCCGGGTGCTGGCTGCTGCAGCATGTGGGCGTCCACGAGGTCTTCCAGCAACTGACGGGCCTCGGCCAGAGTCACGGACGCGGTCGCGGCGGCGAGGTAGGCATCGATGTCCGGTCCGCGGTGGAGACCGAGCAGCCGGAACAGGCGCTGCTGGCCTGGTGTGAGCTGCTGGTAGGAGACGGCGAGCGCAGCGGTGACGCTGCGGTCGTCGGCTGCCAGCTCGACCAGCCGCTCCTGCTCGTCACTCAGACACCCGGCGAGATAGTCGACGGTCCAGGCCGGGCGGGCGGCCAGCCGGGCGGCGCTGATCCGGATGGCCAGCGGCAGGTACCCGCACAGCCGTAGCACCTCCCGAGTCGCCTCGGGTTCTGCGGCGGTCCGTTCGGCGCCGGCGACGGCGGCGAACAGTCTCAGTGAATCATCGGGTGGCATGGTATCCAGCGCCAGCATGTGCGCGGCGTCCAGGGAGGTCAGCCGTCGGCGGCTCGTGACCAGCACCAGGCATCCTGCGGTACCCGGGATCAGGGGCGACGCCTGTGCAGCGGATGCCGCGTTGTCCGCCAGCAGTAAGACCTTGCGGCCGGCAAGCTCGGCGCGCCATAACGCGGCCCGGCTCTCCAAGGAATCGGGAATGTTCTCGCCGCTGACCCCGATTGCGCGAAGCAGGTAATCAAGTGCGGCAGCCGGATCATCTGGGTCACGGCCGGGTGTGTGACCGTGCAGGTCGACGAACAGTTGCCCGTCAGGATAGCGATCTGCCAGCAAGCGAGCTGCATGAATGGCCAGGGTCGTCTTCCCGACGCCTGCCATCCCGTCAATTGCGCCGATCACGACGGTCTGCGCGGTCTCATCCTGGGGCAGCACGGCCAGCAGTTCGCGCAACTCCCGGTCGCGACCAGTGAAATCCGCCGCATCGCCAGGAAGATAGTTGCGCGCGCGCCAGCTTCCCTCCATCTGAGGCTGCACTGGCATAACTCGATCTGAATCAGCTGATGTATCGTCGGGCGCCCTGCCATCGGCACCGGGCGCTCCGGCAAGAATCCGATGGTAGAGGTCCTGCAAACCATCGGAGGGGTCGACGCCAAGCTGCTCGCTCAGCATCGCCCGCACCTCGTGGTAGGCGTCAAGAGCATCGGCGTGCCGCCCCGCGCCCGAGAGCGTGGCAATGAGCTGCAGCCACAGGGTTTCCCGCATTGGCCAGCGACTGGTCAACTCCCGCAGCTCAGCCACCAGGTCGCCATGGCGTCCGGCAGCCAGGTCCAGATCGATCCTGCGTTGAAGCGCAGTCAGGTGCTCCTCGGCAAGTACCGTTTTCACATCATGGTGCAGCGACCCTGAGCGCAGGCCATCCAGCGCCTCACCGCGCCATAGCCCCAAGGCCGCGTCCAGTATTTCTCGCTTCTTGACCCGATCCTCCAGACCCGCAGCCTCAGCAACCAGTCGCCGGAATCGCAGCACATCGACCTGATCGGGCTC
>DASXIA010000011.1:0-4369 GCA_036488155.1 Streptosporangiaceae bacterium | reverse complement strand
TGCCGTGCGGCGGGAGGATGAGTCACCCGGTCCGGGCAGCCGTGGGGCGGTTCGCCAGCCGCGCGGGGCGGATGCGGAGGCAACGTGGTTACCGTGACCGCCGGCCCTGAGGCGGGACCGTTGCCCGCAGGCTCGGGCGGTCTGCAAGACGTAGGGTTCGCCGAGTTCTTCCGCGCCGAGCACAAGAAACTGATCAGGTTCGTGATGGCAAACGGCGCCGACAGCCATCGGGCCGCGGAGATCGCGCAGATAACGTTCGTCAAGGCATTCGAGTGCTGGGATGTGATCCGGGTGCCGCGTGCGTGGATCCGGCGGGTAGCCATAAACGAACTGACCGCTGCACGGCGGGCTGCCCGGAGGGAGACGCCGCAGGCTACGCTGCCGGACTCCCCCGCGCTCGTGTCTCCGACCCTGTCTGTGGAACTGACCGAAGAAGCCCGCCAGGTGCTCGCGGCACTGCAGGGACTGCCACCAAGACAGCGCCAGGTCATGGCGTGGATCATCGATGGCTTCGGCGCCACCGAGATCGCCCGCGAATTGGGAGTCAGCCCGGAATCAGTGAGGCAGAGCTACGCCAAGGCCCGTAAGAACCTCGGCCGGTTCTACGGACGGAGCATGAAGCGATGATCAGGCGGCTGCGCAAAGCTATCGGCGGCGGGTCCAGTAGGGAGGCCGCGGACATCGCCGTCAGTCGCGGCATGACCGACTTGCTAGCCGCGCTCGACGTGATCGATGATGGCGCGGCGCTAGACCGCGTCTATGCAGGGCTGAGCGAGAATGTACCCGCTGCAGCCCCAGGCCGGCGTACTGGGACGGCAGGCGTCGAGCCATGCGCACGGATCGGCATGCCCGGGTCGGCCCCGACGACGGCTCGCCCAAGTGGGCCTACATCATCCTCGCGGCGACCGGTACTGCGCTCGGCTGCCGCGGTGGCAGCGGCGCTGACCGCAGGGGCCGTAGTCCTGGAGGCCATCCTGGTGCCTGAGGCACTTCACAGCGGCACCCACGGACCGGCGGTCAATACCGCTTTCGTGGTGAAGCGCATTAGCAGCGCGCTGAGCGCGGCCGACCGGGGCAAGATCGCGCAGATGACGGTCCCCACCCGCGCCGCCGCGACATCTAACGGCCAAACCGAGGCCACCACCGCCGAGGAATGGTCCTTGGGCGACCAGTGGCGCTCGGTCACGAACTCGCCGGCCGGGCATCTCCTTTACGACGAGGGCTCCGGCACCTCATCGCCCTACGTTCTGGTCAGTTACCTGGCCCGGACATGGGCGCGCCAGCCCGGATTTGGCCACCCATCCGCACACCGATCCGAATCGCAGGGCTGCGCATCGATTGCCGCCGGTCTCCCGTTGCTGTTCCAGCCCCGGCTGCCGGGTAGCGGCCTTTCCGCTCATCCGCTGCCGACCGTGGTTGGAGATCTGCGCGCCGCAGTGTCCTGCGGAAACCTGGCCGTAGCCGGGCGGAAGCGCGTCGACGGGATCGAGACAATCGAGCTGACAAGCCGACCGAACAGCATGATCTCCGAGACCATCTGGGTCAGCCAAGGCACGTACTTGCCGGTACGCGTGGTCATCCGCCCGGCCCATGGCAAGCCAGGACCCTTGCAGACAGCAGATATCACCTGGCTGCGACCGACCGCCCAGAACCTGGCCAGGATGACCGTGCCCATCCCCGCCGGATTCCGCCAGGTCTCGCTCGCCGAGGCCGTTACGCCGCTCTTGCAGCGCAATTCCGTTGCGGCGACACCGTAGAAGGACGGCATTGGCGGCCGGGTCAGGCGGGCCGCGGGCTAGCTGGCCAGTTCCCCGACCGCGGCGAGCAGGCGGTCCACATCCGAGGCGTCGTTGTAATGCACCAGACCCGCCCGGACTGCACAGCCGGTTTCCCTGATCCCGAACACCCCGGTCAATTCCCAGGCGTAGTTGTCGCCGTCCCAGACGTTAACCTTCCGGCTGGCGAGGTGCACGGCCACTTCCTGCGGGCTGAGGCCATCGACATTGAAGTAGGCGGTCGCGGTGCGGCTGGCGGCACGACCGTAGGTCCGCACGCGAGCCATGCTGTCGAGCCCGGCCAGCAGCACTTCGAAGAGCTCCTGCTCATGCTGGTGAACCGCGGCCATCGAGGCGAGCACCCGGCCACGAAGGCTGGCCAGGTCTGCACCGGTCCCAGCATCTGGTAGCGCAGCATCCGGCAGTTCGGTCAGCGATGCCAGGTGCGCAACGGCGGCGGAGACTCCGGCAAGGCTCGCGAAAGGCAGAGTACCCAGCTCGAACCGCTCCGGTACCTCGTCAGATGACGGCTTGAGCTTGTCCGGCCAGAGGCCGGCGAGCAGATCGGGATCCGCTACAACGGCACCGATGTGCGGACCGGACCACTTGTAGGCACTCGTCGCATAGAAATCAGCACCCAGTGCCTGCACGTCAATCGGAACATGCGGGGTCGCGTGCACGCCATCCACGTAGCTGAGCGCCCCGACTGCCTTGGCCAGCCCGGTGATCGCCGGCACGTCGGGCCGGGTGCCGATGATGTTGCTGGCTGCGGTCACCGCGACTAGCCGGGTCCGCTCGGTGATGAGGTCGTGGTACTGGCCGACGGGCAACTCCCCGGTCGCGGGATCGACTTCCGCCCAGCGCACAGTGGCGCCGGCGTGTTCCGCCGCCTGGACCCATGGCCGAACGTTCGCGTCGTGGTCCAGCCGCGACACGACGACCTCGTCACCGGCCCGCCAGCCCTTCGCCAGCGTCTGGGCAAACCGGTACGTCAGCGTCGTCATGTTCGGGCCGAGGACGACGCCGGCGGGGTTACCGCCGGTAAGCGCGGCGATTGCCGCCCGGCACCCGGCGGTGATCGCGTCGGCGCGGTGGCTGGCCGGGAACGCTCCGCCGGAGTTTCCCAGCCCGGCTGCCTGCGCGCTGCTGATCGCATCGATCACCGCGGTCGGCACCTGAGTGCCTGCAGCGCCGTCCAGGTAGGCGTAACCATCGGCCAGTGCCGGGTAGCACGCCCGCACTGCCGCAACGTTCAGCTTCAACAGTCAGTCCCTTCGTCTGCGGCGCAGTCGCCCGGGCCACGCTGCCAGCGGCAACCGCAAGGCCCGTGACTCTGCCAGCCCGGTCGCCGTGCTGGTCGACAGCCGACCGGACACCGCAAGAACAGCATGCCAGGGATCGTAATGGCGCACCGCCCTGGCTCCCCACGAAGCGGACTGTACCGGCAAGTGCGGCATGCCAGCCCGCCAGCCGGCCAGTACCGCGGCCGGGTCGGCCGGGCGATAGTCGGTGCCTAGCGCCCTGGCCAGGTCCCAGGCATGCAGGTGCCATTCGGCGCAGGCGGCGCCAGCCATCCCGCCGACAGTGACCACCGTGTCGCGGTACTGGTGATGCGGCAGGTCCCACACGGCGGTCAGCCGGTGCGCGTAGCTGCGAGCAGACGAGGCGAACGCGGCGATGTGCTCGGCCGGCGACGCGTCAGCAAGCGCGGCTAGTTCGGCCGCGTTCTGCCGGGCCAGTTTGCGGCCCAGGGTGTCCGGATGGGCTCCGGTGGCCATCAGCCGGGCGTACCGGCTGACCGGAGCTTCATCCAAGTACTCGTTGAAGTCATCAGCGACGCACCGAAGATGTCCGGCCACCTCGAACGCCCGCCACTCCGGACACGGCGTCTGCGCGGACCAGGTGAGGTTATCGAACAGCTCGGCGATCTGGCAGACGGCTTCGACTCCCGCGTGAAAAGTAGCTAAGGCCGGAACGGGCGCTTGCGCTGGCGCAGACATGCCCCAGGAACGGGAATGGGTGCGCTCCAATGGGCCCCCTCCAAGCCAGACTCCGGCACCAGCACGCGCCGTCGTCTGGCCAGAGTGCCAGAGTTACCCGCTGTTCGCCACCCTGCACCGTATCAATGCAAACGCTACGGCGAACAGACGATGCGGCGGCGGGATCGCGTCTGGCTGGCGTACGAAAGCCAAACTACGCAGACGCGGCCCGACCGGGCGCCGCCGGGAAACTCTGATGACAGGACTACCGCTCTCCGGTTAGCCTGCGGATAATGCCCCCCACTGTCGCCACTTCGCCGCCGCATGCCCAGGAGCAGCCTGCCGGCCCTGCGCGCGTACAGACGCCCGCTCAGGCGTTGTGGCGGATGCGCGAGTACATGCGGCCGTATTACCTGTACCTGTTCCTGATGGTCACGGCGGCAGTACTCGCGGTGAGCTCCGAGATCGCGATCCCGTTCATTACCAAGTCGGTCATCGACACCGTGGTTGTCAAGGGCATCAGGTCTGAGCTGATACCTCTCAGCCTCGGTGCGATGGGGCTTGGCGCCATCCAGGCCGGCCTCAATTTCTTCCGCCGGTGGTCGGTGTCCGGCG
>DASXIA010000127.1:0-1841 GCA_036488155.1 Streptosporangiaceae bacterium | reverse complement strand
CCGCGCGTTCAGGTGATTCCGCGCGATCTCGCGCTCCAGCCCGTCGACTGCCCGGAGGCGCAGCCTCTCCAGCCGCTCGTAGGCCTCCGGAATGGCGATCTCGGTCAACATCGCGCGGGCGGCGGCCATGGCCAGCGGGTTACCGTTGAAGGTGCCGACCATTTCGTAGTCGCCGTTGGCGACGTGTGCCATGACCTCGTGCGTGCCGCCGATCGCGGCCACCGCGACGCCGCCGCCGATGGCCTTGGCCAGGCAGACGATGTCAGGCGTGACGCCAGTGACGCCGGTCGCTCCGCCCGGCCCTGCGGTCAGCCCGGTCTTGACCTCATCGAAGGTCAGCAAAGCGCCGTGGGCGTGCAGCAGGTCTTTCAAGGCGGCCAGGTAGCCGGGCTCGGGCATGATGATGCCGGCGTTCATCATGATCGGCTCGAGGATCATACCGGCTATCTGGCCAGGACATTCCTCCAGTCGGCGCCGGACAGCGTCTAGGTCGTTGAAGCCGACGATCCGCGTGAGATCGGTGATCGCTTGCGGGATGCCGCTGCTGGACGGCACGCTGTGCGGGCGGGCGGCAGGGCCGCGGTCGTCCTCCGGTGAGTCGGGGCAGACCGATACCTGGACCGAGTCGTGATGGCCGTGGTAACAGCCTTCGACTTTGATGATCAGGTCGCGTCCGGTGATGGCGCGCATCAGGTGAACCGCGTCCATAGTCGCCTCGGTGCCGGAGTTCGCGAAGCGCCACTCGGGCAGGCCGAACCGGCGGGACAACTCTGCGGCGGCTGCCAGAGCGGCCTGCGTTGGCTGGGCGAAATGAGTGCCGCGCTCCACCTGCGAGCGGACTGCCTCGACGATGGCGGGATGGCCGTGGCCGGCCAGCGAGACGCCGTAACCGCCGTGCAGGTCTACGTACTCATTACCGTCGACGTCGTAGAGCTTGGAGCCGCTGCCGTGGCTCAGCCACACCGGTTGCGGCCGCGAGATCTGCCAGCTGGACACGACACCGCCGGCCAGGACGCCGGTGGCCACCCTTGCCAGCCGTGCTGATTCAGGCTGGCGCCGGACGAAGATTTCTTCCTGTGCCTCGATGATCTCGGCGAGTGAAGCGCTGCCGGTGGCGCTCTCCTGCCCGGCGGTGCTTTCGCGGGCTGTGTGGTCGCGGTTGCCGTTCCTCCCGGCCATGGCGGCGCAGCTAGCGGCAGAAGTAGTAGCGGTCGGATCGGCTGAACTGGCCTCGGTGGTGGCCATGAGTATCGCGCTCCCAACGCGGTTGACTGAATGTTCAGTCTAAAGTGAGCGCCGCTACCGTGACAAGCAACAAATTGAGTCGCTGTTCAGTCGCAGTTAATCTCCGCAGCGAAGTCAGCAGTCGTCGGGAGTCATGGCTCCTGCTACCTCCGGCCCGAATCCGGCACGGACGGGAGCTGCCAGACGCGGCGGCCGGGCTCGGCGTAATTGTTTCGACGCCTAGAGTCGGCCTGGCGTTCGCGCGCCAGCCGCCGATTCGATCACCGCGTCGCGTAGTCTCGGACCCGGACGAAAGCTCATGACTGCTCTTATACATATTCAAATTAGGTAACCCTTTGACGGCGGAGCATCAGCACAGCGTGACTTCAGATACCGATCAGTACCGGGACGGACTAGTCCCTGGCAGGGCGCGCCTGGGCGGTGGCATCGCACCCTGGGCCGATGGCCTGCGGATGATCGCTGTCACTACCGAGCGGCTCGCTACCGCCGGCGGTTCAGCTGCGGCCGCTGGCTATCTGCCGACAGTCCCGGCCGACAGCGAAGAACCCGCCCTGGACTAGCGCTCGCACATTCTCTGCCAGGCGACGATCACGCAG
>DASXIA010000117.1:0-1660 GCA_036488155.1 Streptosporangiaceae bacterium | reverse complement strand
CCGAGGCCGGATCCATGCCCGTGGGCGGCAGGCGGGTGGCCGGGACAGAACGGTCCCGCGTCTGATCGCTGACGCCGCCCGCCGTGGCCGGTGGATAGCCGGTCATGTCAGGCGGCTGGGCCCACTGCCCGCTTAGGTCCTGCCCAGCCGCAGGCTCTGTGGAATTGTCGCCATGTGCATCCTTGAGTCCCCGGGTGAGCCGGCCCGCCACCAGGCCACCCCCTACCGCCAGGGCCAGGAAGACCGCTGGCCTGCGGCGCGCGAAGGACTGCATCTCGTCCGCCACCTGCCGGGGCCGGCGGTCATCCAGCCACTGCCCGGCATCATGGACCCGCGAGGCCGCCTGATGTGCCAGGTCGGCGGCCATGCCGCCCTGGCTGGAGGCATCTGCCATCGAGCGGAGCTCATCACTGAGCGAAAGCAGCTGCTTCGCCAGCCGCTGTTGGCCCTGGGCCGCTTGGACCTCCAGCTGGTGCTGAGCCTGCTCGACCAGGTCGCGGCCCTGACGCCCGGCCTCGGTCGCCACGCCCGAAGCTTGCTCCCGGGCCACATCGGCCACCTGCTTCCCTGCCTGAACGCCGCCGTGACTCAGGTCAGCAGCCTGGTCTTTGACGACGTCAGCCGTCCCGTGCTCCTCCGCCGGCACGGGCGGCGACAATTCGCCGCCTTGCGGCGACGTGAATTCGGGCGCGTACTTATCTGTCATCCGGGTCATCTCCTCGAGGTGAGCGAGTTGCGGGCCATCCGTGACCAGCGGTCCCGCGTTGGCGGGCGGGGCTGGCCGCCGCAGTTGTCCGGCGGCTGAGCCGTCACGGTCCATCGGCTTGCGAACCGATGGACCGTGACTGTCCCACCCCGGTCAGGCTGGCCTCCTCTACCCGCACCCGGATGGCTTACACATGAAACTTACATGAGAAGCTTACGGCGTTACCTCACTGGGGTTCTCGCCCGTGGGGACAGGGACGGGGTTCGACGTCGGCCGGGAAGCAAGGTGATGGCGGCGGGCAGGAAGGAGGGTGATGGCCGGGCCGCGAAGCGCTCGGCCCTGGTAACAACGGCTGCTGCACCGCCATGCAAACAGGCCGGTCAACCCGCTATCATCACAGCAGTTGTTTCAAGATTGGGTGCCGGTGAAACGAGCAGCAGGAGGGCATAACCGTCGGACCCGGCCCGGTCGCGGCCTGTCGCTGGACCGGATCGTAACGGCCACGCTGGAGTTGGTGGACGAGCAGGGCATCGGGGCAGCGTCGATGCGGGCGGTGGCGTCGCGGCTGGAGGTTCGCTCGATGTCGCTGTATAGGTATGTGCAGGATCGTGATGAGCTGTTTGACGCGGTCGTGGACCGGATCGTCAACGAGCTCGCCGACGACCCAGAGGTCCAGGTGCGTCCGGTGGACGGGTGGCGCCCTTATCTCACGAGGATGGCGCACGGAGTGCGCCGCTATGCCCTCGCGCATCCGCATGCTTTCCCGCTGGTGGCTACTCGGCCGCCGACGGCTCCGTGGATTATTCCGCCGATTCGGTCGCTGCGCTGGGTCGAGACAATGTTGAGCGGGCTGGTCGGGGAGGGGTTCAGCGACGAGCAAGCGCTTTTCACTTACCGCACGTTCAATAGTTTTCTGCTCGGTCAGCTGCTGCTGGAAACCAGCGCCGTAACGCT
>DASXIA010000116.1:0-8371 GCA_036488155.1 Streptosporangiaceae bacterium | reverse complement strand
AGTGCCGGGGCCAGGCCGCTCTCGGCCAGGATAGCCGGGTGCAGACCGCGGGCGATCTCCCGCAACTCCTGTAGCACGCCGTCCAGCCCTTCGGCTACGCGGGCCAGCTCCGCGCCGGTGCCGGGGCTCGCGGTTGCCTCGGCGGCGCGCAGGTTCAGGGCGAGGGAGACCAGGCGTTGCTGGGCGCCGTCGTGCAGGTTGCGTTCGATGCGGCGGCGGGTGGCGTCGGCGGTGGCGACGATCCGTGTCCGCGAGGCGGTCAGGGCTGCCTGGGCTTCGGCGTTGGCGATCGCCGTGGCTGCCAGTTCGGTGAATCCGGCCAGGCGTGCTTCGGTGCCGGCGGGCAGCGGCCCCACGGTAGAGGCTACGACCATGACGCCCCATAGCTGCCCCTCGACGCGCACCGGCACGCCGACGGCCGCGCGGAGGTCCAGCTCGCGGACGACCTCCCCGATCGGGCCCGTGGCGCCGGCGTGGTCGTCGATCCGCGCCGCCTGGCCCGTCCGGAATACCAGTGTCGCCACGTTCCGCCCGCCGAGGCTTGCCTGGGTGCCGGCGGGGAAGGCAGGGCCAGTGCTCGTCCACACGCCGACGACAGTTCTCGCGCCGTCGGGATCGTACCGGGCCATCGCCGCGTAGTCTGCGGCCAGCAGGCGCCCGGCTTCCTCGGTGACCGCGGTCAGCACCTGCGCGGGCGGTGCCGCGCGGGCGACCAGCGTTGCCACCCGTCGCAGCGCTGCCTGTTCGTCGGCGTATCCGCGCAGGTCCACGCGGGCCTGGGCGTTGGCGATCGCGGTGGCGGCCAGTTCGGTGAACCCGGCCAGCCGGTCCTCGGCTCCGGCCGGCAGCGGCTCTGCCCGGGAGCCCACGATCATGACGCCCCACAGTGCGCCTTCGACGCTGACCGGCGCGCCGACGGCCGCGCGGAGGCCGATCTCGTGGACGGCGGCCTCGGCGATCGGGCCAGAGCCGCCGGTGTAGTCGTCGATCCGCGCCGGCCGGCGGGTCTGGAACACCATGGTCGGCAGGTTCCGCCCGCCCAGCGTCATTACACTGCCGACGGGGAAGGTAGGGCCGGTGCTGCTCCAGGCGCCGACTATCGTCCTCGTGTCGTCCGGGTCATACCGGGCCATAACCGTGTAGCTTGAGCCCAGCAGCCGCCCGGCCTCCTCAGTGACCGCGGCGAAAACTTCCTCGGGCGGGGCCGCCCGGGCGACCAGCGTCGCCACCCGCCGCAGCGCCGCCTGCTCCTCGGCGAACCCGCGCAGCTCAACCCGGGCCTGTGCGTTAGCGATCGCGGTCGCGGCCAGCTCGGTGAACCCGGCCAGCCGCGCCTCGATGCCGCCCGGCAGCGGCTCCATGCGGGAGCCCACGATCATGACGCCCCACAGCCCGCCTTCGACGCGGACCGGCACGCCGACAGCAGCGCGGATGCCGTGCTCCCGGACGGCATCCGCGATCGGGCCCGAGGCGTTTGCGTAGTCGTCGATCCGCGCTGGCCGGTGCGTCTGGAACACCAGCGTCGACATGTTCCGCCCGCCGAGCCTCATCCGGTTGCCGACGGGGAAGGCAGCACCGGTGCTGCTCCACGCGCCGACCACCGTTCTCGTCGCGTCCGGGTCATACCGGTTCATCGTCGTATAGTCGGCGCCCAGCAGCCGCCCGGCTTCCTCGGTGACCGCGGCGAACACCTCGCGCGGTGTCGCCCCGCGGGCCACTTGCGTCGCCACCCGTCGCAGCGCCGCCTGCTCCCCTGTGAGCCGGTCATTGCCAGCTGGCCCCCGCGAGACAGCCATCCTCCGGAGTCTATCTGCGCTCAGATCCGGCCTGGTCAGGAGCCAGTTTGGGGATGCGCAATGGCCAGGATCCGGCGGCCCTGGCTGAGTGCTTCAGGAATAGGCGAGTTCCTCAGGTACTCGTACGCCCAGGTGCTCCAGCAATGCGGCCACCTTGTGATCGAGTTCGAGTCCGACCTTGGTGATCTGCGGAGTGTTGAAGCTGCCGAAGCGAGAACTGGGTTGGTCGAGCGTAAACCAGCTAACTTTGTCGGCATCTTCGAAGATTGCTGTTCGCAGCGGAGCGTAGAGCAAGATCGCAGGGTTGTACCGATACATGCGCTGCGCAATGGTGTGGTTGCCCATCAGATACTCGACGCAGCGTCCTCTATCGCCCGCCAGGCGCATGAGCGCAGTGAAGTCGTGGCTCCAATAGAGGATGAAGTCGTGCGGAGCATTGTCGGCCGTTGCGCTGAGTATGTCCTGCCAGCTCGCCTGCTTCTCGACGAGACTGGCGAAGCGCTCGTGCCGAAAAACAGGGACCGCCTTCTCGTAACGAGTCCGGAATTCGTCGAACGATGCATCCACCTGGATGGTAATCCGGCGAGCAGGATGCCGGACGATCTCGATCGTGCCGTCCGATGGCTGCAGCATTGTGCCTCCCGAAGAGTCATCGCTCCGTCGGCACCTTTGCTGCCCGGCCCAAGCTGGGAGTACACCCGGATGAACTGCGTCCGTCACGAGCCGCCGGCGTACTTGTCGTGGTGCCGCAGCTCCACGTCCTCGTCTTGCCGGCCGAGCGGAGTCAGGTCATGAAGTTCCACTCGATCGGCGCGACGTGCTCGTCGTGCGTGACATGGAAGCCGTAGTTGAAGTCGCTGCCCAGTGACGGACACCGCGCCCAGACAAGCCCACTGCCGGCTGGCCGGCAGCAGCCGCAACACGCTCGGCGAATCGCGGCGAAACGCCGATATCGCCAGCGCGCTAGGGTGAGCTTATGGCGCAGAAACTGGCAGCCGAGCGTCTTGTCTTGCGGGGATGGGAAGCCGATGATGCTCCGGCCGCGCTCGGTGCCTACGGTGATGAACAGGTCGCGCGGTGGCTGTCCCCGTCCTTGGGTCGCGTCGGGGACACAGACGCAATGCGCGTGCTGCTGGAGCGGTGGATAGCCGAGGACTCCGGGCTGCTGGTGCCGGCCGGGCGCTGGGCGATCGAACGCCGCGAGGACGGTCAGGTGGTGGGCGGAGCGAGCCTGCTGCCATTGCCGCCCGACGAGGAGTTCGAGATCGGCTGGGCCTTGCATCCCCGGGCGTGGGGTTATGGCTATGCGACCGAGTCCGGTCTGGCTCTGGCGCGCTGGGCATTCGGCCAGGGGATCGAACAGGTAATCGCGCTCGTGCGGCCGGCGAATACACGCGCGGCCGCGATGGTACGCCGGATCGGCATGGAGTGGGTCGGCGAGACAGAGAAGTATCACGGCCTGCGGTTGCAGGAGTACCGGCTCAGGCCAGCGGACCTGCCCGCCGGGCAGCGCTAGCAGCACCCGACCGCGCGGCTGCCGGAGCTACCCCGTGCCCGGGCTTCTAGCGGCGGCGCGGCTGGATCCCTGGCAAGCTCTCCCCGGTGATGCGCTGGTCGAGGGCAATACGCCGGAGCAACTCCGTGAGTTGCCCTTGCTCGCTCGCAGTCAGCGAGGCGCCGAACCTTGCCTGGTGGATCCGGCCCGCCTCGTGGATCTTGGAGAGCATGTCCCGCCCGGCCGGCGTCAGGTACAGCGCATACGAACGCCGGTCCGCCGGATTGCGTCGGCGCTCGATGAAGCCGCGGTCTTCCAGCTCGTCCACCAGGAAGACCATCTGAGTCGGGTTGAGCCCGATGAGCTCGCCGATGGCCTGTTGGGCCTTTCCCTCGTTCGCGGCCAGTCTGTGGAGCATGCCGGCATGCCGCGGCTCAACGCCGAGTGGTGCGAGCTGTTCTGCGAACTGCCTGGCCGCTTCCATGCCGAGCTGCACCAGCAGCAACGCGAAACCGCCATGCTCCGGCATCGCCGGGCCCGCGGTTGCGTCGTCACTCATGCCGTTATACTATCGCAGCGCCAGATAGTATTGGGTCAAGATAATCTTGCCATTACGATAATCATCTAGCCGAGACGGCGTCCGTGGACGCGGACGGCACCGATCGAGAGGTAGCGAAGTGATTTCCATGCCACAAGCCGGCGAAGGTGGCAGGACCAGGGTCCAAGAACGGAGGCTACGGCAATGGCGATGAGCGGCACTGCGGTGCGGCGTCGCGCCGCGGGGATGTCTGACCGGAAGCTAGCAGCACTGCAGGGCAACACGTTCGGGGTGCTGGCGATGCTTATCGTGCAGTTCGCGATCGGCATCGTGGTCAACCTTTATGCGACGATCCCGGATAAGGACAAGGGCAGCGGGATTTTCGGCGCGATCGGCCGTGCGCTCACCAACGGCCCGGCCTCGCTTGCCACGCATGCGGGACTCGGCCTGCTCATCGTGCTCGCCGCCGTCGCGCTGGTGGTGCGGTCGATAGTTACCAGGCACACTGCCAGCAGCGTGCTGTCGGTGATCGGCCTGGCCGCGATCGTCTCGGCGGCGCTCAACGGCGCCAGGTTCGTAGCGGACGGCGGGCCAGCCAACGCGTCCCTGGCGATGGCGCTCTCCACCGCGGTGGCCATGCTGTGCTACGCGATCGGCCTGCTCCTGCTCGGCTTCAGCCGGCCGTCATCGGACTAGCGCCTGGCTAGACCTACGAGGGGACGGGACCGAAGCGGTCGACGAAACGGCCGGTGCCTGCCGACGGGGGTTCGGTGGCGAGAGTGAGGATCGCGTCGGTGCCCTTGGCCAAAGGTGTCCAGTTGTTGAACCCCTTCGAACCGAAAACCGTCGAGTGAGCGGCGCGGCGGATGTACCTCGTCGTCGAGGTAACTTGCCGGTGCGGAAGAGCCCCGGTACCAGAAACTAGGCCACCGGGGCTCTTGTCTGGGTCGGGAGCTACGAGGCCGCTTGCTCTTCCCATCCGGGGTGTTCGCCCCCTTTGCGTCAGTTATGTGTGTGACGCGAGAGAAAGGGGAGGCGTTGACGTGGCTCCGTATCCCCTAGATCACATCGCAGGCCTTTGCAGCTGCAAGCGCGTCACGGCGGGACGTCATCCGGGGCATCGGCACTCGGATAACCGCATAGCCGGTGAGTCAGCACTTCGCGGTGCCGGAAGCGACAGAGCAGCCACGGCGCCACGACTGCGCCGACCAGCGGCGCAAGCAGGTAGGCGGGAAGGAACCCGAATTGCCCGGCGAAGACGGCAGGGCCGAATTGGCGGGCGACGTTGACGCATCCGCCGGTGACGGTACCGAGGCCGGCAATGGCAGCGCCGATGAGGCAGCCGACCAGCCATGGCACGCAGGGAACCAGCCGAGGTACTGACAGGAAACGCCGACCAGCACGATGATCACTGCCATGCTGGCGCCCTCTACCAGGAAGACCATGCCGTTCGACCAGCCTGGCGCCGGCTTGAGAGCGGCGTAGGCGACCGAGGGCTCGGCCAGAGACGGTCCCCATGCCGCACGTGCCAGCAGCACGCCCAGCAGAGAGCCCATCAGCTGAGCGGCAACGTAGGGCAGGACACCCCGTCCGGGGAAGACGCCAAAGCGCCACATGGCCAGCGAGATAGCGGGGTTCAGCCCGAGTCTGGCCGCCAGAGCTCGCTGGCCGGCCGTGCACCGCCACTCGACGATCTGTCGTTCGATTCGGCAGATTCCGTCGTGCCGCGCCGGGCCCCTCGGACGGCGGCATGTACGCTGTGTGATCAAGTCAGCGCGGAGCGGGTGAGAGCTGCGCCGTCGCCTACGCGGACGTTTCCCCCCTTAATGTGACCTGCGCGCTGGGCGCATTGCGCACAGCGGCCCGTTTCCTCACCAGTTCTCGCTGGCAGAAGCGTGAGTGTCCGGTCGCCGGGCTTTCTCTGACCGCATCATGGATAGGGGAGCCGCGGATCGGGGGAAGAAACACAGCAGAAGTCGGGTGGGGCCGCTGACGGCCGGGTCGACTGCCTTGACTCTGGCCGGCTTGATGGCGGAGGCCCGGCGGTATCCAGGACGGCCGGACTATCGCAGGGGAGCTGTGATGGCACGCACGGCGGCTGGCGCAACTGGTGGCGACGCTGAAATCATCCGGGTACGCCGGGTCCGCAGGATTCCCAGTGAGTAGCTGAACGGGTTCACCCGGCGCGCTGCGCCACGACGGCGTTATCGGTTGGGAACACCTCCGGCATCAACTAGGGTCGCAGCCCGAGGTTCGCCATGAAGCTTGTAGCTATAGGGGCACATCCCGACGACATCGAGCTGGGTTGTGCTGCCCTCATCAAGAAAGTAACTGAGCTTGAGCTGGCCGAGGTCTACCTGATCGTGCTCACCGACGAGGGTAGGGCGAAGACCCGGCGGCGCGAGGCGCTCAACGGGGCACGCATAATGGGCGTACCCAAGCGCCGAGTGCTGTTTGCCGGTATTCCGGACGGTCGGGTGCGCGTATCGGGCTGGTCAGTCGAACGAATCCGGCACATAACCTCAGAATGGGGCATCGTGCCCGACGTGATCCTTACTCACACTGAGGCCGACTCTCATAATGACCACGTCGAAGCGAGCAGAATAGCCCACGCGGCCTTCCGGCAATGCGTTTTCCTGCATTTCTCGATACATCTGTCCGCCGAACTCGACCGGTTTGAACCGCGCCTCTTCATCGACTTGGCACAGGACTCCCTGGAGTCGAAGGCCGCCGCCATTGCGTGTCACTCCTCGCAGGAGAGTCGCCTGAAGGGCGTAGACCTGACAATACATGAGCAGATACTCGGTCACTCGGCGGGACTAAAGCGCGTCGAGGCATTTGAGGTGCGTCTTCCGGGCCAGAACCATAGCCCGGCTAAGGAGCTTCTAGCGCTCAGTGACTCGCCATTTCACAGGTTCTGGCTTCCCATAATGACCGCGGAGCCCATCACTATCTTCCATGAGGAGTACTCACAGCCAGGCGCTCAGATTGACTGGCCGACAGGCCACGAGAATGCCGGCCGGGAGGCTCTGCGACAGGCGTTCAACAACCGCTGGCTGCCTAGGTCTCCATTGCGCGAGCAAGCTTCGGACGAGGCAGATGTGATGGAGAGTCTGAACGCCAACAGCATCGTGCTGGTGGGCGGGGCGGTTAACAATGTAGCGGTACGCAATATCTACAATCGCATGCGCGGAACGGTCTGGGCCATTGACTATGACGTGCCGCGCACTGAGCCAGCATATCTCGTGAATCGAAGTACTGGACGACGCTATTATCCGCGCTTCGATGGCTCGAACTCCGCCGAGATCGATTATGGCATTCTCTCCAGAGTCACAAACCCATTCAGCCCGAAGCGGAAGATAGTCTGCGCTGCAGGTGCCACTGGATTCGCCACCCGCGTCGCGCTCGAGCTGCTGGCAGAGTCTAGTCCGTCCGGACTGGTCGCGAGGCACTTTGACGGCACGAAGGACACTCAGATGGCTTTCTCGGTCGACGGTGAAAGCCAGCATGTAAAGATTCTTGACGTCCATTACGGAGGGTAACGGAGATGCCCGATCCGACGCGGCTAGTCCTAGTCAGCGGACATGCATTCGGTGCCGCAGCATTCGCAGGCATCCTGTCGTCAGATGCGTTTCTCGAGGACCAGCTGGACGTATCGGCGATGATCGGCTTGCGGGCGGAACAGGCGGCCAAGACTGTGGGCTACCGCTCGCTAGCGCCATTGGCGGCGGAGCAGCAGCTGCGGTACCTGGATGCCCCGGATGGCGGGCTCAGGGGCGTGGCCGGGCTGATGAGAGATATTCGGCCGCACTACATTCTGGTGATCGGCTGGTCATCGATTGTTTGCCCTGAGGTCCTGGCCATCCCTGCTGAAGCCGCAGAGGCGAAGCGTGACCGACTTCCAGACGGGGTCGGCTGCATCGGGATGCATCCGACAAAACTTCCGGAAGGCCGCGGGCAGGCGCCGATACCCTGGACGATCATAAAGGGCCTCAAGCAGACGGCACTGAGTGTCTTCTTCCTGGAGGAGGCGGCCGACACAGGCCCGGTTATCGCGCAGTACCCAGTTCAGGTAAGCCCGCGAGAGACTGCGTCCTCACTGTTTTACAAGATGGAAACTGCCCATTTCCGTGCGGGCGCCGAGCTCGCCGCTGGCCTAGCGGGCAGATCCGTGACGGGCAGCAAGCAGGACGAGGCCGCAGCGTCCCTCTGGCCCCGACGGAGGCCGGACGACGGTGAGCTGACCTCGGCCATGACATGTGAAGAGATCGACCGACAGGTACGGGCGTTGCTCGGGCCGTACCCGCGAGCGTTCGTTACCAGCGAGAGCAACCGAATACCGGTGCGAGGCGTCGTGCCGCTCGGTTCCCAGCTCTCGGAGCGTCAACTCGTCCAGGACGCTGATGAGTCCCTGCTGCCATTCCCCTGCGCAGACGGCGTGGCCGGTCTGATCCCGGATTGGAACCACGAGTTGGCGCCCGTCCGAAGTGGGCCGTCGGGTAGCGAAAAGCAGGCCGGTGAACTGCGCGGAGCGGCGGGCTG
>DASXIA010000115.1:0-1653 GCA_036488155.1 Streptosporangiaceae bacterium | reverse complement strand
TTCCCCGACGCTCGGCTCATGCTGGCGTGTCGCCATGCCGTCAGCCCATCCAGCCGTGGCCGCCGGCCGCCTTGGTGGCCGCGGCGCAGCGGTCTGCCAGGGTGTCAGGCGGCTCGATGAGCTGGACGGGTCTGCCCGGCGGGTAGAACGCCGGCGGGTCGATGAACCGGACGGTCGGCGGGGCGGTCGGAGGCTTATGGGAGGACGATTGGAGGGGCACGCCAGGGAAGGCGTACCTATCCTCGGGAAGGCGGTCGGCCCGCTCCGTCGTGAACGGAGTGAGGCGGAGCAGGCTGGCCGGCGGGTGGATCACCGGCGAGGAGCCGGCCTTTGGGGCCAGCGCAGCCTCCAGGGTGGCCGCTTCCTCGGGGGTATCGACCAGCTTGGACAGGGCGCTAGGCTTGCCGGGTCTCCGCTTTCCGGCGGCATCCTGCTTGGCGACGACCGCACAGACGCACTTGAAATGCCTCTGCGCCTCTTCCTCGGTCTCGTAGTTCACGACCACCGCATTGCCGCGCCGCGTCACGGTCTTGATCATGCCCAAGCCTCCAATGTGCCAGGACAGGCTAGGACGGGCAGGGACGTGGGGCCAGGGCGCCACATCGGCCCCGTTGCTCACCGCGTAGACGATGGGCCCGCTGGGCTTGGCTGGCTGCATGGCGGTATGGAAGCATGGGCACATGGCGGCAGTAGCGCATGTAGCCATGGCGGCATTAGTGCATGACGCCATGGCGGCATTAGTGCATGACGCCATGGCGGGAGTAGCACATGCGATCATGGCGTCGTGCCACCATGAACGCAAGGTCATGCAGGTCACGCCAGCACTCTGACGGCTCCGCGCTTGACCTGGACCGCCACATCCCGGCCCAGCAGTGACAGCATCACCTGCACGCGCTCGGCGCCGGAGAGGGCAACGCGCCCGGTGTGGCCGGCAAACGGCCCGAAAGCCACGCTGACCACCACGCCAGTGAGGTCCACCGGCAGATCAGCGCCCGGCGCATGCACCTGCGGGTTGGCCAGCAGCTCGGTCATCACCGGCTCAGGCATCGTGGCCGGCACGCCGGCTGGGTCGCGCAGCAGCCCGGACAGGCCGGGCGTAGACAGCAGGGAAATCCATTGCTCGCGCTGGGCGTCGAAGCGGACAAAGAGGTAACCCGGAAACAGCGCCTCGGCGACGCGCTCGGTCGGCCGGTCGCGGACGATGTAGAGCGGATGGAAAACCTGCTGCCGGCGCTCGGGGAGCGCCAGGTAGAACAGCGCCCGGTGCAACCCACCGGGCTTGACCGTCGCGATATGCCAGTTGTCGGATTGCATGTCGCCCGCTTGCATGGCGTCCGCACGGGCCATGGTTGTACCACTCCCGGTAGGGGCCACACGCTAACGGCGCAACAACCGATGGTGTCAAGGCGATTCGGGGGACAAGTCCCGACGAAGATTCTGCGGCTGCACGCTTTGCAGCCAATCATTGACTGCGGACACCGCATGCGCGTGGCCAGCCAGCGCATCCTCGCGCGCGGTGTAGCGGCATTGGTGCTGGTCGTACGGGCAGCCTTCCGCGAACACCTTGGTTTCCCACAGCGTCGGCGGCCCCTCTTCTGACCAGTCCTGATTCAGGCCGAGGAACACGGTGCTCACGAGGACGGGGCCGCCGGG
>DASXIA010000097.1:0-85840 GCA_036488155.1 Streptosporangiaceae bacterium | reverse complement strand
GCTTGCCCTGCTGCGGGTTCCTGGCCGCACATCGTATCCCTATGCCACTCGCCTGCCGTAGTGGCTGTGTCTCGCTGAATTAGCCAGCAAATCCTCACCATTGGTACGTAAAGGAAACCAGATGACTGAGACGAAGATTAGGCCAGCCAGGAATGCCCTTGCCGCCGACGACGATGCAAACATGTCCGACAGCAGAAGGAGCCGCCTTGCAATGCGCGTCTGGACGTTGCTCCATGCCCAGGCGCTGCTGCGGGGTACGGTCGGCGGCGCGAATGGCGGCTTGAACGCGGAAGATGACCGTTGGCGGCTGGCCGCTTACCGGGAAATCTCACATCGGCGATGACCACTCCCTCGCGTATTGGAGCCGCTTTGGCAGGCGTGGCGCCGGCCTGGAATGTCATTCGGCATTAAGCGCCGAATGGTCGTTGAGAGCGCGTTACCGAGGGCAGCGGCCGGGCTCAGCGGCGTGGCGCACTTCGCTGTGGGCGGCTCGGCGGTCAGCCTGGGCATGTCCGCCGAGGCCGTGCGGCACCTGCAGGTGGCCGCCCGCTTATCCGGCGTGAGTCGGCGGTGCGGTGGCGGCGCAAATCGAGGCGCGGGTCAAGAGGACCCGCCTAGGTAGTTCTCCCGATGCCCGCAGCGCCGCGGGCGCTGGCCGCGGGGACGGGGCCGCCGACGGCCGGTAGTTCACTCGATTGCCTGCCCCGGTTTGGGCTCAATAGCGTCGTACGGGACATCACATTAGGCACCGAATGGGGGAGCCACCATGACTACGTCAGTCGTCGCCACCGCTCCGGTCGGGCAGTTGGCCGCCGGCTTGCGCGGGGACCTGATCTTGCCGGCAGATCCCGGTTACGACCAGGCGCGCGCCGTCTACAACGCAATGATCGACAAGCGTCCGGCAGCCATCGTGCGCTGCCGCGACGCCGCCGATGTCGTCGCCTGCGTCCGATTCTGCCGCGCGAACGACATCGAGATCGCGGTTCGCGGCGGCGGGCACAACGCGGCCGGCCTGGGCGTGTGGGATGACGCCCTGGTCATCGACCTGTCCCTGATGCGCAGCACGACGGTCAGCCCGCAGGACCACACGGTCCGTGTGGACGGCGGGTGCACCTGGGCCGACGTCGACCATGCGACCGTCGCGTTCGGCATGGCCACGCCGTCCGGCGTCCTGTCCTCGACCGGGGTGGGCGGGCTGACGCTGGGCGGCGGCATCGGCTACCTGGCCAGGCGCTTCGGCCTGACCGTCGACAACCTGCTCGCGGCGGACGTGGTGCTGGCCGACGGCACGCTGGTGACGGCTAGCTCTGCCTCGCACCCTGACCTGTTCTGGGCGCTGCGCGGCGGCGGCGGCAACTTCGGCGTCGTCACCTCGTTCACGTTCCGCTGCCACGACATCGGCGAGCGCGGCACGATCATCGGCGGCCCGGTGCTGTATGACTTCGCTGACACCGCAGAGGTCTTGCGCTGGTACCGGGGGCTGCTCCCGTCGCTGCCCGAGGAGCTCAGCGGCTGGCTCGGCCTGATCACGATCCCGCCCGCACCGCCGTTCCCCGAGGAACTGTGGGGCCGCAAGGCCTGTGCCATCATCTGGTGCTACACCGGCCCGCACGACCGGGCCGACGAGGTGCTCGCCCCGGTCAAGTCGTTCGGCTCACCGCTGGTCGTCGGCCTGCAACCGATGCCGTTCACCGGGCTGCAGAGCGCGTTCGACGCCCTGTACCCGGCCGGGCTGCAGTGGTACTGGAAGGCCGACTTCTTCACCGAGATCTCGGACACAGCCATCGACGTGCACCTCAAGTACGGCGCGCAGCTGCCCACCGGGCACTCCACCATGCACATGTACCCGATCGACGGCGCGGCTAGGCGGGTGCCGCAGGACGCGACCGCGTTCGCTTACCGGGACGGCGGCTGGGCCGGCGTCATCGTCGGTGTCGACCCCGACCCGGCCAGCGTCGGCCCGATGTCACAGTGGGCCAGGGACTACTGGGAGGCGCTGCACCCGACCTCGGCCGGCAGCGGCTACATCAACTTCATGATGATCGAGGGCCGGGACCCGATCGTGGCCTCCTACCGCCGCAACTACGACCGGTTGGCCAGGGTCAAGGCCCATTACGACCCCGACAACTTTTTCCACGTCAACCAGAACATCCAGCCCGCCGGCCTGGCCGGCGCCTAGCAGGCCCCGGCGCGCCGGGCTCGGGCCCGGCGCCGCCGGGCCCGCCCCGACCCTGCGCTCCGCTCAGGCCCGGGTCTGCGTCGTAAGTGCCGCCAGCGCCGGTGGCTAGCGGGTGGATTTACCGGCTCCCTCGGCCTTGGGCGGCAGTCCCTGGTGGGTACGTCGGGGGAACTACCGAACTGCTCAGGTACGCAGCCGGAGCTCGGTCACCCACGCCGCTATCTGAGCACGCGAGCGCACACCCAGCTTGCGCCGGATGTTCTCCACATGCGCCTCGGCGGTCCGCGGCGCCACAGACAAGCGCCTGGCGATGGCCTGATTGGTCAGCCCCGCGGCCACCAGCCCGGCTACCTCCAGCTCACGGTCGGTCAGCCGCGGCCCCGAACTCGCGGGCTCACACAAGAAGCCGAGTACCGCCTCCAGGACCGCCTGCCAGTCGCCGTGGTAAAACAGGTGACTCGAGCCCGGCAGCGGGATCAGTGTCGCCCCGGGGATCAGCGCGGCGACCTCCCGCCCCAGCTCGAACCTGGTGCCCTGGTCCGCCTGGCGGTGCAGGACCGCTGTGCGCGCCCGGATCGCCGGGAGCAAAGCCCTGACGTCAGTGCCGTAGTAAACCTCAAGAAGCCGCGCCGCCACGACCGCCGAAGCGCTCGCTCTCATCACACGATTGAGCGCCTCCACCTCCTGCGCCGACGCATCGGTCACGAAGGCCCGCGTCAGCGCCTTCCAGCCCAGGCCCCAATGGGCCCGCGCCAGGGCCACGACCGAGTCCTGAACCTCGGCGGGCGCCAGATCCCGGCCGCTCGCGCACGTCCCGTACAGCACCAGCGCCTCGACCCGGCCCGGGTACCTCGCCGCGATCGCAGCGGCGAGCTGACCGCCCTGTGAGGCTCCGAACAGGCGGAACCGCTCCGCGCCCACCGCGTCGGCCACCGCCAGCGCCGCGGCCACCTGCCCCTCGAACGACAGGTCAATCGCGTCCCGGTCCGACAGGCCGCACCCGGGCTTGTCATAGCGGATCACGGTGAACCGCTCCGCCAGCCGCCCGATGAAGTCACCGAAGGACAACAGCTCCAGCTGAGCGTGCAGGTGCGTGATCCAGCCCGAATCGCACAACAGCGCCGGGCCAGCGCCTGCCGTCGAGTAGGCGACGCGGCCCGCGGGCGTGGCGCAGTACCGGATCATCGGCCTCACCCGCCCAGGCTGACACCCCCAGCCGGCGCAGTAAAGGAGCGGCACCGGCTCGGGCATGACGATGACGATCCCGGCGATCCCATGCCCGCAGCAGCAGATCGCCGTCACGCGCCGCTAGTAACCGTGCAGAACACCCCGGTCGGGCGCGGCACAGGCGGCCTAACTCGCAACCGCAGTTCACCTATTTCTGCGTCCTTCCACCTTGACCAGACGGCCCAGTCATCTCGCTGTCAATCGCGGGGTCTCCATCGAAACCGGTAGTTCTGCCGGCCCGCCACGACTGTCGAACATGGGGTGCCAGAAGCTCCGCCGATGGCCTGGACTGCGTTTCCGCGGAACACAAAAGGCAGCTCGGTGCCGGACATCAATCCGGCATGGTGTGCATACCGATCCGGTCTCATTGCGGGCGGTCAGGACCGGACTAAACCTAGACTCGGGCGAACGGACTCAGACGCGATATCTGCTGACGTTCCGGCCCGTGCGCGGCACCGTGCGTCTGGAAGGAGCGGCGTCATGCGGGGCGCGGTCGCTGTGATGATCGCGCGTCGGATGGCGTCGTCGTGGCTGCTGCTCTGCTGCGTCCTCGCGACCGCGTTCGTGACGGCGTCACTGCTTGCCGCCCTCGCTGGCTTTGAGTCGCAGGCCCTCCCGCAGGCGCTGCACCGGCGGCTCGCCGCCGACCCAGCCTCCTCGGTCACCGTGATTGGCTTAGTCGGTGCCAAACTCGCCCGGTCCGACACACAGGTCATCGCCGCCTCCGCACGGACCGCTTTCGGCGCCAGCGCGGGTCAGCTCGATGAGTCCGTTTGGTCCGATCCGCTGGCGCTCCCTGCATCCGCAGGCGGACTGAGCGGCCGCCAAGCCGATGCGGCGGCGCCGGACCGAATCAGGACGTACGCCGCCCTGGTATCCGGCACCTGGCCCGGCGTCCCGCAGCCTGGTCAGCCGATTCCGGCGGCGATTCCGGTCACGCTCGCCGCTGCCCTGAACGCCAAGCCCGGCACTGTCGTCACGCTGCGCGATCTCAACACCCGCGGGCCGATCAGGTTGCAGGTCAGCGCGATATACCGGCAGCGAGACCCGTCGTCGCCCTATTGGGACATCGACCAGATCTGGACTTGCGGCGCCACGGGGCGGGGGTGCGCCCTGGGCCGCGGTCCGATCGTGGTCAGCCCGGCGGCGTTCAGCCCTGGCGGCCTGACAGTAGACCAGGCGTCGTGGGTAGTGCTCCCTGACCCGGCACGCATCTCGCCCGGCGACCTCGACCCGCTGGCTACGCGGATCGACTCGCTCGGTTCCAGGTTGCAGAAAACGCCCAGTCTCGGCGGCCTGGTGGTGAGCTCGAGCATGCCGCAGTCGCTGCGGGCTGCGGCCCGCAACCTGACGGCAGCCGAGTCGGTGCTGGTCATCAGCGGGATACAGCTGCTCCTGGTCGGGACCGTAGCGGTGGGGCTCGCAACGCTGCTGCTGGCGGGCCAGCGCGACCAGGAATCGGCCGTCCTCGGCGCGCGGGGAGCGGCGAAGTGGCAGCTGGCGATCGCAGCGCTTGCTGAAGCCATGGTCGTCGGGGCGGTAGCTTTCGGGCCGGCCCCGCTGGCCGGCACCTGGCTAGCTCAGCTGCTGGCCCGCGGCTGGCTGCTGCATGCGACCGGACTGCGGCTTGCCGGGATAACGCCGGCAGCTTGGGTGGCGGCGGCGATTGCCTCCGTACTGCTGGTCGCGGTGATGGTGGTCCCGGTCATGTGGACCCCGTCGGTCCGGATGGCTCAGCTGCGTCGCGCTGGGAGAGCGCGAACCGCAACCGCCATCAGGGCAGGCGGCGACGTCATCCTGGTTGCCCTGGCGCTGCTGGCCGTGTGGCAGCTGCGAAGTTACTCGTCGCTCTCCGGAGGAAATTCGCTCGACCCGGTGCTTGTCGCTGCCCCGACGCTGGCGGTGGCTGCGGTGAGCCTGGTTTCGTTGCGGGTGCTGCCCGTCGCTGGCCGGCTCCTCGACCGGGTGGCAGCCCTCGGTCGGCGCGCCGGGACCACACTGGCGAGCTGGCAAGTCAGCAGGCGTCCGCTCGGAAAGGCGGGCCCGGTGCTGCTGGCAGTGCTGGCCGTGGCTACTGCCACGCTTGCCATCTCCCAGTACGAGAGCTGGCACCAGGCGGCGAGCGACGACGCGGCATTCGCCGTCGGCTCTGACGTGCAGGTGGAAACGCCCGCGCCGGTGCTGCTCAACCAGGCGGGCTCCATTACAGACGGCCGGGCAGTGCGGGCCGCCACGCCCGTCGTCACCGGAACGAACGCGGCAGGTGGCGTGGCCGTGGCTGTCGACGCGCGAACGGCTCGCGCCGCTGTCATCCTCCGCCCGGACGAGTCTGCCCTGCCGCTGGCGACATTGTGGCGGCGCATCATTCCGCCGTGGCCGGCTCCCGGGCTGCTGCTGCCAGGCCGCCCGGCGCGGCTCCAGGTGACGGCAAGTCTGAACGACAGCCGCGTGCCCGCACTGGTGGCGGCGGTTACGGCAGCGGTACAGGACCGTTTCGGCACGGTGTTCCGTGTGCCGGCCGGGACCCTCAGTGCGGACGGACGAGGTCATGCGCTGGTGGCGGTGCTGTCTGCCAGCGGGCAGGCGAACTATCCGCTGCGGTTGCTCGGACTGTCCCTTGACTACTCTCTGCCGCCCGCGGCAGCCCGCCGGGGGCCAGCAGCCTCGGCCGAGGCCAGCCTGGTAATCAACGACATCTCACTCGCGGGGCCTGCGCAGCGCCGCTTCGCACGCCCGTTCGCGGCTGGCCGGCAGCTGGCCAGCTGGCACCCCGACGCTGCGGCGCCAGGTCTGGGTAGTGTGCCCGAAGCCGTCGCCCTGGCGCCGGCGGTCGGCCAATGGCGAGCCACCGCGGCAGGCTCGGCGGAACTGTCGTTCCAGCCAGGGGCCGCACCGTCGCGGTCGGCGGCCGGGATAACGACGCCGGTCGCTGCGCAGGTAACCGTAACAGCACCGATTCCTGCCCATCCGATCCCGGGAATAGCAACCAGCGCCTTCCTGCAGGCAAGTGGCACTGCCGTGGGCGGGACGGTGCCGTTGTCGTTCGGCGCTGACTCGGTACCGGTCACCATCGTCGCCGCTGTGGCCAGCTTCCCGACCGTGACGGGCGCGGGCGGCGCGGTGATCGTAGATCACGCTGCCGTCCAGGATGCCTTCGCGAGCCGCTGGGATGAGCCAGTGCCGGTAACAACCTGGTGGCTGAGGGGCGCCAACGGCGCGCCGCCGGGGCTTCCAGCTGGCACAGTCGTGCGCGTTCGCGCGCGCGAAACTGACGAAATGCTCGCGGATCCCGTGACAGTGGTGCCGCAGCAAGGCGTCCTGGCGGTCGCTGCCGCGGTGGCCGCACTGGCCGCGCTCGGCTTCGCGGTCAGCGTGGCAGCCCGGCTGCGTGCCGGGCGGCTTGAGGGTGCCGTGCTGACGGCGCTCGGCATGTCGCGTGCCGCGCAGGCATTTCGGCTCTGTGCCGAGGAGATCATGCTCGTGGTGCCCGCTGCATCGGCCGGGCTGGCGGCCGGGGTGGGTCTCGCGCACGTGCTAGTTCCCGTGCTTACCCCGGCTCCGGCTAGCGCTCCGCCAGTGCTGGTGGTGGTTCCGTTCGCGTGGCTCTCGTGGGTGGCGCTCGCGGTAGTGGCGATCCCGGTACTCCTGGCGACCACCGCCAGCGTCGGCATCGGGACCGATCCAGCTAGCCGGCTCCGCACGGTGGAGGCGCCATGAAGCCCGTCTGCGCGCCGGAGTCCAGGTTGCCTGACCGGGTGGCTATGAGCAGGCTGTGGCCGCGCGCGAGAGCGGCCTGGCTGGCCTATTCCGGTACCGGTGCCGCCGCCAGCGCGGCTGTCGGACTGCTCGTCCTTGGCTGCGTGTTCCTGTCGGTGGCAGCGCCCCGAGAGAGCCAGGCGCTGCGCACCCGCGCGCTGCGCGCCGAGCTGGCCCGCGTGAATCCGCTCGGCAGATCGCTCTACGGCTACCTGGCCTACAGCGCGTTCGAGGTCGTCGCGCACCCGGTGGACGGCTCAGCCCTGGCGGCCGCAAGGTCCAGGATCGACCGCAACCTCCTGGCTGCCGGGCTGCCGCTCGCTCCCGCGCACGCTGACTGGTCCGGGCTGACCACCGGATTCCAGGGTGTCACCGGGGCCGCGCCTGCGCTTTACAGTCCTGGCGCCACACCTCCGCAGCTGGAGGTGCTGTACCGGGATGAACTGGCCGACAACGCAAGGTTGACCGCCGGACGGTTGCCCAGGACCGCGTCCTCGCGCCACCAGGGTGTCGTCTTCCAGATCGCGGTAACTCAGGCAACCGCAACCAGGTACGGGCTGACGGTCGGTTCACAGATGGGCATCGGCCGCGGCATCACGCTGGTGGTCACCGGCCTCGTTCGGCCCGACGATCCGGAGTCGGGTTTCTGGTCGGCGGATCCCGCCGCGAAGGCACCACAGCTCGACCAGAAGAATCCCAACCTGCCGCCTTATTGGAACGCTGCCGCCTTCATCGGCCCGGCCGAACTCGACACGCTCGAGTCAGTACTCAATATCGCCGATATGAGTGTGTCCTGGGATTTCCCGCTCGACCTTCGCGGCATCCAGGCGAGTCAGGCAGTCGCAGTGCAGTATGGCCTCAGCCGCGCGGTCGGCCAGGCCGGACAGCTCGGCACCGGGATCGGTTACCTGGCCGCCTCGGGGACACCAGTGACCTTGGTCTCAGGCGTTAACAGCGTCCTTGGCTCGTTCATCCAGCAAGATCAGGCGGTCGGCAGCGTGCTCAGCATGCTGTCGGTGAGCCTCGCTGCCGTCGCGGCGGCAACCGTGCTGCTCGCCGCGTTCCTGATCGCGGAGTACCGCAACGCCGAACTGGCGGTGATGCGGGCGCGCGGCGCGTCCAGATCCCAGGTAGCCGGCATCGTGCTCCGGTCCGGCGCCGCCGTTGCGGTCCCGGCAGCGCTGGCCGGCGGGTTGCTTGCGGTCGGCCTGACTCCCGGTGACGGCACATCGCTCGCCTGGTGGCTGGCTGGCGGCACCATTGTCGTCGCGGTGGGCGGACCGCCGGCCGTGACAGCGATCCGGGGCAACCGGGCGGCCAGCGGCACCGATGCCGGGCACTGGCCGGATCCCATGGTCAGCGCCGTGCGTCGGCTGATCGCCGAGGTCGCCCTCACCGCCGCGGCGATCGGCGGACTGGTGCTGCTCAGGCAGCAAGGACGGCCGGGCGGCGACTTGTACGCAGAGCTCGCGCCGGTCCTCGTGGCGATCCCGGCAGCGCTCGTGGTCATGCGCTGCTATCCGCTGGTATTGCGGGTGCTGATGAAGCTCGCTGGCCGGCTGTCGGGTGCCACCGCGTTCGTCGGGCTGGCGCGCGCCGCCCGCACCGCACCTCGGGCCGTGCTGCCGTCGTTTGCGCTGATCCTCGCCCTGTCCGCGGTCGGCTTCGGCACCATGATGCGGGCGGCGGTGGCTCGCGGCGAGGTAGCCGCCTCCTGGCAGCACGTGGGCGCGGACGCCGTCGTGAACGCGACAGGCTCGACAGCGGCGGTGACCCCGGCAGCGCTCCGTTCGATCGGCGCCGTGCCGGGCGTTCAGCAGGTGGTTGCCGCACTGCTCACGATCGGACGGACTGCTAAGGGCGCGACGCTCGCCGTGGTCTCGGTGAACCCGCAACCGTTCGCTGCGCTCATCGCTGGCACCCCGCTACCCGCGTTCCCGGCACCGAAGCTGGCAATGCCGGGCGGCTCTGCGGTGACTGGCGGGCCGTTCCCGGCGCTGGCCACCGCCGCCGCGGCGGCGGAGCTCCCGCCCGGACCCGCCAGGCTGGATCTCGGGACCCGCCAGGTCACCATCAACGTCACCGGCGCGATCACGGGACTGCCGTGGGTACCGGGCCGCGCTGTGGTCGTGCTCCCGATGACTGCGCTCGGCCACGCCATAGCGGCGCCGAACGTGATCGTGGTGACGGGCCGCAACCTCGACGGTCGCAGGCTTGAGTCGGTGGCCCGCAGGGTCCTGCCGGGAGCGGTGGTCACCTTGCGATCCGCGGTGCTGGAAGATCACACGACCGCCCCGTTGCCTAATGGCGTGTACCGGGCGCTGGCGATGGCGTCAGGTGCTGCGGCCGGCCTGATTGCCCTGGTGGTCGTCATCGCGCTGGTACTCGGTGCGCCGTCTCGAGGGGACACGCTGGCCCGGCTGGCGGTGATGGGGCTGGCACCCCGGCAGGCCAGATGGCTGGTGGTGACTGAGGTGCTGCCGCAGATCGTGCTTGCGGCAATCGGCGGGCTCGGCTGCGCGGCGACGCTGATACCCCTGCTGGCACCGGCCATCGATCTGTCCTCGCTGACGGGCAGCCCGGCGTCAGTGCCGGTAAGCGCCCAGCCGATCCCGCTGGCGCTAGCCGCGGTCGCGACGCTGGCGGTAGCGGTGCTGACGCTGGCCGTGCAGACGGCAGTCGCCGGCCGGAAAGCGGACAACCGGCCGCCCCGGCTAAATGGGTGAAGGAGCGATCAACGGTGCGGACGGTGGCGCGATGGCAGTGAGACTCCCGCGGCCGGACGGTTCGGCTGCGGACCGCCCGGCCGACGGCCTGGCACGCGGCGCGGCGACACCGGCTGGCGAATGGCGGCAGGCGCTGGAGGTCAGTGACCTGCGCGGTGCTTACGGCACGGGGTCGATGATCGTATGCGACCGGGTCGTGCGGATCTACCGCGGAGCTGGCGTCGAAGTGCAGGCGCTCCAGGGCCTGGACCTGCTCGTTGCTGAGGGTGAGCTCACCGCGATCGTGGGCGCGTCGGGCAGTGGCAAGTCCACGCTGATCAATATTCTGGCGGGGCTGGACATGCCGACAGCCGGCCTGGTCAGGGTCGCTGGCCGTGATCTGGGCACGATGACCGCGCACGAGCGGCTCGTTTACCAGCGCACCGAGGTGGGATTCATCTGGCAGCAGACGTCGCGTAACTTGATTCCCTACCTGACCGGCCTGCAGAACGTGATGCTGCCGATGCGGTTCACCCGAACGGCGCGACACAAGCGGAGGCTCCGGGCGGCCGAACTGCTCGAGACTCTCGGTGTCGCTTCCTGCGCCGGCCGGACGCCCGACCGTATGTCGGGTGGCCAGCAGCAACGTACCGCGATTGCAACCGCACTAGCGAACCAGCCGCGCTTGCTGCTGGCGGACGAGCCGACGGGGGAACTCGACAGCGTCACAGCCAGGAACGTGTTCGGGGCATTGCAGACAGCCAACTCCGAGTTCGGTGTCACGGTCCTCGTGGTTACGCATGATCCGGCTGTCTCCGCTCAGGTCCGCCGTACCGTTGCGATCCGGGATGGCCGGACCAGCAGCGAGACGCTGCGGCACGACCAGCAGGACGATCTCGGAAATCGCACCAGGCACGCCGTCGAATACGCGGTCCTTGACCGTGCCGGGCGGTTGCAGCTACCTAGAGAGATGACCGACGCGCTGAACATGCGCGACCGGGTCCGGCTGCAAGCCGAGCCTGATCACATCGGTATCTGGCCAGACCAAGCCACCAATCAGCCTGCGGCGGAGCGCGAGTGAGCACGCCGCTGCCGGATAGTGCTCCGGCACCGGTTCCGCCAGAAACGGTCCATTTGCCGCTGGTGTCGCTGCGTAACGTATCCCGCACCTTTGGTCGCGGTGATACCGCGGTGCCCGCGCTGCGCGGCGTCTCGCTTGAAGCCGGCAACGGCGAGCTGATCGCGATCCGCGGTCGCTCGGGGTCGGGGAAGACGAGCCTGCTGAACATCATCGGTGGTCTCGACACTCCGACGTCCGGCACGGTCGCCATCGCCGGACGAGACCTGACTGCTATGACCGAGCGAGACCGGCTGCGGCTGCGCCGCACGACTGTCGCTTTCGTCTTCCAGTCATTCGGTCTCATCCCGATGCTGTCTGCGGCAGAGAACGTGGGCATCCCGCTGAGGATCTCAGCCGCCGACCGGCGCCTGCGCGAGGACCGGGTGCGCTTGATGCTCAACATCGTTGGGCTGGCTGAGCACGCGCAACAGCGGCCGGCGGAGTTGTCCGGCGGCCAGCAGCAGCGGGTGGCGGTCGCTCGCGCGCTCGTCGGCAGTCCGCAGTTGCTACTTGCCGACGAACCGACCGGCCAGCTTGACCTCGAAACTGGCAAGCAGATCATGCGCCTGCTCCAGGCGGTGGTGCGGTCCGAGGGTGTCACCGCCCTGGTCGCCACTCATGATGCAGCTCTGGTCGATCTCGCCGACCGGGTACTCCGACTGGAAGACGGCCAGCTCACGGAGGCCTGATTGAACGGCCGCTCGCGGCGTGCCAGGCGAGCGCGGAATATTTGGTGGCGTCTTCGCCGGGGCGGCATATTGGCGCGCGCGGGTTGCGCGCGCGAGGTCTAGGCCTTCGAGCAGGTGAGCGGGGAGGCCTGGCTCACGCGATTTGGGTCATCGCCTCCGGATCCAGCGGTTCGCATACCTTCGTGCACGGGGAGTGGATCGGGCAGGTAGCGGTAACCCATGCAGCAGCGCCGGATTGTCTGGGGAGAATCGCCCACGCGCAAGATCGACCATGGCCAGATCATCGTCCCTGTCGTGGTAACCGCGCGGTGAACGAGCGGGGCGCCGCGGTAGATAGCCGGTGAACTGGCGGCTCGGGCGGGCGTCACCCCGGCGGCGCCGGGATCTGACCGTCCGGCTCGAGCAGCGGCGCGGTGGCCTCGAGAGTCTCGGGGTACTTGATGCCGGCACCGGTATTGAGCGCGACGACGACCTCGCTCTCGCCGACCTGGCCGCGCTCGCGAAGGATGCGGATCGCGGCGATGGTCGCCGCGCCCTCCGGGCAGACCAGCGTCCCCTCAGTACTGGCGATCTCGCGCTGCGCCGCCAGCAACTCGGCGTCGGTGACGGCGAGCGCGCACCCGTTGGTGCTGTAGATCGCGTCGAGGACGAGAAAGTCGCCGAGCGCCTTCGGCACGTTGATGCCGAAGGCCGCGGTATGAGGATCCGGCCACGGTGAGCTCTCGCGTGCCCGGGCCTGGAACGCCGCGACGATCGGAGCGCAGCCGCTGGCCTGGACCGCGATCAGCCGCGGCAGCGGGCCGGTCATCCAGCCCAGCTCGACCAGCTCAGTCAGGGCCTTGTGGATCCCGATGATGCCGACGCCACCGCCGGTCGGGTAAACGATCACGTCCGGCATGGTCCAGCCAAGCTGCTCGACGATCTCCAAGCCCATCGTCTTCTTACCCTCGAGCCGGTACGGCTCCTTCAGCGTCGAAACCTCCTGATAACCCTCACGGCGCGCAACAGCGGCGTTGATCAGCCGGCCGCAGTCGCCGATGTGCCCGCGCACCAGGTAGAGCTCAGCACCTGCCGTCGCCACCTCGCCCCTGCAGATAGCGGGCGCCTTCTCCGGCATGGCGATCAGGGCGCGGAGCCCGGCACGTGCCGCGTAAAGCGCCCACGCCGCCCCGGCGTTTCCGTTCGTGGGCATGGCAATGCCGCGCACTCCGAGCTCAGCAGCCCTTGAGACGCCCACCGCTGCACCGCGCGCCTTGAACGAGCCGGTGGGGATCGTCCCCTCGTCTTTCATCAGCAGTCCGGGCACGCCGAGCCGCTCGCCGAGGCGCGGCAGCGCTACCAGCGGTGTCATGCCCTCGCCGAGGCTCACGATGTTCTCCTCGCGCGACACGGGCAACAACTCGTGATAGCGCCACAGCGAGGCCTGGCGCCCGGCGAACGCAGCGCGCGACGACTCGGCGGCAAGCCGGGTGAGGTCGTACTGTGCCAGCAGCGGCGAGCCGCAGGCGCACACGCCCTGGACAACGCTGGCCGGGTAGCGAGCGCCACAACGGGGACAGCTGAGCTCGGTCAGGTACGAGAACACCAGGCAGCGCCTTTCGACAATGCGTAGCAGACCGGGGGCAACCACTGCGTGCAGCAGAGGCGGCCTGCGATGGCGGGGCGGACGACGCGAGCTAGCGTCTCGCGCCCCGCCTGACCCGTTCCTGGACGGGAGCTGACGTCAGCAGTCGTAGGTGCGGCTGAACCCGGAAATCAGAGACCGAGTTCAGTCTCGAACGCGCCTTCTTCGAGACGTTCCTTGATCGTCACCAGGAAGCGGGCGGCGTCGGCGCCGTCGACCAGCCGATGATCGTAGGTGAGCGCCAGGTAGACCATCGACCGGACGGTTATCACCTCTCCGAGGGTTGCATCCTCAACAACGACGGCGCGCTTGACGACCGTGCCGGTGCCGAGAATGCCGACCTGGGGCTGGTTGATGATGGGCGTGTCGAACAGCGCGCCCCGGCTGCCAGTATTCGTCAGCGTGAAGGTGCCGCCCGACAAGTCGTCCGGGTTGACCTGACCTGCTCTGGTTCGCTCGGCGAGGTCAGCGATCTTGCGGGCCAGGCCGCCGATGTTCAGGTCACCGGCATTCTTGATGACCGGCACCATCAGGCCGCGCTCGGTGTCAACGGCGATGCCCAGATGCTCCGCGTCATGGTAGGTCACCTGGTTGGACGCGGTGTCGATGACGGCGTTCAGCTTCGGGTGCACCTTGAGCGCCTCTACAGCCGCTAGCGCGAAGAACGGCAGGAAGGTGAGCTTGACGCCTTCCCGTGCCTCGAATGCCGCCTTCGCGCGGTCGCGGAGCCTAGCGATCGCCGTGACATCGGCCTCGACCACCGTGGTCAGCTGGGCCGAGGTCTGGAGCGACTCGACCATGCGCTGGGCGATCACCTGCCGGGCCCGAGACATCCGCTCGGTCTTGCCGCGCAAGCTGGATGGCACGATGCTCGGCCGCGGCCGGGCGGGCCCAGCCTCGTGCGGCACAGCCTCGGCCGGCGCGACCGAAGTGACCGGGGCTTGCGCTGGCTGCGCCGGCGCGGCCGCCGGTGCTGCTGGCGCCGGGGCCGGGGGAGCAGGCGCGGCCGCCTGGTACGTCGCTGCAGCTGGCCGCTCAGCCGGCTGGGCAGGTGCCGCGGGCGCTGCAGTTGCCGGTGCCGGGGGAGCCGCCTGGGCCTGGCCGGCCGGGCCGCGCCGACTCGCCGCCGCGTCGAGTATGTCCTGTTTGCGGATCCGTCCGCCGACTCCGGTGCCGGCTATCGTGCCCAGGTCAATGCCGTGCTCAGCGGCCAGCTTGCGAACCAGTGGCGTGACGTATGGCCCGTCCGCGACATCGGCGGTGAACTGCGCGGGCTGGACGGCCTGCCCATTGCCTCGCTCGTCATAATCGGCCGGCTGGTACGGAGCGGCCGGCTGATACGGCGCAGCCGATGGTGCCGCGGGCTGCGCTGCGGGCCCGGGGGGAGCAGCCGGTGCCGGGGGTTCGGCAGTGCCGGCCTCTGGGGCGGCGGCCGGGTAGCTCGCGGCCGGCTCTGTGTAGGCCGGCGGAGTGTAGGACGGCGGAGCGTAGACCGGCGGCTCGGGAGGCTGTGCCGGCGGGGAGTACTGGGCTGGCTGGGCATACTGGGCGGCCGCCGGAAGCGCCTGAGGTGGCGCTGCCTGCGGCGGTGCTGCAAGTGGCTCAGCCTGGACTTGCGGCACCGGCTGGACCAGGGACGAGGGGGGCGCCGCGGCGGCCTGGGCTGGCGCGGCGACAGCCTGCTGGCCTGCGGCCCCGTCCTCGTCGATGATGGCCAGTTCCGCACCGACGGCCACGGTCTCATCCTCGGCGACGGTGATGCCGCGTAGAACACCAGAAACCGGAGACGGAATCTCGGTGTCGACCTTGTCGGTCGAGACTTCCAGCAGCGGCTCATCGGCCTGAACGTGTTCGCCCTCCCGCTTCAACCAGCGGGTGACTGTGCCCTCGGTGACGCTCTCACCGAGTTGTGGCATCGATACCGAGACCGACATGGCTCGCAGTAGCTCCTTCTTCGTGTGTTTTCGACTGTAGCGCGCGCAGCGGGCTCGGGCCGAGTGCTATGCGCGGGTCAGCGGCTTACCCGTGGTTGTGCAGGGGCTTGCCGGCCAGGGCGAGGAACGCTTCGCCGATCGCCTCCGACTGAGTCGGGTGCGGGTGGATGAGTTGGGCAACGTCGGCCGGGGCGGCGTCCCAGTTGACGATCAGCTGGCCCTCGGCGATCAGGTCGCCCACCCGCGCGCCGACGAGGTGGATGCCCAGGGTCGGCCCGCCATCGGCTGCGACGATCACCTTCGCCGCGCCCGATGTCTGCAGGATCTGGCTCCGGCCGTTCCCGGCCAGGTCATAGGTGAACTCGGTGAACTCGATACCTCGCGCTGCGGCGGTCGCGGACGTGATGCCGACCGAGGCGACCTCGGGATTGCAATAGGTGACGCGCGGGACGCCGTCATAGTCGATCGGGATAACGTGCAGTCCGGCGAGCCGCTCGGCGACCATGATGCCCTCGGCGAAGCCAACGTGCGCGAGCTGCAGACCAGGCCGAAGGTCACCAACCGCGGAGATGGTCGGGATGTTCGTCCGGCAGAGTTCGTCGACCAGAACGAAGCCGCGGTCCATCGCGACGCCGACCTCGTCGTATCCAAGGCCGGCCGAGACCGGCCCGCGCCCGACCGCGACCAGCATCAGCTCGGCGTCAATGGTCGCGCCGCCTTCGAGCGTGACGGTGACACCTGTGCCGGTGTCCTTCACGCTCTCGAACCTGGTGCCGAGCTTGAAGCCAATCCCGCGACGGCGGAACGCCCGCTCCACCAGCTTCGAGCTTGACTCCTCCTCAGTCGGCACCAGGTGCGGCAGCATCTCGACGATCGTGACTTCGGCGCCGAAGGACCGCCAGACGCTGGCGAACTCCACCCCGATTACGCCGCCACCGAGGATGACCACAGATGACGGCACATGATCGAGCTGCAGCGCGTGCTCGCTGGTGATGACGCGGCGGCCGTCGATCTCCAGGCCGGGCAGGCTTCGCGTCTCGGACCCGCTGGCCAGCACGACGTGCCCGCCCTCGATGAGCCGGTCGCCGACCTGAACAGCGGTGGGCGAGACAAGCTTGCCGGTGCCCTCGATGACGTCGATCTTGCGGCTGGCGACCAGGCCGGTGAGGCCCTTCCAGAGCCGGGTGACGACCTTGTCCTTGTAGCCGTTCACGCCGTTCATGTCGATGCCGTCCAAGCTGCTGCGGACGCCCAGGGCCGGGCCCTCGCTAGCCAGGTCAGCGACCTCAGCGGCATGCAGCAGCGCCTTGGTCGGTATGCAGCCCCGGTGCAGGCAGGTGCCGCCGACCTTGTCCTTCTCTATGAGCGCGACCCGCATGCCGAGTTCCGCCGCGCGCAGCGCGCAGGCATAGCCGCCGCTGCCGCCGCCAAGAATGACGATGTCGTAGGCCGCCTGGCTGGCGCTACTGTCGCTCACGTTCGTGCTCCTTAGCCGAAAATCTCAGGGGCAAGCGCCGTTGCTGGCCCCGCTGTCCTACTCGCCGGGGGCTGCCAGCGCCCGACGCCTCACAGGCGCCCGCCCGCGACATCCGTCGCGACCTGGACGAGCATTCGCACTGCGGCGCCGGTCCCGCCCTTAGGGGTATATCCGTACGCTTCGCCTTCGTGGAAGGCAGGCCCGGCAATGTCCACATGTGCCCAGCGCGTTCCCTCGGGCACAAATTCCTTCAGGAACAGCCCGGCAACCAGCATGCCGCCGAACCGCTCGCCTGCCACGTTAGCGATGTCCGCGACGGTCGAGTCGAGGCCTTTGCGCAACTCCTCTGGCAGCGGCATCGGCCACGCCTGCTCGCCGGCCTGTCGCGCCGTCTCCGCTACCGCGGCTGCCAGCTCGTCATCGCTGGCCATAACCCCGGCGATGCGCGGACCGAGGGCGACTAGCTGGGCGCCCGTCAGCGTCGCCACGTCGATGATCAGGTCCGGTTTGTCCTGAGCGGACCTGGCCAAAGCATCTGCCAGCACCAGCCGGCCCTCAGCGTCGGTGTTCAGGACCTCGACGGTCTTGCCGCCGAAGATAGTGATCACGTCGGACGGCCGCTGCGCCCGGCCGCCGGGCATGTTCTCCGCCATCGGCAGGTAGCCGACCACGTTGACCTCAGGCTTCAGGGTCGCGATCGCCTGCAGGGCGCCAAGCACAGCGGCAGCGCCGCCCATGTCCGACTTCATCGCTTCCATTGCCTTGGGCGGCTTCAGCGACAGTCCGCCAGAGTCGAACGTGATGCCTTTCCCCGCGAACACGACCGTCTTGGTTGCGCCCGGGTGCTGGTAAGCAAGTCGCACCAGCCGCGGCGGATGCACCGAACCCTGGCCTACTCCGGTGAGACCGCCATATCCGCCATCGGCCAGCGCCTGGTCGTCGAGTATCTCGATCGTCAGCCCTGCGCCGTCAGCCACCCGGGCAGCCTCGGCCGCAAAAGTCTCCGGGTACAGCTGCGATGGGCTGGTGTTAACCAGGTCGCGGACCAGGCTGATGCCGTCCGCCAGTGCGTGCGCGCGGCGGGCGGCATCGTCCGCGCCGCCAACTGCGCTCAGCACGGTCAGCGACGGCGAGTTGGAGGTTGCCGCGCCATTCGCGCCGGCAGTGCGGTAGCGGGTGAAGCTATAGCGCCCGAGCAGCGCGCCGAGCGCGACGGCTTCGGTCTCCGCCGCGTCTCCGGCAGGCAGCGACAAGGCGATTGACTGAGTCTTGCCACCGGTGAGTGCCCGGACCGCGGAGCCCGCGGCGCGCCGCAGCGACTCGAGCCTGGCGCGTTCCCCGCCCGGGTCTTCGGGGCCAAGGCCTGCTGCGACGATGAGCGGAGCGGCGGTGCGCCCGGCCGACGGTATCTTGGTTAGCTCGTCCTGCCGCCCGGTGGCACCGAGAGCCGACAGGGTAGCCGCGAGCGTATTGCCGAGCGCGGCGTCGATATCTTCTGACCCGGATGCGGGAACGGGGCCGTCCGTGCCCTGCGTCACTCCGATAATGAGTGCGTCGGCAGCGGCGCTGCGTGCGTCTTCTTGGGTGATTCTCAGCGGATTCGTCGTCACGGTCTGAGCCTAGTGCCTCCAGGGGCGGCGACAGATCCCGCCGTCAATCGCCGCCCGTTGCGTCGTAACGGCTGTCATGCGGTCGATATGACAGCTGTTATGCTGGCTTGGTCATCGCGCCTGAACCGAACAGGGGGCTGCTCGTGGGAGCAAGCACTGCGGCATTGTTTATCGCGGTCTTCCTGGCCTGCGCGGTCGAGGCAGTCGAAGCCACCACGATCGTCCTTGCGGCCGGCACGGCTCGCGACTGGCGGTCGGCCGGCATCGGCTCCGTCACGGCGCTTGCAGCGCTGGCCGTCATAGTTGCCGTCCTCGGCCCGGCGGTGTCAGACATCCCGTTGCGCGGGCTGCGGGTGGTTGTCGGTGCCTTGCTGCTGGTGTTCGGACTGCAGTGGCTGCGCAAGGCGATTCTGCGCGCCAGCGGTCACAAGGCCCTGCACGATGAGGAGAAGCTCTACGCCGAGCACATGGCCGAGGCTGCCGCGCAGCAATCCCGGCGCTTCATGCTGGCACCGGACTGGTACGGCTTCACCCTGGCATTCAAGGGTGTGCTGCTGGAGGGACTCGAGGTCGTCTTCATCGTGCTGACTTTCGGCGCCAATGCCAAAAATGTCGGGCTCGCGACGATCGCGGCCGGCTGCTCGGTTGTGCTGGTCACCGCAGCGGGCTTCGCCGTCCGGGCGCCGCTGGCGCGGGTGCCGGAGAACACCATGAAGTTCGTGGTCGGGATCATGCTGACCAGCTTCGGCATCTTCTGGGGCGGCGAGGGCGCGGGCGCGAACTGGCCTGGCTCGGATGCGGCGCTGCTCGTGATCATCCCCGCGATTGCCCTGTTCGGGGTCGGGCTGACCGCGCTGCTGCGGCGGACCAGCACGGCACTGCCGGGCGGCGGGATAGCGGACCTGCCCGCGGCCGCTGGCCATGGCGCTCACTGAAAGGCTGGACTGATGTCAAAGCTGCGGGCGTTCGGCGCGTTCTGGTATGACTTCGTCATCGGCGATGACTGGCTGGTGGCGGTCGGCATCGTCATCGGCCTAGCCGGGACATATGGCCTGGACCAGGCGGGCGTGACGGCCTGGTGGCTGCTGCCGCTTCTGCTGGTGATCCTGCTGCCGCTGAGCCTGCAGCGTGCTGTCAGCGCCCCTCTGCTTCCTCGGCGTAGACGCGGGCAGCGTACGCCTCCAGCTTCTCCTCACATTCCGCCAGCGAGCTGAGCGCCTGCGCGCGACCGGACGCTCCGAAGACGTCCCGCTCGCGAACGCGCGCCAGCCAGGTGCGCAGCTTGACGAGGTCGACCTCGTTTTCCTCAAGCTCGGCGTAACTGAAGTGGTTCTCGACGTACTCCTTGTTGACTCCGTCGATGAAGTCAGCGCACTTGTCGACGATTTCTTCGTACTCGTCGTCGCGTGCGGCCTGGAACGCCCCCCGAACGTCGGCCTCACCGGCAAGAACGTCGCAGGAGAGCAGGACTGCGGTGCCCGACATGTCGAGGATCTCGCTGCGCAACTTGCGCAGTGACCGCTCGGCCGGGACGCTCGCGGGCAAGGCGGCCGCGGAGTTCTGCAGGTAGATAGCGCCAAGGCTCTTGATTCTGCGCCAGACGGTGGCGCGCAGCCTGGTCGGCTCGGACGGTACCCGGTAAATCAGCAGCAGCCACCGGCCCGGCGGCAGGTCCGAGGCTGCTCCAGCGGCAGTTACCGCGGCAGTCTCTGCTGCAACGGGGTCTGCTGCAACTGGGCCTCGTACGTCATGATCCGGCACAAATTCGGCAGGCTCGGACCGATCATTCGCTGATTCGCCGGGCACAGGCTGCCGGTCGTGCGACGGCGGCAGACCCCGGTCGGGCGGGCGGGCGCTAGCTGGCACGGCGCCATTCTGCCAGGCGCGGAGTGCGCGAAAGCGCTGTCAGGCCCCCAGTCGGGCGACGACTAGGAGCAACGCCCTGCCGGAGCCGGCCGGCAGGCGTCCGGTCCGGGGGGCGGAACCCTGTGCGGGTTGGCGGACTGCTCCAGCATTCTGACCGCGCGGATTATCCCGGATGGGTGCGGTATCTTCACTCGGCGGGCGGCGGCGACGACCGGGCGCCCGAACCGGCCGCGAGCTCTTCCGCGGGCCGCCGAGGATGAGATCGAGTCCTCCTGACGGCTCCCGGCGCCGCGGCGCCGGGGGCTGCCGTGGCGGGGGCTGCCGCGGCCGGGGCCCCCGGCGCTGCCGTGCAGGCGAGCCGCTGCCGCGAGACCATGCGAAGGCGAGCGAGCCGCCTACCAGCCCCATGGCCATGCCGACGAAGAAACCGCCGAGATTGGAGGTTATCCACGAGCCCAGGGCCAGCAATACCGCCAGAATCGAGTAGAACGTTCGCTGCTCGGGGGTGAACCACAACAGCAGTCCGCAAAGCAGCAGTATCGCCGGGACCAGGTACCCGGCCAGCCCTTGGATGCCGACGTGGATTACCACCGGGAGCGGCGCTCGCTCCGACAGCAGGATCTCGGCGCCGCCCAGCAGAACGAGCAATCCGCCCCAGAACGGCCTGCTGTGACGCCACCGGTAGAAGGCACCGAAAGCGTCCTGACGGACTCCGTTGACTGGTTCACCCGCAGCCCCGCCCGGGCCGGCTGGGCCGCTGTCAGCATCCTCTAGCGATCGCGCCACGGCTAGCACGAACCGCCGAAGTGGAGGCCGAATCCGGGCAGCGTGAAGCTCCCGGCCGTGGTGGCATAAGCATGCTCGCGCAGCTTATTGATGCTGACCGTGTCAGCCTGCATGGCGAAGCCACCCGCCGGGCCGGTGATTCCGGGGACCTCGGTCACCGTGCTGGCGTCCTGCCCGATGTTGATATGGCTGAACGAGGCATCGCCGGACAACCGGTTAGCATCCACCTGGAGGTACGAGCCGGTGGCCGGCCTGCTGCCGCCGCCCGCGGTGATGACCATGTTCACCCCGGCGACCGTGACGCTCAGGCACAGGTGGCTTATGGTCGCAGAACGGATCGCGTCGTCTTCCAGCACGATCTGGTTGTTATTGCCCGGCAGGTCGTTGATGACTGACCTGTCCAGGACGGTCAATTGCTCGAATCCCTGGCCCTTCAGGGAGTCGGCAGTAACCGTGAACGGAGTGCCGGAAATGCTGAAGGAGACCGCGAGGACGCTCGTGGCTGTCAACGCGACGAGTACGCCGGCAGCCACCACCGCTGGCACCATAATCACGGCAAAGCGCCGCCAGTTGACGCGCCCCGGTCCGGCATGCGCTGTCTGCGCGGATGCGGACATGCCGCTACCTCCAGCTCGCTTGAGCGCAAAGTGCCTGCTGATCACCGCCGACGCGCCATCGCACGATACACCGCGTGATGCCTACTACACGTACGGCTATCAAAAGTCGCAAGGTGCATCCCCGTCACGTGTGGTCGCCCGGACGCGGCGCAAACTTTGTGCTACATGGCCTTCCCGCTGCGAGCGCCGCGACACGTGCTGGCGCCGGACGCCGCGACGGAGCGCAAACTTCAGTTATCCAAACTAGGCCAGACAGCATCGCCTTGACTATCGAACACGTTTGCCATTTGCGGTCGGCCCAGGGCTTCATTCTGGCTGTGCAGTCAGCCAGTTCGCCCGATTGACACGCGAAAGCGGCCGGCGGGCTCTCCCAACTCACCGCCGGCCACCAGCTTGCCTGTGCTAAACCGGCTGCGCTCTGCCTGCCGGTGTGTTGTGCCACGCGGCTGCCGCGGAGCAGGACGTCAGCGACCAGCCTCGGATTGTCGGTCATCGGGACGTGCCCGCAGCCGGGGAGCGGGATCAGCCGGGCCTGCGGGATGCGCTCTTTCGCAACCAGGGCCTGCCGGGGCGGCAGCAGACGATCATTAGTACCCCATGCGATCGTCACCGGTATCCCGGCCGGCACAGTCCCGGTGAACGGGGTCGCTGCAGCCAAGATCGCGTTGGTGGTGTACCTGGCCGCCAGGAACGCGTCCATGTCGCCGAGGGCCTGCTCGGGTCCTACCCGGGACGGCCTGCTGACAATTTCCGCATAGATCATCGCTCGCCCGGCGGTGGTGCGCGCCAGCGCCGGAGCGATCGGCTGGATGAGGCGGCCGGCTGCCTGCATGGCCTTGGATACCGCGCGTGCGTAGCTCAGCTCCCGAGAGCTTCGCCAAAAGCCGGCCGGCGACAGTGCGATGACGCTGGCAGCGCGGCCGGCTACGGCCGCCTCTAGTGCCAGCCGGCCCCCCAGCGAGCTTCCGGCGAAATGGGCGCGGTCCAGCCCGAGGTCGTCCAGCAGCCCCATGGTCTCTGCGACGAGCGCGTGAGCCACCGAGCGTCCGGCAGTTTGGAGGGCCGGGGATTCACCATGACCCGGCAAGTCGACGATAATCAGATCCCGATAAGGTGCGAGGCGATCCACTACCGCGTCCCAGGCCTGCCGCCGATGCCCGATACCGTGCAAGAGGACCAGCGGTGGTCCGGCGCCAAGTCTGTCGTACGCCAGCCCCATGGAAAACATATGCCCCGCCATTCGCATCGGCTCACCTCGCCGACACCACCGGTCGTGGCGCCCGCCCGCTGTGCCCGCAATGTGGCGATAAAATTACCGTTTTGCCTGGATTCATTCCGCGAATTGTGAGCTGCGAGTGCCTGGCAGTTAGGTGCAGTTGTCAGTTCGATGAAAGCTGCATTTCGGCGTAGCTGTCAGGTGGGCCCCGGTCTCAGTTGGCGGTAGCTGTCAGGTGGATCTGCTGCCCAGTTCCGGGTAGCTGTCACATCAGCCCGGCTGACAGATCAGGCGGGCGTCAGTTTGACAGCGACTGCGCGGGGCGCCGGACCGGCCGGCCCCGGCTCACGGCCGCTGGCCGGCCCGCACGAGGCCATGCTCATAGGCGTAGACCACCGCCTGGACCCGGTCGCGCAAGTCGAGCTTGGCGAGTACCCGTCCGACATGTGTCTTGACGGTCGCTTCGGATACGAACAGCTGCCTGGCGATCTCGCCGTTGGACAAGCCCTGGGAGACGAGCGTCAGCACCTCACGCTCGCGGTCGGTGAGTTCGGCAAGCTCGCTGGGCGCAGGCTGCTCGCTGCCGGGCAGCAGTGCCGCGAACTGGTCGATGAGCCGCCGCGTCGTGGACGGCGCGACCACCGAGTCGCCCGAGTGCACGGCGCGTATCGCGAACAGTAGCTCCTCGGGCGGGACGTCCTTGAGCAGGAATCCGCTCGCTCCGGCCTTCAGGGCGGCGAACGCGTACTCGTCCAGATCGAACGTGGTCAGCATCAGGACACGCGGCAGGTCACCCTCCTGCCGGATCTGCCGGGTCGCGTCGACGCCGTCGAGCCTGGGCATCCGGGCGTCCATGATCATCACATCAGCGTGCAGCCGCCGGGCAAGGTCGATTGCAGCTACGCCGTCCGCGGCCTCCCCGACTACCTGCATATCCGGCTGGGCATCGAGGACCATCCTGAAACCAGTCCGGACCAGTTCCTGGTCGTCCACGAGGATGATCCTGATCAGCCCGCTATCCGAGGCGCCGCCTGGCTCCAGGACGTTCACCGGGCCGCGCCAGACAGGCCGGGCGACTCAGACCAGCCCAGACCGAGCGCGTTCCCGGCCCGGTCTGGGTTGTGCTCTTCCTGCTGCTGCCCGGGCTGCGATGCCATGGGTTCCTCCGCCATCCACTCGTCTCGTGCCGGCTGGTCCTGCTCGACTCCGGGTCGGGCGTCGGCTGCGGTCGGGCACGGAAGGCGGGCGATCACGCCGAACCCGCCGCCCGCCAGCGGTCCGGCCTGAACGGTGCCGCCATACATGGCGATGCGCTCGCGCATGCCGGCCAGACCGTGCCCGGCCTGTCCGCCGCCCGGGCTGGCAATGCCGTCGTCGGTAACCTCAACAGTCAGTCCGTCCGGCTCGTAGCGCAACGTGACGGCGGCCGTCGCGGCGAGGCCGGCGTGCTTGCGAGTGTTTGTGAGAGATTCCTGCACCACCCGGTAGGCGGCCAGCTCGGCGCCTTCAGGTAGCTCCCGCGGCGTGCCGGAGAGGGTGTAGCTGACTTCGAGCCCGGCAGCCCTGGCCTGATCGAGCAGCTCGCGCAACTCGCCGAGGCCGGGCACGGGCGCCAGGCCGGACTGCTCACCTGCCGACCGCAGCACGCCGAGAAGCCTGCGCATCTCGGTCAGTGCCTGACGTCCAGTCGCCGAGATCGCCGTCAGCGCGGTTTCGGCCCGGCCGGGTTCGGTCCGCAATGCGTACCGGGCACCATCGGCCTGCACCACCATGACGCTGACGTGATGCGCGACGATATCGTGCAGTTCACGGGCAATCCTGGCGCGTTCGGCTGCGGCCGCGATTTTGGCTTGGGCGTGCCGCTCGGCTTCCAGCCGCGCCGCCCTGTCCTCCAGGCCCGCGTAGTAGCCGCGCCGGTAGCGCATCGAGTCCCCGAGGACCCAGGCGAGCAGGGAGCAGCCCCAGAAGAGCGCGGTGGCGTAGGCCAGGTGCGGAACGAAGTTTGAGCCGCCCGACGGCATCCATACCATGACGGCGGCTACCGATCCGGCCAGGCAGAGCAGCAGCGCCGGGACAGACGCTCGCCGTGGCCGGTACGCGGCGACAGTGTACAGGAGCACCACCATCGCGATATCCGTGGGCAGCGGGACGGCTCTGAAGAATTCCCCTCCCGTTACCTGCACGGCGCCACCGAGCGCGCCGAGGTAGAACGCCGTCGCGGAGATCCTCCTCCGGACGACGACTGCCAAGACGAGGAGAAGCCAGGCGGGCAGTTGCAGCCACGGACCGCGAAATAGCTGCCCGATGCCGAGAAGTCCCAGTGCCGTCGCCAGTACGCCGTCTACGAGCAGCTGGTGGCTGCGCAGCCAGGCGTACAGAGCGGACACGAGGTACAGGGTATGCCGACAGCCGCCGCTTGCCGTCAGCCTTGCGGCGGGTCGTGGTCAGACCTTGGGCGGATGCGCCGGGCTGGTGCTGGCGAACGTGGCTGGGTCCGGCTGCGCGCGTCAGCCCGGCAGCAGCGTCGTGACCTTGAGCGGCTCCTCGTGGATGCCGCCTGACCCGTCCGGCCGGACTTGGTAGCCAGTGACGCCAGGCTTGTCGGCGACGATGCCGGCGAGTTCAGTGCCGGCGAAGTGCGCGGCGGCGCCGTCATCGCAGGCGATGCCAGCTGGTAGCGTGCCGTCCCCGACGAGTGCCTGGTAGGCCGGGCGCCGGGTCGGCTCGGCGCTGTAGTGCGGGCAGTAGCTGCCCGGCAGGAAGCCCAGGCCTGCGGTGAACGGGCGCAATGCCAGCCCGAAGGAGTCAGTGGTGCCGCTGAGGAACCAGCAGAGGGCGCCCGCGCTGACCCCGGTCAGCACGATCCCTGCCGCCCACGCCTGGCGGAACACCTCGTCCAGGCCATGCACGCGCCATACCGCCACCATGTTGGCGACGCTGCCGCCGCCGACGAAGATCACGTCCTGCGAAAGCAGCAGGTCCGCCGGGTCGGCCACGTTCGGCATCGAGAACAGCTGCAGGTGCGATGGCCGGGCACCGTGCTGCGCGAGCATGGAGTACATCCGCACATATGCGGTGGGATCGTCGCCCGCCGCGGTGTTCAGCACGCACACCCTGGGCTTCGCGGCACCGGACAACTCAAGGGCGTGGCCGATCAGGGCCGGCAGTCGCAAGTCCTGTTGTCGCGGCGCGCCGAACCCGCCGATCGCCAGAATGTGTCGTTGCCCGTCAGCCGCCATGCCGGAAGGCTATCGTCCCTGCAGCGGCCGCTTTGGTGACAGGGCGGCGATTTGTGCCGTGGCCCGGTTCGCAAGCTGGCAGGAGGCAGTGCGATCAGCGAGTGCATTTTCTGCGACGTCATCGCCGGGGACGTGCCTGCGCACATCGTGCTGGCGGATGACGTTGTCGCGGCGTTCCTGGACAGCCGGCCGGTGTTCAAGGGGCATGTGCTCGTCGCGCCGCGTGAGCACGTCCGGACCCTGGCGGACCTGCCAGTCGCCGCGGTCGGGCCGTTCTTCCTGCGGGTCCAGCGGGTGAGCGCGGTGATGCCAGCGGCCCTCGGCTGCCAGGGCACGTTCGTCGCCGCGAACAACGTGGTCAGCCAGAGCGTGCCGCACCTGCATGTCCATGTCGTGCCACGGACGAAAGGCGACGGGCTGCGCGGCTTTTTCTGGCCACGCGGGCGCTATGACAGCGACGCGGAAGCGGCGGAGTACGCGGACCGGATACGCACTGCACTGACCGGTGCGAGTTAGCCGGGCGCTGCGGCCAGTCGATCACCCGGTCAGCTGACAGCGGTGATGACGAGGCAGGCCGCTGCGGTGGCCTCCGCGAGCGCGCCGAGCACGTCCCCGGTGATGCCGCCGAGGCGTCGGGTCGCCAGGCTGGTCAGCGCCAGCGAGATCAGCAGTGCGATGGCCATGGCAGCCGGGTAAATCCAGCCGAAGGCGCCGGCGGCTGCCAGTGCTGCACGGGCGAGAATGCCGCCCCAGAACGGATGTACTGTGCCGGCCACCAGGGCCCCCAGTCCGTCCGGCCGGGCGGAGGGCACCTGGTGGCGGCAGGCGAGCATCATGGCCAGGCGCGCGGTGACCCCGGCCACTATGACGGCCACCGGGCCTCGGCCGATCTGCTCGGCTCTGGCAAGGGCGCTGACCTGGAGCAGGACGGTCAGCACGATCGTCGCAACGCCGAATGGCCCGATGTCAGACCGCTTCATGATCTCCAGTGCGCGCCTGGCCGGCTGGCGGCTGCCGAGGCCGTCTGCGAAGTCGGCAAGCCCGTCCAGATGCAGACCGCGGGTCAGCGCCGCCAGCACAGCAATGGCGAGGACGGCGGCGAGCAACGGACCTGAGTGACCGGCCCGGCAGGCGAGCAGCACGCCCGCCGCCGCTGCTCCGAGCAGCAGGCCTATCACCGGTGCCCAGTACATGGCCGCGGCGGCGGTCCGGCGGTCGGGTGTGCCGTGAGCGGCTGCGGTGCCAGAGATCGGGATCGCCGTGAGCAGCGTGCCCGCCAGCCTCAACCCGCCCCAGACCATGACTCCCGAGCTTATGGTTACCTGGCGACCGCCCGCCGGTCATGCCGCAGGATGGTTACGGGCAGGTTCACCAGCGGGGAGGCGCGAGTGACCGAGCGGCCATACGTGCTGCTGTCGGCCGCGATGTCGGCCGATGGCTACATTGACGACGCCTCGAGCACCCGGCTGGTGCTGTCCGACGAGGCCGACCTGGACCGGGTCGACGAGTTGCGGGCCGCCAGCGACGCCATCCTGGTGGGGGCACAGACGATCCGGGCTGATGATCCCCGGCTGCTGGTCCGCTCGTCTGCGCGGCGGCAGCGCCGGCTTGAGCTCGGCCGCGCGGCTAGCCCGCGGCGGGTCACGATTACCCGCAGCGGTGCGCTGGACCCGGGAGCCCGGTTCTTCGCGGCCGCGCCGGACCGGCCGCTGGTCCAGCCCGATCTCCCGCTGCCGCAGCCGGATCGGCCGCTGGAATTCCCCGATCGCGCGGTGTACCCGGACCGCCCGCTGGTGTACGCGGCGCCCGCCGTCGCCGGCGATCTAGCGGCCCGGCTCTCTACCGCGGCGGTGGTCGTGCCGGTGCCGCTACCGGGAGTCACCGAAGACGCTCCTGAGTCGGATCTCAGCTGGATTCTCGCTGACCTGGCGCGGCGGGGGATCGCCCGGCTGATGGTCGAGGGCGGCGCACGCGTGCTCGCCCAATTCCTGTCCGCCGGCCTGGCGGATGAGTTTCTCCTTGCTATCGCGCCGGTGCTGGTTGCCGACGCAAGGGCGCCCAGGCTGCTGGCGGGCGCCAGCCCGGCCGGCCGGATGGCGCTCACCGGCGTGACCATGGCCGGGGACATGGCAGTGCTCCACTATCTCCCCCGACCCGCGCAATCCGGTCGGTCTCCGGAATCAACGCGGCCAGCGAAACCGGCTGACTAGTTCGCTGCGCTGCCAGCGAAGTCTGCCCCACCTGGTGAGGTAGAGGCCGTAGACGGTGCAGGATGGGGGGATGAGCGAAACGAAGGCCACTTCTGGCGGAATGCAATCCGCGATCGAGCGGAGCGGCTACTACCCCGGCCTGGTCTACGACGCGGTGTCATCCGCCGTAGGCAGCGAATCTGTCGTCTCCTTCGTGGTGATTCACGACGCTCACTTCGATCCGGGCATGGAGGTGCGCCGCCACGCGACCGTCATGGCCCTGACGCCAACGCGCCTCGTTTACTCCCACACCGACGAATACCCAGCGGATGAATCCGATCCCGAGTCCCGGCCGCAAGCCGAGACCAGCACTGAAGCCGTCAGGCACTCGCGCATCTCGTCCGTGGCGCTGACCAGGGTCATCCCGGATCCCGCCTCCTACGTTCCAGGGACCACGGCACCGAGCGAGGTCGTGCTGACCATCGGCTGGAACGTGCTTTCCCACATCGAGATTGAGCCCGCACACTGTGGCGATGAGAACTGTGAGGCCGATCACGGCTACGCCGGCACGATGACCGCCGATGACCTGACAGTCCGGGTTAGCGAGGCTGCCGACGGCCCGGAGGCGGTCCAGCGGGTGCTCTCCTTCGCTCAGGCGCTGACTGAAGCGACCAGCCGTCCGTGACCACTGCGGGGGCCGTCGACTCGGGGGAGCAGGCGGAGTCGCCAGTACTGCCTGGCTACGGTCGGAGCTCCCTAGCCGACTTCAGCGAATCGCTGCTTGCCTCGCTTGCCGTGCCCGGAGCGGCTAACGCGCTCGGACTGCCATCGGTGAGCCGGGCTTGCTTGCTCCTCGTCGACGGACTTGGCTGGGACCAGCTGCGTGCCCGCCGGTCCGCGGCGGCTTTCCTGTCCGGGCTTGCCGAGACTGGGTGCTGGATCACCGCCGGGTTTCCGTCAACGACGGCTACCAGCCTCGGTTCACTTGGCACCGCACGGCCGCCGGGCCAGCACGGGCTACTAGGTTACCAGGTCCGGGTGCCGTCGACCGGCCAGCTATTGAACGCGCTGCGCTGGGCCAAAGGAGTTGACCCCCAGCAGTGGCAGCCGCTCGCGACGATCTTCGAACGTACGGCGGCAGCGGGAATCGGCGCGTTCCGGATAGCCAGCGGGGCATTCCAGCATTCGGGGCTGTCGGTAGCCACGATGCGCGGCGCCGACTACAGGCCGGCCGAGACGGCCGGCGCGCTGGTGGCCCGCGCCGCTGCCGCGCTGGCGGAACAGCCGCGGGCGCTGGCGATGGTGTACACCGGGGACCTGGATGCCACTGGTCACGTTGCGGGATGTGGCTCGGCCGCATGGCGGTTCCAGCTCCGGCATGTAGACCTGCTTGCCGAGCAACTGGCCGGGGCGATTCCGGCGGGCACGGCGCTGTATGTCACCGGCGATCACGGCATGGTTGACGTGCCGCCGGACTGCAGGGTCGATGCCGACGCCAGTCCGGACCTGCGGGACGGGGTCGCGCTGCTCGGCGGCGAGCCACGCGCTCGGCATGTCTACGCCCGGCCCGGTGCCGCCGACGACGTCCTGGCGGCGTGGCGGGACACGCTCGGTGACAGAGCCTGGATCGCCAGCCGCGATGAGGCGGTCGAGGCGGGCTGGTTCGGGCCGGTGGACCCGCGCGTGTATGACCGGATCGGCGATGTCATCGCGGCCGCTCGGGGCCAGTCGGCGATAGTTGCGACGGTGACCGAGCCACGCGAGTCAGCACTCATCGGGATGCACGGTTCGCTAACGGCAGGTGACCAGCGGGTGCCGCTGCTGTCTCACGTAGCGTGATGTCAGGCAGGCCCGGCTGAGTGTTTATCCACAGGCGCGGAGGGGAAACCCACCGCACTTCAGCCGCTTGTGCACAGTTATCCACGAGTTATCCACAGGCTTAGTGTTGTCCACAGGAAGGCTGGGTGATTGGCCCACATGTCTGCTCGAGCCGACGGGACCAACGGCGACGCGCTGCCGACTGCAACCGCCGGGAGCCCGTTGATTAACCCCGCCGGGCTGGCCGAGGCGCTCGCCGGTGCTGAGCCGCCAGTCGTGATTGACGTCCGCTGGAGGCTGGGCGGGCCGCCCGGCCTCGACAGCTACCGGGCCGGTCACGTGCCCGGGGCCGTCTACGTCGATCTGGATGCGCAGCTCGCAGGACCGCCGGGTGATGGCGGCCGCCATCCGCTGCCCGAGATAGCGCACTTCGAGGCCGCCATGCGCGCGGCGGGCGTGAGATCAGGCCGGGGTGTCGTGGTCTGCGACGAGGCGGACTCGACGACCGCGGCAAGGGCTTGGTGGATGCTCCGCTATTACGGGCACCACCAGGTGCGGGTGCTCGATGGCGGCTTTCGCGCGTGGGAGGCCGCGGGGTTGCCGGTGAGCACGGGCGACGCGGTGGCCGAGCCGGGTGACTTCACAGCGCAGCCAGGATGGATGCCCGTGCTGGACGCTGCCAGTGCGGCAACTCTCGCGAGATCCGGCATCCTTCTCGATGCCAGGGCTCCGGCTCGCTACCGCGGGCAGACCGAACCCGTCGACCGGTTGGCCGGGCACATCCCTGGCGCGCTCAGTGCTCCGACGGCGGAAAACGTCGCGGCAGACGGGCAGTTCCGCCGGGTAGCCGAGCTTCGCGCACGGTTCGCTGATCTCGGCATCAACGGTGCCGCAAACCCCGGTGCAGCAAACCCCGATGCTGCAAATCCCGGCGCCGAGGAGGCTAACGGGGCACAGCAGGTGGGCGTGTACTGCGGGTCAGGCGTGACCGCGGCGCACGAACTGCTCGCGCTGACCTTGGCCGGCATCCCGGCGGCACTGTACGTCGGCTCTTGGTCAGACTGGATCACCGACCCCGAACGGCCTATTGCTACCGGCCCTCAGCCCGGCTGACATGCCCGGGCCGTCAGCCCGTGCTCATCGGGCCCGCAACACTCAGCGCGGCTTGACGGTCGCGCCGATGTTCAGCTGACGTCCAGCGGAGCGGCTAGCTGACCTGCTGCTCGACGTGCTCGGCGTAGAAGCACAGCAGACCGGCGATACCGGCCGCGGCCGGAATCGGGTGCTCGTAACTCCAGACCAGGTCCGGGTGGACCTCGCCGTCGAGCTCGATCGCCCAGTAGGACGCCTCGCCCTTGAACGGGCACGTGGTCCTGGTATCTGTCGGGCGGAGGTGCTCGGTACGCACGTCCTCACGCGGCAGATAGTAGCGGTCCTGCAGGCCGGTCTCTGCCAGCCGGAGGGCCCGGTCGGACTCGGCGAGCTTGACACCGCCCAGCGAGATCTCGATGTGGCGATCAGCCGGGGTGATCGTGATCGTGTGTGCAGCTGTCATGCTGGTGCCAACCTGCCGCTGGCCTGGCCCATTCCTTCGGCGTCGGCGGTTAGGGTTTCAGCATGACGCCCCAGGCAGCGCCCGTGCTTGTCCTCGCGTCCGGATCCCGGGGCCGGCTGCGCCTGCTTCGCGACGCGGGCTTCGATCCCGAGGTCGTAGTGAGCGGCGTTGCAGAGACCAACGACGACGGCTTGCCCACTGCCGAGCTGGCCGCGGCACTGGCCGAGCGCAAAGCTGCCGCGGTGGCCGCCATTCGGCCCGGCGCTCTGGTGCTCGGCTGCGACTCGATGCTCGACCTGGCCGGCGACTCGCTCGGCAAGCCCGCGACGCCGCAGGACGCGATCGCCGTATGGAAGCGGCTGGCCGGGTCGCACGGCACGCTCTACACCGGGCACTGCCTGATCCACGGCCAGATCAGCCGCCGGATGATCGGCGTCGGGGCGACGACCATCAGGTTCGGCAACCCGACTGACGCGGAGATCGCGGCGTACGCTGCCACCGGCGAGCCGCTGTCACTCGCCGGAGCGTTCAGCATCGACGGCCGAGCAGCGCCGTTCGTGGACGGCATCGACGGCGATCCGGGCAACGTTATCGGCGTTTCACTGCCGCTGTTCCGCAGGCTGCTCGCCCAACTGGGCGTTTCCATCACAGACCTGTGGCGGCCTCCCCAGCCAGCTAGCACGGCCAGCTGACCCCAGCCGGCGCTAGCCTTCGGGCAGTCCGCGCTCCTCGAGGTCGAGCTCTAGCTGCAGCCGGCGGAGGCTGTCGTCGGGCAGGCGCCCGCTATCTCGCCAGCGCACCAGTTCCTCCCGCTGTGCGTCGATCACGGCCTGCTGCGCCCGGATGGCCGTCCGGAATTCTGGCGTCGGGCTGAGCTCACCTTCGGACTCGGTGAGCATGCTGATCCGGGTGGTGGCCCTGTCGACACGCCTCGCGATCCCGGCGCGGAGACGGTCCGCGAGCTCTGCGGGTATCTCATGGTCGGCCTGCATGTCGTTCACCGCGGTGCGTGCAGCAGCCAGGGCTGCCAGGCGGGCGTCATGCCGGACCTGCGCTTCATCGGCGGCGTTCGCGCGCAGGCCGAGCCTGCGGAGCAGCGGCCCGAACGTCAGCCCCTGTCCCACCAGTGTCACCAGCATCACGATGTAGGCGCACAACAGCAGCAGGTCGCGATCGGGGAACGGCCGGTGGTTGTTTGCAGTGAACGGCACCGAGAAGATCGCCGCGAGAGTGATCACGCCTCTGGTTCCGGCCCAGGTCACCGCTACAACCTCACGGCCGTTCAGGGTCGGGTTACGGTAGCCGAGGCGCCAGCCGAGCCAGCCGGGCATCGTCTGGGTCAGGAACAGCCAGAGCGGCCGGATGCCTAGCACGGCCAGCAGCGTGAGGCCGATGGCTGCCGCGGTGATCCCTGCTGGCTCGGCCTTGAGGCCGCGCAAGACGGCGGGTAGCTGGTTTCCGATGAGCAGGAACACCAGGCCTTCGAGCATAAAGTCGATAAATCGCCAGACGGCATCGGTCTGCAGCCGGCTCGCCCCGGTTTCGCCGCGCGGCGCGTCGTGACTAGCCATCAGGCCAGCGATGACCACCGCGAGCACGCCCGAAACGTGCGCTGCCTGGCCGGCCACGTAGGCGGCGAACGGTGTCGCAAGCGACACCGCGTTGGCGAGCAGTGGATCCCGCAGCGCCCGCCTCGCCAGGCGCAGCAGGTAACCGATGGCGGCCCCGATCACCAGCCCGCCAACGGCTTCGAGCGCGAACATGCCCGCGGCTAGCGCCAGCGAGAAGCCGCCCCCGACAGTGGCGGCGACCGCGACTTGCCAGGTCGTCAGCGCCGTCGCGTCGTTCAGCAGTCCCTCACCGCCGATCAGCGTCAGCAGCCTGGACGGCAGGCCGGCGCGTCCGCCAACCGACAGCGCGGCGACTGGGTCAGTCGGCGCGACCGCCGAGCCGAGCACAACCCCGACAGCGAGCGTGATCCGCGGCACGACGAGCGACACGAGCGCGCCCACCGCGAACGCGGTCAGCAGCACCAGCACGACCGAGAGGCTGGCGATGGGCCGCCAGTCTGCTCTGATCGCGAGCAGGCTGGAGCGCAGCGCAGCGCTGTAGACCAGCGGCGGGATCGCCAGCAGCAAGATCAGGTGCGGATTCAGGTGCACGTTGGGCCCTGGCAGCACCGCGTAGATCAGCCCGCAGAGCGTCAGCACGATCGTGTACGGCACGCGCAGCCGGTCCGCGATCATGCGCGCCAGCACAATGACGACGATCATCGCGAGCACGAAGACTGCTTGGCCCAGCATCTACGTCATTCTGGCAGAGCGCGAGGCGACGGCTACGGGCCGTGAGGGCAGCAGGCGACGATGTCCTGACGGCAGGCATTCTGTCCGGGAACGGGCTATCACCCCGCACTGTCTCGTTTGCGCCGCCGGTCGGCAAATGAATGTTGCCGGGTTGCCTCTAGCGCCGAGCGCCCGAGTTGGTCCGCCGTTTCCCGTGCTGTCGCCTGGGCGTCATCTGATTTGCCTGGCATTGAAGCGGCCATTGACAAAGACTTGTCCCCATGCTGACTCGCCGCAAAGTACTGCAGCTGATGGCTGCCTCTACCGGCCTGGCCGTGACTGGCTCCGAGCTACTCGCCCAGACCGCAGCGCTCGCCGCGCCCGCACGCACGCCGAACGGCTCGAACGGTGTCGAGCATGTGGTCATCTTGATGATGGAGAACCGGTCGTTCGACCATTTCCTTAGCTGGCTGCCCGGTGCCGACGGGCGCCACGACATGATCTATCAGTCGACCGATGGCAACTACTACCCGAACTACCCGCTGGCACCGGACTTCCAGGGCTGCGGCTATAGCGATCCCGATCACAGTTGGGAAGGCTGGCTCGTCCAGCACAATGACGGCCGGATGGACGGCTTCCTGCAGCGGCCGACAGCGCCCGCCAACAACCCAGGCGTCACGCTGGCGAAGGCCAACACTTTCCCGGTCGGCTACTACACGAACGTCAACGAGCACGGGCTCCGGAAGGCCGTTCCCGACCTGCCGGTCATCGGCGCGCTGGCCGAGCACTACACAGTGCTCGACAGCTACTTCTGCTCCTTCGCCGGCGAGACCTTCCCGAACCGCTTCTACCAGCACGCGGCGCGAACCGACCGGGACCACAACAGCGGCACGGTCTCGAGCCTGCCGACGATCTGGGACCATCTCTCGCCGATCCCCAATAACAAGGGCGTTCCGACCGGCGGTTACTTCTTCCGGGACCTGCCATTCCTGGCGCTGTGGGGCACGAAGTACCTCCCGTTCTGGCACCCGTTCGCCGACGGCGACGCGATCGGCCTCCCGGTCACCACGCCGTCGTTCATCGACACCGTGGCCGCCGGGAACCTGCCGAACGTCAGCTTCATCGATCCCGCCTTCGACACCGAGGGCAACGGGACGTCAGCCGACGACCATCCGCTCGCGGACATCCGGCTGGGCGAGCGATTCATTGCCGACGCTTATCACGCACTCGCCAGCGCCGGTTACCTGGACAACACCGTGTTCATGGTCACCTTCGACGAGTGGGGCGGCTTCTTCGATCACGTGCCGCCGCCGCGGGTCATCGATGACACCAACCCCGCGAGCGTGGACCACACCGGTGACAGCACGACGCCCACGGACGGTCAGCTGGTGCCGGATTACCGGCAACTCGGCTTCCGGGTGCCGGCCATCGTGGTGTCGAACCTCGCGCGCCCGCGGGTGGTCCACGAGGGCCCGTTCGAGCACTGCTCGACGCTGAAGCTGATCGAGACGACCTTCGGCCTGCAGTCGCTGACCGCCAGGGACGCCAACGCGCTGAACCTCGGTGACGTGCTAGAGCGGCAGCCGCGGCACGGTGTTCCTGCGGGCGCGATCCCGACGAGCAGCGAGGTGCCGGGGCCCGCCAATGACGCAGCCGCCGTTTGCAGCGCTGCCAGCGTCCAGTCGGTCTCGCCGCCGCCCGCCCGGCACGGCGAGGCGCCGGAGCACCCGCCTGCGCTCGCGAGGCCTGGCTGGCCAAGCGGATCGGGAATGGCGTCCTTCGGTAAGCAGTACCGGCAGGGCCAGGGGTAGCGAAGCCTGCGGGGCGGCTACTCGGAGCGGACGTCGGTGTCGTCGTCGTCGACGACGTGCATTGCCGCTTCCTCCGCGGTAGCCGCGCCGCCGTCGATGCCAGTGTCACGAGCGACGAGGTCGGGTTCAGCAGCAGCGTGAACCCCCTCGTCCTCGGCCACTAGCCGACCAGCCCTGGGATCGGGCCCGTCGTCGAGCAACAGGCCATCGAGGTCCTCCTGGGCAAGATCCTCGCCCGCGGACCGGCGGACCAGCCGCCTCAGCTGCTCGTCGTCGAGGTCCTCGTCCTCGAGATCAGCACCGACGTCCGGCTCTTCCTCCGCGAGCAACTGGTCGAGCGATTCGCCTCGCTCCTGCTCAGATTCAGTGGTGCCGTACCGGATCCCGGCGGTCCACCTCTCCGGCGGGGCAACCCCGCGGTCGAGCGGGTCGCTGCCTAGGGGCGCGTCGAGCGTGTCGGAGGCGTCAAGCACCTCGTAGTCTTCAAGATCGGCAGATTCGTGCCTGGTCTCGTCGGGCATGCCGAGCCTCCTTTCCGTCGTGCGAGGCAAGCCGCCCTTACCGGGCGGGCCGGTGCCGGGCTGTCACCCCCGTTGTGTCCAGCTTGCCCGTTCGCCGCCCGCTGACTCGCGCTGGGGGTTCCCAGCCCGCGCAGCCTGAACGTGCGGCGCGCGGTGCGCAATGGTCACGATGCCGGTCACCATCAGCAGCAGCGCCACGACTTCGCCGGCAATTCCCAGCGGGGAGTTATTGAGCTTCTCATTCAGCCAGACGCTGGCCAGCGCGATCGAGATGATGGGATCGCACGCGGTGATGATGGACAGAACCGGGGCAATCACCGTGCCCTTGCTACTTTGGAAGGCGTCCTGGTTGAGGATGAAACCGACCGGGGCGACTACCGCCAGAGCGTAGATGGGCCAGTCGGTCAGGAATTCGGGGAAGCCGCGCCCGACCACCATCTTCACCAGGAACGCCGACACCCCGTAGCAGATGCCGCAGGCCAATGCCAGTGCAAGCGGCCGCAGCGTCTCATTCCGCCTGGCCACGGCTAGACACCCGCCGACGCCGCCGGCCAGACCCGCGGCCAGCGGCAGGATTACGAAAAAGCCGACATTCGTGACACCGCCGTGCGGCCGGGCGATGGCGAGGAATCCGCCGATTCCGGCCGCGCAGGCCAGCACCCCGAGGAATATCTGCGGGTCCCACACCCGGCGCAGGGAGGCGTTGATGAGCACCGCGAAAATCAGGTCGAACACCAGTAGCGGCTGGACCAGCGCCAGCGGGCCGAATCCCAGCGCGACAACCTGCAGGGTGAATCCGATCAGCGTGCCGCCGATGGCCGCCACCCAGAGCGGCTGCCGCACCAGGTCCAGCAGGATGCGCGGCGATAGCGCCCGCCGGGCCTCGACCCGCTTGGTGCCGCGCTGCTCGGCGACCGAGGAGACACCGAACACCAGGGCTGCGCCGAGCGCTGCCACGATTGCGATCGCCATCACCATCGTGACATCCCCGGCGATGGGCTCAGCTACGCCGTTCCCTGGCCAGGTCGCCGCGGCCGGCGCGCCAAGCCACGTCAGCGCGCCGGTCATGACCGCCAGGCTGGCCGGTTGCCAGCCTGCCGTCGGCGAGCTAGAAGCCTGGCTACCGGGTCTTTCCGGCCGGGAACGGGGCAATCAGGCACGCGGCCGCCCGCCGGGCCGCGGAGGTCTGCTCCGATTGTCGGCTGTGCGGGTGCGTGTTCCTCGGGCTTGACGCCCGCGGCCACGGTGTGTTCGCGACCGACCTTTCGGCGATGGAGGCCGAACAGGCGGCCGTACTGGCCGGCGCAGACCGGGCGGTAGATGTCCGGGCGATCGTCGGAACGCTGAGCCCCGCTGAGGCGGCGGCCGCCGGGCCCGCCATCGCGGGTCGAGCGCCGGCCGGTACTCCGCACTAGCAGGCTTCGTCGAAGTCGGCGAGAGCCTCGGGGACGCGGTCCGCCGCGAGGTCGCCGAGGAGACCGGGGTCCGGGTCGGTGAGGTGAACTACGTGGCGTCCCAGGCCTGGCCGTTCCCATCCGGCTTGATGATCGGCTTCCGTGCCACGGCCGTCACCGAGGACATCACCGTCGACGGCGAGGAACTGCGGGAAGCCCGCTGGTTCACCCGTCCCGACCTAGCCCAGTATGCCGCTGCCAACCCGCTCGGCCGTCCCGACTCCATCGACCGGCTCCTGCTCCGCGCCTGCCTAGCCGGAGGTGACGATCTGGAATGAGTTCGGCCGCATCGCGCGCAAGCTTCCGGTCGTTCCCTGGACGAACGCGATCTTGTTAAATTGACCCGATGGACTTGCTCAGGCCGGTTATCCAGCCCTATGCGTGGGGTTCCAGGCATGCCATCGCCGGGCTTCAGGGACGCCCAGTGCCATCGGCCGGTCCCGAGGCAGAACTGTGGATGGGCGCGCATCCCTCTGCCCCGTCAGGGCTGACGCGCGCAGGACGGAATCTGACGCTCGATGCTGTGGTCGCGGCCGATCCGGACCGGGAGCTCGGAGTTGCGTGCCGGGACCGATTCGGTGGACGGCTGCCTTTCCTGCTCAAAATCCTGGCTGCCGAGAAGGCGCTGTCCATCCAGGTCCATCCCGACCGGAGGCAGGCTGAGGCTGGTTTCGCAGCCGAACGGTGCCGGGACGGCGTGCGTACCTATGTGGACGACTGGCCGAAGCCGGAGCTCCTGCATGCGCTGACGCCGTTCGAGGTGCTGGCGGGCTTCCGTGCCCCCGGCGACGCGGCGGATGTACTGGACAGCATTGAGCTGGTAGAACTGCGCCCGGTGACCAGCGTGCTACGGGGTTCCGGGGGCCCTGAACGCTTGACGGAGGCACTTCGCCTCATTCTGACCTGGCCCGAGCAGGACCGCGCCGGGCTGCTTGAGGCGGTCGTGTCGGCCTGCGGGCGGATGGCTGGGAACGCCGGCCTGCACGCCGCAGCATTCGACGCAGTGGTGCGCATGTCGGCGGGCCATCCCGGCGATATCGGCCTGCTCGCCTCGCTGTTGTTCCAGCACAGGATTCTGGCACCCGGTGAAGCGCTGTTCATGCCGGCCGGGGGCCTTCACGCCTATATCGCGGGAGTCGGCGTGGAGATACTCGCCAATTCTGACAATGTTTTCCGCGCTGGTCTTACTGCAAAGCACATTGATATTCCCGAGTTGCTTCGCGTCGTCGATCCGGCTGCCGATGTTCCGGTACTGCTTCCGCGGCCGCTGGCCGGGCAGGCTGGCGCTGTCGTGTATGAATCCCCTGCACCGGAATTCCGCTTGTACCGGTTCACGCTTGCCGGCGAGCAGATGGAACTGCCGGCGGGCGGTCCCAGAATCGCCTTGTGCACCGATGGTGATGCACTGTTGCGCGACGCCGGCGGCACCGAACTTAAACTCCGGCAGAGCGAATCGTGCTTCCTGTCCGACGCCGACCGCGCGGTGACCGCGACCGGCGAAGGGAACGTCTTCGTCGCGACTGTCGGCTGAGCTGCGCGGGCCGCTAACCGGCAGCCTAGAAACGCCGTCGCTGAAGCAGGCCTTGACACAGAACCAGTCCACCAGCCTGGCTGAGCCGTCAATTGCCGCTGACGCTTCACCGGTCCTGCAATCGAGCCAGGTCAAACCCAGGACCGCAAACAGCCAGACCTCCTTGTAGGTTCTCGGCTTGCGCCTGGCGATACTGGGGCCATGATCCGGGCGGTGGTGTTCGACCTCGACGGCGTGCTGCTCGACTCCGAGCGGTTGTGGGACCAGTCCCGGCGGGCGGTGGCAGGTCGCCACCATGGCCGCTGGCGTGACGAAGCGACCGCCGCCATGCAGGGCATGAGTTCCGCCGAATGGTCCAGGTACATGCAGGATGCCCTCGCCGTGGACCTCACGCCCGACCAGATCAGCGACCTGGTTGTCGCCGACCTCCTCGAGCACTACCGGCACGGCCTTCCGCTTATCCCCGGAGCGGTGGAGACGGTGCGGCAGATCGCAGCTCGGTGGCCGCTGGCACTGGCATCATCGGCGAACCGGGTGGTCATCGACACAGTGCTCGCCGTCGCCGGGCTGAGTCAGCAGTTTCGGGTCAGTGTGTCCTCCGAGGAGGTGCCGCGGGGCAAGCCGGAGCCGGACGTGTACCTGGAAGCCGCGCGCCGGCTCGGGCAGCCGCCCGCGGCATGCGCCGCGGTTGAGGATTCCGCCAGCGGGATCCGGTCCGCCATCGCCGCCGGGATGCAGGTGGTGGCCGTCCCCAACCGGGACTACCCACCGCCGCGCGACATCCTCGCCAGTGCCCAGCTCGTCCTCAAGAGCTTGCCGGAGCTCACCGTGGATCTGCTCGGTCAGTTGGACCATGGCGGGCCTGCCAGCTGAGGGCACGCCGCAGACCTGACTGGCCGGGCTCGTGTTCGGATATCTGGTCGCGCTGGGCACCCAGCCGCCGACCCTGATCACGCATGAGACCCGGCTTGCGCGGGCCGGCGGTGCGGGGATGGAACCCTGGGCAGGTCGGTCGCGTCCAAGTAGCAGTATTGCGGCAACGATTGGAAATCAAGCAATGCATGATCGGCTGTCGTATGCCTGGCCGCTGCCTAGGACCTGTGCAGCCCTAATGATGCTGCCGATGGCCGCCTTGATGGTTGGTTGTGCCAATTCTACTCGCACGTCCTCTGGAGGCGGGCCTGACGGCACATCCGGAGCAGCGTCATGTGCGGTACATAGCACATCTCAGTACCTGTCAGCCGCCAGAATGGCTTTCGTCGGCATTATGCTCCCTGGCCGTACAGAACATCTCGACGGGCGCGACGTTCTTGTTTCGCCTGCCCGGGTGCGGGTCAAGCGCTATCTGAAAGGCAGTGGGCCGCACATAGTTACCGTAGTGACGGGCGTTGCCGCCGCTGACGGTCAAGACGTTGTCAATGAAGACGGTATTACCCCACAAGCAGGGGAGGTATGGCAGATCTATGCTGCGTCGCGCCAGATGCCGTATCTGACGTCAATATGCGACGGAAGTAAGGCAGTACAAGCTGCCGCGTAAGTAAAGTAACGCAGCGTATGTCAAGTCCGACGGCTGCTGCCTGGCGACGAGAAGGTTTCCGGCGGTGCCGGAGAACGCGATCTTGACCCCCGCGGGATTCGATTGTGGCGCTTCGTGTCAGGGGAGGAGGCGGCTGGCGTGCCGGGCGTAGATCTCGCGCATGCGTTCGGGGTCTGACGGGGCATCAGGCCTCAGCACGGCGCCGATGTCCCGCATGAAGGCCAGGGCAGGCTCTGGCGGGGCCCACAGTCCCAGCACCCTGGCCGGCTCGCCCGACGGATTGCTGAAGCCGTGCCGCTGCCCGCGAGCCGCCACGAACATCGAGCCCGGCACGGCCTCGGTCGGGTCATCATCACCGGCGACTAACAGCCGCCCGCTGAGCACGTAGATCGCTTCGTCGAATTCGTCGTGCGCGTGAGGGATCGGCCCGGCGAAGCGGGCTGGCACGGTGATCTCCATGGCGGCGAATCCCGGCGGCTGTCCTTCGTGGCCCGCAAGAATATGCATTGGCTGGCCGGCATAGAGGAATGCCGCTCCCTCGCCCGGGAGCGTCAGGAAGCTCATGGTCTCTTCTACCATCCACGCGGCACCAGCCGGCCGCATCCACTGGCACGATGTTTGAGTTGTGACTCACTCGATCAATCCAGTCGCTGGAGGACTGCGGGTACTGATGGGCGGGCGATCACTAGCGTGGCCAGTCGGTCATTGCTGCCCGTCGATAAGGGCGATCGACAGTTCTGGGCTTTCGACGTGGGCATTGTGACCGAGGCCGGGAAGAGTGACTGTTGGCACGCCCAGGCCGGCCAGTTGGTGATCTGTGTTCATAGGATCGCGCTCGCCGCGCGCAAGGGTCACCGGGGTTTGGGATCGTCCTAGTAGTTGCGTCATGTCGGGCGCCCCGACCGCGAAGGCGCCCGGATCCATGGCCAGCCGCCACCGCCCGTGTTCTTCACGGAGTCCGGCGTCAACGGCTGGATCATCGGTCGGCAGCAGGCCAGCCAGGCCGGACACCCGCAGGTAGCGGTCGGCGGCCTCGCCGCGCGAGGCGAACCAGGCTGGCGGCCGGCGGGCCACGGCACGAGCCCGGTCCAGGTCTTCTCCGGTCCACGCGACCTTGATTCCCAGGCCGATGACCGCCCGCACTGGCACGTCGAACTCACCGCTGGCCAGCGCCAGGCCCACGACGCCGCCCAGCGAATGTCCCAGCACGATTATGCGGGTGGAAGTCGGCACGACGCCGGCGACCGCGGCGGCGAAGCCGTCGAAGGTATATGCGGCTAGCGGAGGCGAGCCACCATGACCGGGTAGGTCCGGCGCTAGCCAGCGTCCCGGCCATCGGCGAGCGAGCAAGGGTCGCCACCTAGCCCAGACATCGCTAGTCGCGCCAAGGCCGTGCAACAAGACCAAGAGCGGCTCCCCGCTACCGCCTTCGTGAACCCGCAGGCCAGCCTCCATAGCCGTAGTCTGCCAGCGCGCCGCTGAGTCGGATGGCCGCTCGTCGCAGTGGACAAGCGGGGCGGGTACTGCGCTGAGGTGAGTGATCGGCGGCATTGGCGAAAGCCGCCCGGTGACGTCCGTGACGGGCACTCGCGAGGCGAGGCCGTCCTGCCCCGGAGGTCGCCGAGGACGCATCGGGTGGCTAAGGTCTGAAGCAGGCAGCACCTGTCGCGAAGCGACACGCGGCGTTCGCGACGTTCACCGAGGAGTCCTCAGGGCGGCAATGGCACTGATCCGGTCTGGCCAGCCCGAGACTGAGGTGGTCTTTGATCCTTCCACCTACGTCGACGGGGTTCCCTTTGGGGCGCTGGCCCGGCTGCGCAGAAATACCCCCGTCGTCTGGGTGAATGAGATCCCGGTCCTGGGCTGGCCGGAAGGCACCGGGTTCTGGCTGGTGCTGCGGCACGCCGATGTCGAATCGGTGCTGGCCAAGCCCCGGCTGTTTTCTTCGTCGCTGGGTGGCACGCAGATCCGTGACCCGGCGACGCCGCAGGCGCTTGGCTATGTCCGTCAGATGATGCTCAACATGGACCCGCCAGATCACTCCCGGCTGCGACGGCTGGTGAGCCGCTCCTTCACGCGGCGGGCAGTCTCCCAGCTTGAGGACGGTATCCGCGGTCATGCACGCGCCATCTGCGACCGGGTGTTCACCGGTCCGCGGGGTGACTGCGACTTCGCCAAGGACGTGGCCGCGGACCTGCCGCTGCTCACCCTCGCCGACGTCCTGGGCGTGCCGCAGCAGGACCGCTGGCTGCTCTTCGACTGGTCTAACCGGGTAATTGGCTACCAGGATCCCGACTATGCCTCCTCGGCTGAGTTCGACCCGGCTTCTGGCACGTCCATGGCCAGGCAGGCGCTGGAAATGCGACCGGTGCCGGACAGTGATGGCCGGATGCCCGATCCGCGGACCCGGGAGGGTATGCCGGACCTTTACGCTTACGCTCACCTGCTGGCTGAGGAGAAGCGGCGCCACCCAGGAGACGACGTCATGTCGATCCTCCTGGCACAGGTGGACGACGACGGTGGCCAGGTGTCGGTGGCTGAGTTCGAGAACATGTTCTGGCTATTGGCGGTGGCCGGGAACGAGACGCTGCGCAACGGTCTGCCAGGGGCTTGTATCGCGTTGCTCGAGCACGCTGGCGCCCAGGATGACTTGCGCGCCGATCCGGCGCTGATGCCCGCTGCGGTCGAGGAAATGCTGCGCTGGTGGACGCCAGTCATGACTTTCCGCCGGACGGCAACCTCCGACTGCGAACTCGGCGGCCGGCGCATCGGCAAAGGAGACAAAGTAGTCGTCTCATTCAGCTCGGCGAACCGCGACGAGGCCGTCTTCGCCGATCCTGACCGCTTTGACATCCGCCGCCACCCCAATCCTCACCTGGTGTTCGGCCATGGCCCCCACTTCTGCCTGGGCGCTCACCTCGCCCGCACGCAGATGCGGGCGCTATTCCGTGAGGTCCTGACCCGGACGTCCGCCCTCACGTGTGCAGGCCAACCCTCGTATCTGCGATCGAATTTTCAGCGCGGCGTTAAGCGGCTGCCGATCACGTGGATCGCATGACCCACGCCCCGGCCCGACCGCGCCATGGCAATCCGGACTGCCGCCAGATTGCAACCCAGGCCTTGGGCCAGGTCGCTCGCTAAGATACTGAAATGGCAAGCACGCTAGGGACATTTGTCCCAGCCGCCACTAGCAGACAGGAGATCCGCAAAGGCGACACGTCGCCTGCTACATGAGCGTGCACACTGACGTCAACATGGTTTACGACGCGAGCGCGAACACGTTTCTGCCGGGCAACAACGTGGCGTTCACGGACCAGGCGACGCAGTGCCTGACGAGCTTCAGCCTGGATTTCGAGCGGCAGTCCGCCAACACAACGGACGGACCGAACATGACGGTCCATTCGGTCCTCGTGAACGGTGCGCCCGCCACCTTCACCTTCGAGCAGCCCACCAGGAGGATCCCGATCCGCTGGCGCACGAGGCGTCGCAGAACAACCCGGTCGGCGGCCCTGGCAGTAACCCGCTGCCGCCTGCGTGCTCGCCTGAGCTGCCGAACAGTAGCGTCGGCCCGGATTCGCTGGACGGCACCCAGTGCCCGGCGAACAAGCTACATTACCCCGCGGGCACCGACCAAGGACAACTCGACGTTCACCGTCGTGGTGAACTACACGGGTCGGCCGGGAGTGCACAACGATGGCGACGGCACGACCGAGGGCTGGTTCCGCGCCGCCGACGGCAGCTTCGTCACCACCGAACCCGTTGGCACCGAGGACTGGATGCCGCTGAACGACTACCCGACGGCGAAGCCGACATACGACTTCTACGACACCATCAACGCGGGCAAGACCACGGTCGCAAACGGTGATCTCGTATCGGTGACGCAGACCGCGCCGGACGCGAACTTCCCCGCAGGGTCGACCACCTATCGCTGGCACTCGGCTGCCCCGATCGCCAGCTACCTGGTCGAGGACAGCGTCGGCAACTACACGTTCTCGACCCGACTGGGCAGTGACGGCATCACCTACGAGGAGGCGCAGGACAGCGCCATCGGCCCGGCACAGCAGGCGAGCAACAAGGCGGTGATGGATCAGCAGCAGGACATCACCGACTTCGAGAGCCAGTTCAACGGGCCGTTCCCGTTTGACACTGACGGCGTTGTGGTCGGCACTCCGTCGGCCAGCTTCGAGGAGGAGATGCAGACAATGATCACTTTCGCCGGCGGCCGCGTCGGCCTGAGCACCTTCTACCACGAGAACATGCATCAGTGGTGGGGTGACAACGTCACAGAGGGCGGCTACACCATGACCTTCTTCAAGGAGGGCATGGCCCAGCTCGCGCAGTACATGCTGACGGCGCGTAACGCCGAGACCGCGGCCGGCGGTCCGGGCACCGCCACCGGGCAAGCCGCCTTCCAGGCCAGCCTGATCGCGCAGTTCAACACGAACTACGCACGGGGCAGCAGCTTCTGGTCCGCAGCCCCGTCCAACCCGACGCCGTTCGGGCTCTTCTCGAACAGCCCGACATACGCCCGGCCGGCCACGGCTTACATCGCGCTGTGGCAGATCCTCGGCACCGACAGCTTCACCAAGGTGCTACAACAGATCCAGCAGACCTACGGCGGCGGCTCCATTACCGAAGCGCAGCTAGAGGCCGCCTTCCAGAGCGGTCTGCCGAACAAGAGCGCGGCATGCAAGGGCCACCTCGGCCAGTTCTTCACCGAGTGGTTCGACACCGCATATCCGAGTGGCTCGGCCTCCAAGCCGGACATCACCGGACCCGGTCTGGCAGGGCAGGGCTTCTATGACACTCACGGCGGTGAGTGCAAGAACGTCTGGCCCTGTGGATTTCCAAATCGAGGCATAAGTAACTGACCTGCGAGTATGCCTTTCTCGCGCGCCGACGGGCCGCTAGGTGATTACAGTGTTACAGTTTTCGCGTGAGCGAGACACCGACACTGTATGAGTGGGCAGGCGGCCGTCCGGCAATCGAGCGGATGATCAACTGCTTCTACGACCGGGTCGAGAAGGATGATCTGCTCAGCCCGTTGTTCCCCGGTGGCGTGAGTGCCGAGCATCGTGACCATGTCACGACCTGGTGGTGCGAGGTCTTCGGCGGACCCGCCGAGTACACCGGGAAGCTTGGTGGTTACCCAGCCATGCTTGCTCACCATCTCAACCTGGCGATTACTGGCGATCAGCGTTTCCGGTTCGCCTCTCTGATGAGCCTGGCAGCCGACGACGCTGAGCTTCCGGCGGATCCCGAGTTCCGGGCTGCCCTAGTCGGCTACCTGGAGTGGGGCACGCGGATTGCGATGCATAACTCCCAGCCCGGCGCCGACGTCGTGAAGCAGGCACCGGTGCCGCACTGGGGCTGGGGCGTCGCCCCGCCCTACCAGCCCTGACAAGGCGGACCGTAGGCGTAGCTGCGAACTCCGGCTGCGCCGCGCGACGGTTACCCTGGCTGGTGGGCTAGCTCATCTGTCCGTAGCTCTGGCCGGGCCAGCCCGTTAGTGCCTGAACATTAGGGAGTTGGCGGGATGAGCGTGCCTGAAACGGCATCCGGTGAGGGCGCCGTAGGCCCGGCGGTCGCCGCAGCGGCCGCTCCCGAGAAGGCTGCTCCCTTGAGCGACCCGAGGCTGCCCTGGAACGGGAAGCCGCGGGCAGTTGACATTATCTGCTGGCTGGGTCTTGTCCTCAGTGGCGTGTTCTACTGGGCTCTGCTACCCGTGCGGCTGTCGCTGGTGGGCACTCACCCGGTAGTGGCCGAACTGCTGAATGGCAGCACCGAATCCATCATCTCGGCTGCCGCCTTCGCCAGCACAGGGCACGGAACGCTGGCCGTGGTGCTGCTGGCTGCGATCCCGGGACTGATGAAGTTCGACGCCTTGTACTGGTGGGCGGGGCGGCTGTGGGGCGAGCGGTTCATCATGGTCCTGCCGGGCAGCCGACGCGTAGCTCGGCACATGGCGAGCAGTCAGCACACCGGCCGCAGGTTCACCTGGCTGGTGCTGGTGATCAGCGCCTTCCTCCCAATCCCCAGGGCGATCATCTTTGTCATTGCTGGCTGGACCGGCATGCGGCTGATCACCTTCCTCGTCCTGGACTTGATCGGCGTTCTGCTGTGGACCGGCCTGCTCGCCGGGCTGGGTTACTCGCTCGGCCACCACGCAGTCGTCGCGGCTCAGACCGTGTCGCACTACAGCTGGTGGTTCACGATCGGAATCGTGTTGCTGACCGTGCTCCAGGTGGTGCGCTTGCAGCGCCGGCCGAAAGACGCGCCGACGGCCCCGCCGGGCACGGCTACCGAGATGCGCGGCGGGTAGAGCAGGCAGGTCACAGCGCTGACCCGCCCGTCGAGGCGTCAACGTCGTTCGTCCTGCACTAGCGCGCTGCGACAGTGCCGCGATCGCGACATCCCCGGCGATGGCCTTAGCTACGCCGTTCCCTGGCTAGGTCGCTGCGGCCGGTGCGCAAAAGCCAGGTCAGCGCCCCGGTTATGACCGCCAGGCTGGCCGGCTGCCAGCCCGCCGCGGCGACTGCCGAGCATGTCCTTGACCAGGAACCCGCTGGCGCCGGCCCGCAGCGTGCCGTGGCCGTGCGACAGCTCGACTGACGGACCTGGTACAGCCTGCCGCGGACGGCAATCTCTTCCTGATCGAGCTATCCTGTTGCCTACTCGCATGGACATGCCTTGGGATCGCGGGCCTGGTCACGGTCGTCGGGCATAACCGGTCATTGACCAGTCGCCGTGCAGGCTGGCGACAGGACGCGCCACAAGATCAACTGGCAGCTTGGATGCGGCTGTGGCAGCGTGGAATGCAGAGCCAAACGCTTACCTCCCCGGATCCGCACAAGGGGGAAATGATGGCGAAATACATCGCGAATTTCAGTTACTCGAGCGGCTCCTGGGCTCGCATGATCAACAGCCTGGACGTCGACCAGACCACAGTGGTAGAGCGCACGCTGGAATCCGTCGGCGGGTCCCTTGAATGCCTGTACTGGCAGGTGGGGTGTCATGACGGATGCACCATCTTCGAAGCTCCCGACTCGGTCACCGCCGAGGCGGTGGAACAAGCGATGACCAAGACGGGTGCCTACAAGTGCATGGAAGTTCATGAGCTGCTCACCCAGAAGCAGCTCATCGACTCCCTGTATCTCGCCAGGGACGCTGCGCAGGTTTACGAGGTACCGGGTAAGCCAGACTGAGGTCCGTGCCGCAGCACTGTCCCGGCGGTCAATGGTCAGAAACTAAACCGTCACTCAAAGTTGGGCTGGCAGCCCTGTGACTGTCCAGAGGCTAAGCCTGACAACCTCGGGCACCTCTAGCTGCCGAGCTGACGACTGCCCGCCACCGGCCAGCGCAATAGTCCTTCAGTGGTGCGGGCCAGCTGCGACAGGCCCGCGGTCTTGGCAGCTGACCGAGACGCGAGCATGGGCCGTATGAGATCTGCTCAGTAGTAGTGCCGGCGGCCGCCGACCGCGTGGCCGGCGAACCCGAGCAATGCCAGGATCACGCCGACGATAGTGACGATGATGCCGATCGTCCAGATAATAGCGATCCCGGTGACGAAGCCGATGATGAGTAGTATCACGCCGAGAATGATCATTTGACGCCCTCCTGGCTGTTCTGGGCTGTCCTCCTGGACGGCTGCGCCGAGTTCTGGCTGTTGAGTCAGGCGGCATCGCCTGAGGCGACCAGCTCGCTAGGTGTTTCTGGGTTGCCTGCGAGGCGACCCACTGCGCGCACCGTTGCCCTCGACGTCCTGCCGTGAAGGATGACTGCCGCGATCACCACCTGCGCGTCCCCGGCTCCGTGACTGCCGGCTGGTGCGAGGGCGGTCGGATTCACCGCGAGGTGGCGGAACATGCCGGGCTTCGCCGCGACTGTCAACGTCTTCGTCCCGGTGGCGCCTCGGCCCGGAATCCGCGGCGCGATCCTTGTCACGAGGCCGCTCGTCCTCGTCGCGATACCGCTCCTCATCGAGATTCTCTTCGTCGCGGGCCCCGGCACCCTCACTGGCACCTGCGCTTGCCGCGTGCATCGCTTCGGTCCGCCCGCGCAAGTCGTCGCTCAGTGAGTTGATCTTGCTGCTGACAGCGGCAACGGCAGCTGCCTTGCCGGCCTCTACAAGGCGGCCGCGCATCTCATCGGTCAGTTTGGTCAGCTCAGGAGAAGAGGTGAGCAGCTTTGCGCCCTGCTGGAGCAAGCCGCCTGAGCCGCCGGGCAGTCGTCCGCGGCCAGCGAATGCCGCAAGGGCCAGCGCCCACTTCATTCTTTGAAATCTGCCCAGCAGGTACCCCGCCGTGACGGCGAGGCCCAGGCGGGCTCCGCTATTCATCGCATCCCCCAAGACGCGAGGGCATGTGCACTCGAGGCACCGGCCTCTAACCCGGCACTGCGCTGGCCCCCGACTGCGGTGCACGTCCCACCTGCGGGCTACCCGCACCTCTAGTGCAAACAGACCCCAAACGCATCAACGACCACGACTGCAACGCGAGGGGAGCAGAGTAGGCGGATCTGGTGAGTGCTCACGTCAGCCGAACAGTTCTTCGAGTGGGCGATACGGGCTCGCCGGGACAGAAATCGGCACTGAAATGCTGAAATATCAACTTGGAAGCCTCGCGCTCTCCGCGCTGATCACCGCGAGGTGGAGCAGATCCTCGCAGAGCTCGAGGGAGGTCCGACCCCGGCCAACCGGATCACCCCGATACGACCCGAAGCGCGCAAGCAGCTCACAGAAAAACTTGTCATCGAATCTTCCAAGCACGAAACGGCTGAAGAACAGTATTTCTGGCCCATAGTGCGGGATCGCCTTCCAGACGGTAACCAGCTCGCCGACCATGCCATCGCTCAGGAGACCGACGGGAAGAATTTGCTCGCCTGGCTCGAGAAGCTATCTCCCGGCGATGCCGAGTTCGAGGGGCTGCTGTCGACGTACATCCGGGCAGCCCGCGAGCACATCGGCTACGAGGAAGACGTGGTGTGGCCAGCGCTGCAGGAGGTCCTCACCGCAGCAGATGCCGAAGAGCTCGGCGAGAACATCGCCATGGCCAAGAAGATCGCGCCCACTCGTCCGCATCCGCACATCCCGCCGCAGCCTGGTGTGCTCAAGACCGCCGGTCCCGCGGTCGCGACTGCCGACAAGGTGCGCGACGCGATGTCTGGCCGGGGTGACGGCTAGAACGCAACAACCCCGTCAAATCCGGGAACGGGCTCTTGCGGGCCAGGCCCTGGTCCCGGCGGCGCGCGGGCCAAGACGAGGCCCTGCCGCCTCTGGCGACGATTTGACCGAATCGGTCGCGAGGTCTGCCAGCGACCCGGATGCCGAGCGCCAGGAAACCGCTAGGCGGTCAGAGCCGGGAGGGGAAGAGAGCTGACCGTCTGGGCGCTCGCCCCGCCGCTGCGCGCTCTCTCACTCGTTCCAGGGTTCATGTGGCGGCATTGCGCTAAGGTCTGATGTTTGCCGTTCAGGCTGGTCAGGTGCCGCGCCGCATATGCACGCGGACAGTCGTGCCAGGCTGACCAGTGCGAATCTCTACCTGATCGCAGACCTCGTGCACAAGCCAGAGTCCACGACCGCCGCCGGGCGCATCCGGGGCCGGCCGTATCTTGCCGGCTAGCGGATCGCTGATCTCGCCCTGGTCCTGGACCTGGCAAACGACCTCATCAGCCGTGTCCCAGAACGTTAGCTCGCCGGGCCCGCTGGTGTGGGCTAGCGTGTTCGCGGCCAGCTCGGCGATGGCGATCACCAGGTCCTCGACTCGGTGCGGCGGCAGGCCAGCCCGCAGTGCCCGGGTAGCGGTAAAGTCCCGGACGCTGGTCAAGCTGCTCTCGTAACGGAGCACCTCGGCGCCGTGGGGCGGCACGCTCAGCGGCTGACCTGCCCAAGGTCCAGGCGGTCTCGAGCGCACCGACTCCTCCGCTCCGACTATGCAAATCGCGGGCAAACTGCAGCGATCGATAGGCTACTGTCCACTACGGATCGTGCCATTCGTAGCCTGGGCCGGGTTGCGGTAGCTCTCGTCTGATGGGGCTGTGCACAGGTGGCAGCGGACAGGCCGAGGGAGTGATTCCGTTGCAGGTGGGAAGCGCAAGCGCGGCAGCGCCGGCAAGTCGCGCTGCGCTGGAGGAGAAGCTGCGGGACATCCAGTCGATCACGGATGCCGCCCTGTCCCGGCTTGATGATCAGGAGTTGCTCACCGAGCTGCTTGAGCGCACCCGGGCCATCTTGCAGGCCGACACGGCTGCGGTGCTGCTTCTCGACTACGCGTCCGGGCACCTGATCGCCACCGCGGCCGCTGGGCTGGAAGAGGAAGTGCGACAGGGCGTTCGCATACCGGTGGGCCGCGGCTTCGCTGGCCGGATCGCCGCCGAGCACCGGCCGGTGATTCTCGATCGGGTCGACCACTCGACGGTGCTTAACCCGATCCTCCTGGCAAAGGGCATCCGTGCGCTGATGGGCGTGCCGCTGATCGCGAGCGGCAAGGTTATCGGCGTTCTGCATGTGGGTTCGCTGACGCAGCGTCAGTTCACGAGCGATGAGCTTGAGCTTCTGGAGCTGGCTGCGCACCGGGCGGCCTCGGCGCTGGCCTCACTGATGGCGCGGGAGGACCGCGCAGCAGCGGAGGCGTTGCAGCGCAGCCTGCTTCCATCCGCGCTTCCAGAGGAAGTCTCGGCCGAGATGGCGGTCCGTTACGTCCCAGGCGCGGGGAAGGTGGGTGGCGACTGGTACGACGTGTTCTGCGTGCCTTCCGGGCACCTATGGGTGGTCATCGGCGACGTGACCGGCTCTGGCCTCGCGGCCGCAGTGATCATGGGACGGATGCGCAGCGCGCTACGCGCCTACGCCCTGGAAACCGCTGATCCGGCTGAAGTACTTGCCCGCCTGGATCGCAAGATGCAGCACTTCGAACCAGGCGCGCTGGCTACAGTGCTGTGCGCAGTGTTCGAGCCCGGTCTGGATCGGGTGAACATCTGCTCGGCCGGGCACTTCCCGCCGGTCATCGCCTCGCCAGAGTGCCCGGCGGAAGTCGCCGAGATCCCGTCAGGCCTTCTGATCGGCGTTTCGCTCGATGCCCGCCGGCTGGCTGCAACTCTGGAGATCACGCCGGGCTCGCTATTCTGCTTCTACACCGACGGTCTGATCGAGCGCCGTGGCCAGGTCATTGACCACGGTCTGGCCCGGCTCTGCCAGGTAGTAACGGCCGAGCCGCCCGAAACGGCTTGCGCTGCGGTGATGGCGGCCCTGGTAGGCAGCGAAGCTGCCGCGGACGACATCGCCGTTCTCATGCTCAAGTGCCAGCCAACGGGCTCGCAGCCGTGATCGGCGGAGATGACCAGCTTCGCTGGGAGGATGGGCGGGCTGTAGTCTGGATGCCCGCTGAGATCGACGTCACCAACGCCGATGAGATCCGCGAGGTGTTGCGCGCTGCAGCGAGTCGTAGCTCGTCGGTGCTGATCATCGATATGAGCGCTACCACGTTCTGCGATTCGGCCGGCGTGCAAGCAATCATTGATGCTTACAACCAGGTCGACGCCCGCAACCGGAGGGCCGCGACTCATACGCAGCTCCGGCTCGTAGCCTCTGCGGTTAGGCGCATAATCACGCTGGTCGGGATCGACCAGCTGATTCCCGTCTATTCGACTGTGGAAGCTGCGCTTGCCGACCCCGCCAGCTGGCACTCGGGTTGCCGGGATAAGCCGGCAGAATGATCTTCATGCACCCGCGGCTCAGTCTCCGCGTCGCGCGAGCCTGACGACCCCATTCGGCTTCTCAGCGATGCAGTGGTCGCCGCCGTCCGTGGTCTGGCCGCGGTAAGCCCGCCTGAAAGAGGTTCCTTAGCGGTCGAGCACTCGCTCGAGCTGGGCCTTGGTCACGCTTGAGCGGCCTTTGACGTTGCGCTTCCGGGCTTCGGCCTAGAGCTGCTCCTTCGTCCGCCCGGCAGCGCCTGAATGCGACCGCAGCCCGCCTCGCCGACCCGAGGAAATGTCGCCAGTCGAGGTCTTGCTCGCGATGCGCGACTCACCGGACCGCGCGCGTTCTTTGTTTACAGTTCTGGCTGCGATCTCTGTGGCCCGCTCTGGACTCTCGCCCCGGCGCTGCGCGCTCCCTTTGATGTGGTCATACTGTCGCTCTCGCTTCCGGACTTGATCCGCGTGGCACGTTCAGTCTCCTCCCTCGGCTACCCGCAGCCCCATTTGATAGCTACGGGTGGGTCCTTACCCCTTGGGCCGGTCGGCCCGAGATCGAGGGTTCAGGTCTTCCCGTGCTACCCCGAAGTAATCGCAAAGCTCGGCTATCACAGGTTCCGGAGTGACATTGGCAATAGGTGATGACTCGCAGAACCGCCAGCCCAGCGCGGGGCTGGAAACGGACAACTACGTCGCCACAGCTCTTGCCACTGCGGAGCCGTACTCGGACGCCGAGTACCTCGCGATAGTGCTAGGCGCAGCGGTGCAGGCGCAGGATGCGGGCGACTACGGTATCGCTGCGGCTCTTGTGATTCGGGGTCAGAACACCGAGCTGATCAGCGTTGGCCGGAACGGCCTTCTGTCAGCTCGCGATCCACTAGGTCACGCTGAGGTCAACGCTATCCGCGGGATCCAGTCAGTGCTCGCCAGCCAGCGCACTGGCCGGGCGCTGCATGTACCCCCGTGGACGCAGCAGGTCCCGCTCGGCTCGGCGACCAGTGCTGTCTTTTTCAGGCCAGCCCAGCCAGGGCGCCCGACGGGCGCAATCGAGTCCGTGCTGTACGCAAGCCTTGAGCCGTGTCCCATGTGCACGGTGGCCATCATCAGTTCGCGCATCGACAGAGTGATCATCGCGGCACCGGACGAGCAAGGTGGCGCCCTAGCGCCTGAGAGGTTTGCAGGGCTGCCGCGAGCCTGGAGATCACTAGCCTCCCAGCAGGGACTCTCCGCGGACTACGCGTCACCCGAGAGCACGGTGGCCCCGATTCCGGCGGAGCTAGCGGCGCGCCTGAGTCGTGCGTTCAGCAGTACTAAGGATGCACGGGACGCCGAGGTCTCGCAGGGAGTGCTCCCGCATGGGGACATCGCGGCCGCGATCGCCGAGCTCGCGCCGTGATGGCGCTGGCCGGCCTCACCGGGGCGGCGCCGCCGGCCGCTTAGCGGCCGCCGGTGCCGTACCGGTCCTGTACCGGTCCTGCACGTTTGCATGACAGCGTGGAGGGCAGCTTTTCGCCATGTCCGAGCCGGGAGCGGTACGCCTGTGCCTGATCTGACCGTGGACCCCGAGGGCAGAGGACGACGGCGGCCACTTCAGGCATCCTTCGCGCGTCGGCTCGGCGCGTGGTTTGTCTGGTGGGTTCTGCTCATGGCGCTTTGGGTCATTGCGGATGACTCGGTCGCCACCGATGAGCTGCTGGCCGGAGCAGCCGCGGCCGCCCTGGCTGCACTGCTCGCGGAGTTGGCCGGCCATCAGGCAGTGACGCGGCCCCGGCTGCGGATAGCGTGGCTCGGCCCCGCGCTCCGGCTGCCCGTCGACGTGGCGCGTGATACCGCGGTCGTGTTCCTAGCCCTGGGGCGCAGGCTTGCGCACGGCGAGGCGCCGAGAAGCGCATTCCTAGAGGTCCCGGTCCGATTCGGGCAGCAGACGAACGAGGGCGCTGCCCGTCGTGCTCTTCTGGTCGCCGGGAGGTCCCTAGCACCTAACAGGCTCGCGCTCGGGCTGGACGCTCAGCGCAATGTCCTGGTGGTGCACCAGCTCGTTCCTGAACGCGAAGGGGAGACCGAGTGAACGCGTTCGTGCTGGCGGCCATCGGGATGCTGGTGGGCGTCGTTCCCTGCCTGATCGTCGTGTGGCGCGGTCAGACCATGGAGGCAGTCGTCGGCTACGAAGCAATCAGCATGCTGGTGCTCCTGATCCTGATCCTGCTGCCCGAGGCCTTTCGTCGCAGCTCCGAGTTCGAGCTGCCGATGCTTCTGGCGATTCTCCTGCTCGGCAGCGGACTTGTTTTCGCCCGGTTCTTCGAACGATGGCTGTGATGATCCGCCAGATTGCCGTCGACGTGCTGCTCAGCCTGGCAGTAGTCGTTGCGCTGGCCTCGGCTCTTGGCGTGGCGGTGATGCCTGACGTCTATCAGAGGTTGCATTACGTCACGCCGCTGGCCACCGTGGCGCCCGTGCTGGTCGGTCTCGCCATCGTGGTCCAGTCCGGCTGGACGGCGGTCGTGGCGCAGACCTGGCTGACCGTGATCTTCGTCGTGCTGGCTGGTCCGGTGGTATCCCATGCGACGATCAGGGCAGCGAAGATAAGGGCGGACGGAGACTGGCGGGTCCGGCCGCAGCAGGGCGCAACACCTGGTGATGGTCGGTGATGACGGCGCCTGCTGCCGTCGGCGCACTAGTGGCTGTGGTTACGCCTTACACAGTCCAGCCAGCGCTGATGGACACGCTCCAGGTGGTGCTGCTGATCCTGGTCGCTGCCGGGGCAACGGTGGTGGCTCTTACCAGGGCCCCGGTCCGGCAGGCGGTTGCGCTGAGCGCCTACGGCCTGCTGCTGGCCGTGCTGTTCCTCGCCTTCCAGGCGCCGGATGTGACGCTTTCGGAACTCGTGGTGGGCGCGGTGGCTCTGCCAGTACTGCTTCTTCTCGCACTGACCAGAGTGCGGCGGCGAGAGAAATGACACCCGCTCTGCGGAGAGGGATGTTCTTCTTCGGACTCGCCGGATTTCTGGCTTTCTACCTTTGGGGACTGACGCGCCTGCCTGGTTTCGGCCGCTACCCAGGCCCCTACGGTTTCGTCATCAACCGGATCGCGGTCGGTGAGACGAACGCAACCGGTGTAGTTTCAGCGGTCAACTTCGAGTACCGGGGATTCGACACCGTAGGGGAAGAGTTCATCCTGTTCGTTGCCGCCACAGGTGTGGCGACCGTACTTCGCCACCTGCGAGACGAGCAGGAAGGCGGCCGGAGCGAGGCGGCTTTCGGGGAGCCGTCGTCCGGCACGACCGACGCCATCCGGCTGGCGTCGCTTGTCTTCGTGGCCCCGGTTGCGCTGTTCGGCTGGTTCCTGGCCTCGCATGCGCAGACCGACCCGTCCGGAGGATTCCAGGGCGGGGTTGTGCTTGCGACCGCCTTCGTCCTGATCTATCTGGCCGGGCAGTTCATTGCCTTCCGGCGGACCAGCCCGGCTGACCTGATCGACTCGGTCGGGGCAGTCGGCGCGGCGGGCTTCGCGGCCATCGGCCTGACTTCCGTCGTTCTCGGCTTCACTTATCTGTACAACTTCCTCCCACTCGGTACCGTCCCGGGCGCCGTGAGTTCTTCCGGCACCATCGCGCTCATCAGCTTTTTCGTCGGCATCGAGGTGGCCGCTGCCTTCATCCTGATCGTCGGCGAGCTCGTCGAGCAGACACTGCTGGTCCGGGCAGGAGGCAGAAACTCGTGAGCTATCTGCCGTTCTTCGTGGTCGCGTGGATCCTCGGCGTCGGGCTGTACGGGATCGTCACCAGCCGCCACCTCGTGCACCAGATCATCTGCCTGGTCGTCGTGCAGTCCTCGACATATGTCCTGCTCCTCGGCGTCGGCTACGTGACCGGCGCCGTCGCGCCGTACTTCTACGACATTCCGCGACATACGCCGGCCGTCGACCCGGTCGTGCAGGCACTGGCACTCACGGATGTTGTCGTGGAGGCTGCAGTGACAGCTCTGCTACTGGCATTCGCAATTCAAGCGCACAAGCGCTTCGGCACGCTAGACCCCCATGAGCTAGTCCAGCTCAAGGGCTGAGCAGTGGACCAGCTACCCGTTCTGAGCGTCGTCGTCCCGCTGCTTGTCGCCGCAGGAATCGCCGCGTGCGGCTGGGTGCTGCGTCCGCGACGGAGAGCGCTCGACGCCATAGGGATCGCGACTTGCGCGGGTGTTGTGGCGATGCTGGCTGTCCTGATGACCCGGGTGGCTCGCGGCGACGAGGTCTACTGGTTCGCGGGCTTCCGGCCGCGCGACGACATCGCCATCGGCATTGACTTTGCCGCGGGCTCGCTCAGCACCGGGCTCGCTTGCCTCGCTGCGGTCCTAGTGCTGTCGTCGATGATCTTCTCTTGGCGCTACTTCGACGAAGTGTCAACCTACTTTCACACGCTGATGCTCACCTTCCTGGCGGGCATGGTTGGCTTCTGCCTGACCGGGGACGTCTTCGATCTGTTCGTGTGGTTCGAGCTGATGGGCGTGTCGGCATACGCACTGACTGCCTACCGGCCCGAGGAGCGGGGACCGCTGCAGGGCGCGCTCAACTTCGCGATCACCAACAGCGTCGGGGCCTATCTGATGCTATCCGGGATCGCTATCGTCTATGGCCGGACCGGCGCATTGAATATGGCGCAGATCGGCGGCTCTCTGTCTGGACACCGGCCTGACGGACTGGTTGTCGTGGCGTTCGTGCTTATCATCTCGGCGTTGCTGATCAAGAGCGCGATCGTGCCCTTTCAGTTCTGGCTTGCCGACGCGCATGCGGTCGCGCCGACGCCGGTGTGCGTGCTGTTCTCGGGCGTGATGGTGGAGCTAGGTCTGTACGGCATCGCCAGGGTCTACTGGTCCGTGTTCGGCAACGCGCTGGGCCACCGGGCGGCGATCACGTCGGTCCTGGAGGTCCTCGGACTGGCGACGGCTGTTGTCGGCGCACTGTTCTGCTTCCGCGAACGGCACATCAAGCGCCTGCTCGCATTCTCGACGATCAGCCACTCTGGCTTGTTCCTGACCGGCGTCGCGCTGCTCACGCCGCTCGGACTGACCGGCGCCGCGGTCTACGTCGTCGGGCATGCGCTGGTGAAGGCCGCGCTTTTCCTGTGCGTGGGAATCGTCCTGCACCGGCTCGGCTCGGTCAACGAGTCATGGCTGCACGGTCGCGGACGACAGTTGCGCATTACCAGCCTTATCTTCACGGTAGCGGCCTTCGGCCTGGCCGACATGCCGGCGTTCGCTACCTGGCTCGGCAAGGGATGGATCGAGGACAGCGGCGACGCGCTGGGCCGACCATGGATCACAGTCATCTTCGTTGCAGCCTCGATCCTGGTCGGGGGCGCCGTGTTCCGTGTGGCAGGCGGCGTGTTCTACGGCATCGGGGATCCCCCCAGCGAGGACCCCGCGATGGCGGGGGGCGCTGACGAGGAGACCGGGGAAACCGCATCTGGACGCGGCCATTCGCCGCTGCCCATGCTGGGGCCTGCGGCCGTCCTTGCGCTCGGCGGCCTAGCTGTCGGCCTGATCCCGGACCTGGGGAGGACCGTCGAGGCGGCGGTCGTGCGGTTCCAGGACGAGCCCGCCTACAACGCGACCGTGCTGCGCGGAATGCACATCGCGCACCCGGTCGCGCTGAGCCCGCCAGGGTCGGCCGTGGTCACGCTGGCGAGCCTGCTGACCGGCCTCGGCTCCGTCGCGGCCTCCATCGCCCTGGCTCTCGTCGCGCTGTACTGGCGCCGCCTCCCTGTGCTGCGGCGCGGCCTCGAGCCGGGAACTGGCCTCACTGGCCTTAGCCGCGGGCTGCAGAGTGGTGTCGTCAACGACTACGTCACGTGGATAGTCGTCGGCCTGGCCTGCATCGGAGGCGCGCTGGCGCTGGCGATCAGGTGAGTCGGCGCTGATCTCAGGAGAGTGCGGCTGCTTAGTGCCTGGACGCCTCGCGGATGTTACGGCCGGCGTCCTTGGCTTGCTCGGCAACCTGCCGCGCAGCCCCGCTGACCCGCTCACCCATCCCTTTTGCTTGCATTGAGCGATTTCGCGTCACCCGCCCGGTTTCTTCCTTGGCCCGTCCCCGGCTCATCATGAACCTGTTCCGTACTTTGTCGATTAGCCCCATCGTGGTTACCTCCGTCTTATCCGTATGACGGACCTGCCCACCTCGCCGGTACATAACCAGGACTGGGTCAGCGGGCCGGGCCCACCGCCCTAGGACGGCGGAATGCTCGATGGCGGCGGGCTACCAGACGGTGACGGACTGCCCGACGGTAACGGACTGCCGGACGGCAACGGGCTGCCGGACGGCGACGGGCTCGGACTGGCGGACGGCGTCGGGCTGCTCGATGGCAGCGGACTCGGGGTGTTCGCTGGCGGCTGAGATGGGGGCCCGTGCGCCGCGAGTCGGTGCAGGGGCACGTGGCGGTAAGAGTGCCGTGCAGAAGGCACCTGCGAAGCGGCGCCGGCTGCTGATCGCCCTCTCGACCCGACGAGGACGATGACGCTATGCCGCGGTACCAGGCCGGCTGGTCGGACCGCCACGACCTCGCCCGCGCTGACGCCAGCGCTGCCTCGCCATCGAACCCGTACGATCAGGCCAAGCCGCTGCAGGTGGATCCGGACGACATTGACCGGTCGGCCGATCAACTGTGCTGCGTTCACACGGATCGAGGCCGGCCGGGCGGCTGCGCTAGCTTGCGGGGCGCTGTCGCTGGGCTTGAGCGCTCCGAAGATGGCGACTGCGGCCAGCGCAATGACGATGACTGCTGAGGTGCGTATGGCGACCACCTTGCCGCGCTTGGCGGACGTGTGACCGGCGGGCACTGCGATAGCCTGCCCGAACGGCACGGCGGTCGGCCCGCCAGGCCTGGCCAGCGCTCGCGCGACGGTCTGTGCCGACGTCTGCGACGGTACACCGGGACTGGCTGGAGGTTCTGGCGGGCTCACTGACAGCCCGGCTCTGCGTACCGGCGGAGAGAAGTGGCTGAGCTCGGCTTGCAGCGCGGCAGCCCGCCGGGCGATGACCGCGGCAGCAGCAGGCTCGCCAGCTGACTCGTGCGCGCAAAGGTCGGCCACGAACTGGGTGACCGATGCGGGTATCTGGTCGCCAAGCGCGCCCGGGCCGCCCGGCGACGTGCTGCCGGCCAGGCAATGGCCGGCGAGCAGGCCGAGCTCGCGCAGATCGCCCTCGATACCTGCAAACCCGGTTAGGTCCGCACCGCTGAACCCGAAGAGCTTTGCCCCGCCGCCGCGCCTCAGGAAGATCTTTCCCGGCCTGACGTCGCCGTGCGCGAGCCCGGCCTGGTGCAAAACGTCCAGCGCGGCGGCTACCTGGGCGACGACGTCGATGATCCGGCGTGGCCCGAGCGGCCGGCCGTCCAGCAGCTCAGCCAGTAGCTGGCCATCGACGTATTCCATGACCAGGAACGGGCACCGCGGGGAATCTGAAGAGTTCGGCTCGCAGTAGTCGAACACGCGGAGGAGGTTTTCGTGCACCAGCGCGCCGGCCCGGCGGGCGGCGGTCCGGAACTGGATAACCGCGTCAGCGTCGCCAGCGTCTGCGTGCAGCAACTTGACCGCGACTGGTCGGGCAAGTTCAAGGTCGGCTCCGTGCCAGACTTCGCCGGCGTGGTCGCTGGCGAGCTGACGGTCAAGCCGGTACCGGCCGGCGATCACGACTGCTGTGCTGACCAGCGACATGAGCGCCGAGTACCCCGCATCGGGTAAGTTAATCGGGCTCCGTCCCGGAGGCGGACGCGGCGACCAGCCAGTTGGCTTATGCGGCTGCTATCCGTCGGCCACTGGTGGCACTTCTGCGGGCGCAGCTATCCAGTCGCGCCATGGCAGGCCTGCCAGACGCCGTCGGCTTCGGCGTCTACGACGTCCCGGCAAATGACACCCATCATGTGTCGGCGATAGCGGCGTCGGTGTGCAGTTGGGTTGGGTCGAGGAACACGTGCGGGATGACTGGGAGTTGGGCTGAGAGGCGGGCGTCGATCGATTCCGCCACGTCCTCGGCGCTGTCCGCGCTGAGGCTGTCGTCGAACGCCACCCTGGCAGCGACGATCAGGTGATCCGGGCCGAGGTGCATCGTCAGAAGGTCTACTACCGCACTGATGCCCGGCGTGGCCGCGATTTGCGATCGGATAACGGCCAGTTGGCCCGGATCGGCTGCCTTGCCGATTAGGAGCTCCCGGTTGTCCGCGCCGAGCCGGATTGCCGCTGCCACCAGCAAAGCGCCGATTGCGATCGATGCAGCGGCGTCGTACACCTCCGATCCGGTCAGCTGCCGCAGCAGCAAGCCGGCGAAGGCTAGCAGCAGGCCGGCAATGGCCACGGTGTCCTCGAGGAGCGCCGCTTTCACTGTCGTGTCGGGAGTGGAGCGGATGTGCTGCAGCAGGCCGACTTGGCGCTGTCGGGCCTGACGGCGGGTCTGCCGGGCGGCACGCGCAAGCGAGGTGCCCTCCGCGATTGCCGCGACGCCGAGCGCCAGGTATGCAATCAGCAGTTCCTGGCTGCCGGCGGTGCGGTACAGCGCTATGAGTCCCTCGAAAACCGAGAAGCCAGCGCCGGCGATGAAGATCCCGAATGCGGCGAGTAGCGACCAGAAGTACCGTTCCTGACCATATCCGAAGGGATGGTCAGCGTCGGCTGGGCGCTGGGACTGGTGGACGGAGGCGAGCAAGAATGCCTGGTTGAGCGTGTCCGCGACGGAGTGCGCGGCCTCGGCCAGCATCGCGCTGGACCCGACCAGGATTCCGGCGGCCAGCTTGACCAGAGCCACGAACAGGTTCGCCGCACCTGCGGTCAGCACCGTCCGGCGCGTCGACCGGGACTCGGGGGCGCTCGCCGCAGGTCCCTCGCCATTTCTGTCCATTTGTCACTTGGTCCCCAGGACGCAGCCGTCAAACCTTGGTGCCGTCGCGCTGCACTGCCACGGAGCGTCAGCCAGCTGACAGACGGGCGAGTGAGATGTTTGGCGGCGAACTGCCCGGGGAGTCGTGGGATGTCGTCATGAAAGGGTGGCGAATCACAGAAGGAGGGCGGATAGTCATGAGTGCCGCTGTCGGACAAACGCTTCTTGGCCTGCTGATAGTCAGCCTGGCCATCGGCGTCCCGTACTGGATTACCCATCGCCATATGCGGCCGCAGCACGATTCTGCCGAGATGCAAGCTTACGCAGAGGCAACTGATCGGTCTGCCGAGAAGATCGCTGCCGGCGCGCACGCCCAGGGGTTCGATCACGGCAGTCGCGCCGGCCGTGACTGGCGCGCAGCTAATGCGGGTCTGGATCCGGAGACCGGAGAGCCGGCGTCGAAGACGGGTAAGCCCGGATGGCCCGAGGGCACTGGCTGACCTGCATCTCGCGCTGATCCAACGGCACGCACTGACTCATCCCGCTTCGCCAGCGATCACGTCTCAGCCCGACGGGCTGGGACGCTAGGCCGCGTCCCAGGCAGGCGTTACTTAGCCAGCTCGCTAGCGCGTACTCGCGCGATGCGCAGCCCTTCGGCGTCTCGCCAGCCCGGCCGCAATGAGGCCCGCGGCGACTGCCGCCAAGCGCAGCAGCCATGAGCGACTCAGCTGTCGGCCGGCCACGCGCGCGCGTTCCTCAATCTCCTCTATCTCCTCGTGCGCGTGCTGGTGTGCGTCAGCGGACGCGGCCGGGTTGCTGAGTGCTGTAGTTGAGATGTCTGGCTTGTTGTTCATGAGTTATGCACTACCCGCAGGGCTGTGCCGAAACGGGTGCGCGCGCGGCTGTAAGGCTGGTTGCGCCAGCACAAGCCATGGACTTTGCGTGCTTTCGTTAGGTGTAAGCGACGCGGCCAGGGTAGGTGGTCACTTCGGCGCAGGAGGTGTGACTGTGGCAATGAAGGCGACCAGCAGTTGGTGGGACTTGGCTGCGTGCCGGTCAGCGGACCCTGAGCTCTTTTTCCCGATAACCAGCACCAGAGCCGGCCGGCCTAATGTGACCAGAGCCAAGGCAGTGTGTGCGCGTTGCCCTATCTGTCAACGGTGCCTTGACTACGCCGTTGACAGTCATCAGTCGGATGGCGTTTGGGGTGGCACCAGCGAGGAAGAGCGCCGGCTTATCGCCGCGCGACGGCGGCGCAACCTCGAGCGGGTACCAGCATGACCTCAGCATCTCACGCCTAATCCGACGCTCCGGCCGTCGGCGGGATCACGTCTTCTGGCCTGACTGGGCCGCGGGCCGGAATGTTCTCGCCGACCGGACGATCGCTGAAGGTAACCTCGACCTGCTGCTCAGGCCGGCGCTGGCTCTGTAGCGCCTGCAGCACCATCGATGCACGGTCGGCTTCGGTCAGGGGCGGCGGCACCATCGCGCGCGGCCACAGTTTGCGCGCCAGGACGGCGTTGATCTCAGCGGCTTAGACGGCTCCCTCTGCCGCGAGGTAGATCCAGGCCACTAGGCCAAGGACGGTGGCGAAGATGCCGTATACCGAGTCGCTGCGCAGATCTCGGTGCACCAGGTAGGCCCCGAAGACCTGCAGCGCGGTCCAGAACAAGCCGCCCGCGACAGCGCCTGGAATCAGCTCGCGTGGACGCACGGCCGTGGGGGTCAGGGCCCGGAAGCCCAGGTATTACAGGCCGGCATTGGCGGACGCGGCCAGGCATTGCGCCAGCATCCGGATGAGGAACCCATGCTGGCCGTAGGTGACAAGGCTTGCCAGTAGCGTGCCGATGATGACCCCGAGAGCAAGGATCAGAAGGAAGACCGCGCTGCGGGCAAGCCGCGGTAAATAGCCCGCCCTGGCAGGGCCGGGCAGGTTCCACACCTGCTCCATAGTGAACAGCCCGGCCTGCGCTAGCTTCGTCACACCCCAGAGCAGAAGCAGCAAGCCGACCGTCAGGCTGGCTGCGGTAGCCCGCTTCAGCCCGTGAATATTGCTGGCCAGTTGCTTGCCGATCAGCGGGAACTGCATGGTCGCCCCGTGGATGACCTGGCTACGTAGCGATGGATCGCCCGGCCGCGATATTGACCAGCACGGTGATGAGTATCAGCAGCAGCGGGAACACCGACACAAATCCCGTGTACGCGAGGTTCGACACCAGCGCGCCGCCGTTGTCGTCGCCGAATTTCTTGATGACCCCGAACAGAAACGCGGTCGGAGTGTGACGCTGCTGCATGGCATCTGCCTGCCGTACCACCTTCTCGACCGGGTTCATTTTGCCCACCACGACGCCACTACTTGCTGCCGACCAGCGCGCGCACCGCGGTCGTGAGGTCCTCTACCAGCCCGCCATAAGCCTGGTCTCGCGCCTGGCTGTCTCGAGCCCTGAGCACTGCCGAGGGATGGATCGTGCCCAGCACGACGCCGTGCCAGCGGCCAACGTCTATACGCTCGAGCCTGCCGCGGTGGTCCCTGACTCTGAATCCGGACCCGAGGAGAGCAGAGCCTGCCGTAGCGCCAAGAGACACGACAATTGCCGGGTGCACCACGGCGAGCTCTTCCTCGAGCCAGGTCCTGCAGGCAACGATCTCGGTCCGGTTCGGCGGCTTGTGCAGCCTGCGCTTTCCGCCCTGCTCAAATTTGAAGTGCTTGACGGCATTGGTCAGGTAAACCCGGTCGCGGCTGATCCCGCTGTCCTCCATGGCACGATCCAGCAGCTTGCCAGCCGGTCCGACGAAGGGCTTGCCTTGCTTGTCCTCGACATCTCCGGGCGTCTCGCCCACCAGCATCAGGTCCGCGGCGGCGGGACCTTCCCCGAATACCGTCCTGCTGGCGTGCCTGTACAAGTCGCACCTGGTGCACGTCGCCGCTTGCCTGGCTAGCTCGGACAGGCTGGTCATAACCAGCGGCTACCCGCGCGGTGACCGTTCAGTCATGCCGGCGCCCGAACTCGCAGGTACGAAGCCCGGCCCACGGCCGCGATACACCAGGAGAAAGGAAACGTGGTTACTTGGGGTACTTCGCCCATGATCGTCCGCGGCGATCCGTCGAGCCGGATTCTCCGCGGCGTCGGTCGGATGGACTCTAGTGGCAGCGGCTGAGGCTACTACTGGTCAGCAGGACCTGTCCGAGGGCGTCCCATGCGCCGCCGTAGTAGCTGGGATGGCTTCGCTCCTGGCTCGCGGCGCGCTGCAGCAGTTGCCTGGTTGCCCCGAGGTCGCCGGTCGCCTGCGCGGCCGCTGCCGATGCCTCCATTGGCAGCACCGCAGGAGCAGCGTTCAGAGGTGCAGCGTCCAGCTGCAGGGTGAGGGCCTGCCTGTGGTCGCCTGATCGCAGCAGTGTCCACCATCGCGCGGCGAGGGTCCTGGCGGCAGGGTTGCAAGAAGCCGCGAACCAGACAACTGTCCGCTGTGCGTCTGGACCGTACTGGGTCTGGGGCTGGCTGCCGTCGGGTGCCGGTTCCGGGCGCAAGCTCCCGGATGAGCTCAGCTCGGCCCAGTCCGGTGGGAGCAGCCGTCCACCACGGGTCAGCGTGCTGACAAGCGCCACCGTGCCAGCGCCCAGCCGACGCCACTCCGTCTGGCCGGTGAGCTGCGCTAGCCCCTGCAGCGCCGGCAGTGACCAGTAACTGGGGTCGAGGCTGGCCGGGCGTCCGGTAGCCCACGGCCCGGCAGTAAGGATCGGCATGCCGGCCTGACCGTCGGTCACCTCGTGAGCCAGCACGGCACGGGACACCCGGAGGCCTTCGCGGTGCCAGGCGGCCTGCGCGGGTCCGTGGTAGCGGAGCAGTGCCCAGGCGATGAGCAGGTCGGCGTCGGCGGCCGGCTCCCGGCTGATGATCTTGCCGGCCGGGCTGGCGTGGTAGGCGAACAAGCCGTCGGGAAGCTGCAAGTGCTCGCGCGTCCACAGCCATATCTTCCGGAAGGCACCCTCATTACCGGCCACCTCCGCGAGCAGCATGCCGTACGCCTGGCCTTCGCTGACCGTGTCGTCTCCCTGGTTGAGCCGGACGATCTGGCCGTCACGTCGTTCGTAGGATGCCAGGAACGAAGCAGCCGCGCGCTGCTGCGAGCTGGCGCCGCCCGTCCCACCGCACGCAGCCGTTCCTGTCGCAAGGCCGAGCACGGCGCCCGCGATCGCAGCCGCCGTGCGCACACGGGCGGCCGTTGGGCGAGTCCCGTCGAGTAGCAAAGTCATACGCGTGTCATCCCTTATCGATTGGCCCTTCAGTTCCTTAGCTGTCCAGATAGGACCCGTAAACCAAGACTCGACTCCGAGGTCGGGCGATATACCGCTACCCAGGCAAACGTCCGTAATCATTCGAGGACTAGAAGGTTCCGTTGCACTGCCGGCCGGGTTTCTCGCAACTGAGCGCGGGCATTGGGCGCGTGGGCACTGGCGCGAAGGAGGAGACATGGCGCGGTCCATCTGGTCCGGAGTGCTGTCATTCGGCCTGGTATCGGTGCCGGTGGAGCTCTACTCGGCGACCGAGGCTCACGAGCCTGCCTTCCACCAATTCGAGAAGGGCACCTCGGACCGCATTCGCTATCGGCGGGTCAACGAGCGCACAGGGGAGGAGGTCGAGTACTCGAACATCGCCAAGGGTGCCGACGTCGGCGGCGGGAACTACGTGCTCCTGGACCAGGACGAACTAGACGAGGTAGGCCCGGGCCGGTCGCGGTCCATGGACATCCACATGTTCGTCAAGCTTGCGGACATCGACCCCATCTACTTCAACAAAACCTACTTCCTGGGACCGCAGGGGGAGGAGACCAAGAAGACGTACGCGTTGCTGCGGGACGCGATGGCTCGGTCCGACCAGGCGGCGATCGCCAGTTTCGTCATGCGTGGCAAGGAGTATCTGGCAGCGGTCCGAGCCGATGGCGACCTGCTGGTGCTCGAGACCTTGTTCTTCGCCGACGAGGTGCGCGACCCGCGTAAAGAGATCGGCAACTTGCCTGGCCGGGCGAGGATGTCGGAGGAGGAGCTGCGAATGGCCGGTCAGCTGATCGAGGCGATGAGCGGCCCGTGGCGGCCGTCTGGCTACCGAGACACCTACACTGACCGGGTCAACGAGCTCATAGACGCCAAGGCGCATCACACTGTTATTCAGCCGTCCGACGAGGCGCCGCAGGGAACCAATGTGGTAGGCCTGACCGACGCGCTGCGAGCAAGCTTGGACGCGGCCCGAACGCCGCAGCGCGGGACACGGACCGCCAGCAAGAGCAAGGCCGGCGCCACCAGGGCGTCGAAGGGCCGTACCAAGAAGAGTTCGCGCAACAGGGGCGCGGCGTAGCCGATTTAGCGCGACCCTGGCGCATTAGTGAGCTGCCGACGCCAACCGCGGAACGACGGAGCTGGCCCCGGCCGCGGCCGCTGAGCTGGTGACGACGATTAGCCAGCCCACGGGGCCAAGCGGCGTGCATCCGAAGAACTGGCTGACTGCCGGGGCGTTCACGGCGAGTGCCAGGGCGGCGACCGAGCCGACGCTGGTCACGATGACGACAGGGCTGCGGGCGTTGGACAGCAGTGTCTGTCCTAGCTGGGTGGCGATGACCGCCGCTAGTCCCATCGTCGCGGCGCGGCGTTTCCGGCCGGTGAGGCGCCCGCCGGTCCACGCTAGCGTCGCGCCGAGCGCGGTGGCGCCGCCGCGTACCGTGATGGCCCTCGCGAGTGGCTCGCCCAGAAGCGAGCCCGCCGGCCCTTCGCCCAGGTCCTCGTCAAGGTTACGCTGCCCGAGCGCCACCGCCAGTGCCGGGAACATGTCGGTCAGCATGTTGACCAGCAGGAGCTGCCGGGTGTTGAGCGGGGACGTGCCGCCCAGCGCCGTCCCGATGACCATGAATGCGATCTCACCGGCGTTACCGCCCAGCAGGATTGCCAGGGAGTCCCGCACGCTGCGCCAGAGCGCGCGCCCTTCCCGCAGCGCGTCCGCTATCTGAGACAGCTCACCGCCAGGCAAGATCACGTCGGCCGCGCTACGGGCGGCCGTTGACCCGCGCGCTGCTACGCCGATGCCGACGTCGGCGAGCCGGATGGCTGCCGCATCGTTGGTCCCGTCGCCGGTCATCGCCACGATATGGCCGGCGCGCTGCAGGTCGGCTACGATCCGGACCTTGTGTTCCGGCGAGACCCGGGCGAAGACAGCACTGCTCCGGGCACGCGCTCGCCGCTGGTCCTCGGCGAGGTGGTCGAGCTCGGCGCCGGTGACGACCTGGTCTGCTTCGGGGATTCCGGCCTCGCGGGCAATTGCTGCGGCCGTGACCGGATGATCGCCGGTGACCACGATGACCCGGACTCCGGCGCCGGTGAGGCTCTCGACGATCTGCGGTGAGTCCGGCCTGATCACATCGGCGATCGCCACGAAGCCGAGCAAGGTCAGATTCTCCACGAGGTCATCGGCCTGGGGCGTGTCGGTCTGGCTGGCGGCCGGCCTGGACGAGCGCTCGGCCACCGCGAGCACGCGCAGGCCGTCACCAGCCAACCGGTCGATGGCCGATTGGGCGTCGCGGCGGCGCTCGCCGGTTAGCGGCGAGCTTTCGGACCGGGAGGATCTGACGGACTTGCCGGCCCGGGCGGCTTGCTCCTTCTGGCCCGTCAGGACCGTGGAGCAACGTCTCAGCACTTGCTCCGGGGAGCCCTTGACCGCCAGGGAGAGTTTGCCGTCCAGGCGCCCTAGCGTCGCCGAGTAGCCACGGCCGGCCTGGAAGGGGACCTCTTCCACGACCTCCCAGTCGCGGTCCCCGCCTGGTGCCTCGGCTGCGGCATCCCGGATGGCCTGGTCGGTTGCGTGCGCCTGCTGCACGTCCGGCGGAGGGCAGGCCCGCGCGGCCACCTGTAGCAGGTGCAGGCCGCGGCCGCCACCGAGGTCAAGATCGCCATCGATGCTGGCCGCTGCCGCCATTTCGAGGCGACCCTCGGTCAGGGTCCCCGTCTTGTCGAAGCAGAGCACGTCCACCCGGCCGAGTGCCTCCAGCGTGCGGGGGAGCGGACCAGCATCCCCCGCCGGGACAACCGCCTCGCGGCAGACAGCTGTGCGACCGTCGAGACCAGCGGGAGACCCTCGGGTACGGCGGCCACGGCCACTGCTACCCCCGCGCCGAGAGCCTCACGCAGCCGCACCTGGCGCAGCAAGCCGAGCCCGGTCACCGCGAGGCCGCCCAGGCCCGTCGCGGGAAGCGCCATTCGGGTCAGCTCGCCCAGCCGGGCCTGGACTCCTGCGGCTCGGGGGGCCCGGCCACGGCCGCGCTCGCCCGGCCAGCCTCGGTCGCGTCCCCAGTTGCCACCACCGCCAGTGCGCTCCCCGCTAGCACGGTCGTGCCCTCGAAGAGCATGCTCGACCGGTCGGCGAGCTCGGATGCGAACCTGGCGGCCGGGTCCTTGCCGACCGGCATCGACTCGCCGGTGAGCGTGGACTCGTCGACCTCAAGCGAATCAACCGCGAGCAGCCGCGCATCCGCGGGCACCACATCGTCCGACCGCAGCACGATGAAATCGCCGACCCGCAGCTCGGACGCGGGCACGACGTGCGATTCCGCCCGCTCCACGAGCTCTGACGCCGGGTCGCCCGGCTCACGGCGGACCCGGCGGGCCTCGAGTTGCTCTCGCAGCGGAAGGTCCCGCAGCGCCTGCTCCGTGCGCATCCGCTGTACGCCTCCGACGACCGCGTTGCCGGTCATGACGCTTCCGACCAGGACAGAGTCCATGACAGAGCCAAGGACTGCTGATGCCGTGGCGCCGATCACCAGCACCGGGGTGAGCGGGTCGCGCAGCTCGCCGAGCACTGAGGCGGCCAGGCGGCCGCCAGCCCGCAACGGCAGAAGGAACGGTGCCCGGCCGCGACGGCCTGCGCCGCGCCGACCTGCCTGCCGACCGTCGCATTGGCGACGCCGACAGCCGACTCTGCGGCGCCCTCTGCTATATCCGCGGTTGCCATGGCCAGGCGGCCGAGGAGCGCCACAGTGGACCGCATGTGCCCCATATGCGAGTCCTTCCGGTGCAGCCGGGCGGGCACCCCTGGCCGTCCCCTTGAATGGCGGAGCCATGGGTCGCCTCGAGGGAGATGCCTACCGGATCTTGCTACCGCCTTCGGGCACACCTAAACCGCGGGCGGGATCTGGCCCGCCGGAAGCTGAACGGAGTTCGGAGCACGACGGTTGAGCGCAGATAACTGGGTAGCAGGCTGCCTATGGCTGCCACAACGGATGCTGCGAGCGGGTCCGGTTCCAGCGGAAATGTGCTTGCACGATCACGTTCATCGCATTGTTCCTGCCCGAGACCAATGGCCCGCTCGGTCGAGGAGATCACCCCTGTTCGAAACTCCCGTTCGCCCTGGCCAGGCAGCGGAATCCAGCGGAGGCAGCAGTGGCTAGCGTATGTCCGGTGACCTCGATTCAGGCCGCCAGTTATGTGATCCCGACTGACGAGCCAGAAGGTGACGGCACGCTGGCCTGGAACGAGACGGCAATGGTTGTCGTCCGCGCCATGGGAGCCGGTCAGGCAGGGCTTGGCTGGACATATGCCAGCCCGTCAGCGCAATCAGTCGTGACCGGGATGCTGGCAGAAGTCGTCAAAGGCCGCGATGCTATGGATATTCCAAGCTGCTATGAGGCGATGTGCCGGGCCGTCAGGAACGTCGGCCGCGAGGGCATCGCTGCCACGGCGATCTCGGCTGTCGATATCGCCTTGTGGGATCTGAAATCGAGGCTCCTGAGCCGCCCGCTGACGGCGGTGATCGGGCGGGTCAGCGACTCCGTGCCGGTCTACGGCAGCGGCGGCTTCACGACCTACGACGACAGTCGGCTGCGCGAACAGCTCAGCGGCTGGGTCGACGGCCTCGGCATTCCCCGGGCAAAGATCAAGATTGGCGAGTCGTGGGGCACCCGGCAGGGCCGCGACTTGCAGCGTGTCGCGCTGGCCCGCGAGATTGTCGGTCCGGATACCGAGCTTTATGTCGACGCTAATGGCGGCTATACGACCGGACAGGCGATCCGGGTCGGAGCAGCGCTGGCAGATTATGACGTGACGTGGTTCGAAGAACCGGTGTCCTCACAAGACCATGCGGGCCTGGCAGCCATCCGTACGCAAGTGCTGCCAGACGTGGCGGCAGGAGAGTACAGCTGGACTCTCGCGGATTCCGCGCGGCTGCTGAACGCTGCCGCGGTGGACTGCCTTCAGGCGGACGTTACCAGGTGCGGTGGCATCACCGGCTTCCTGCAGGCAGCTGCTCTGGCTGCGGCGTGCAACGTGGAGATATCCGGCCACTGCGCTCCTAACCTGCATGCACACGTAGCGGCCTGTGTGCCAAACCTTCGGCATGTCGAGTATTTCCACGATCACCAGCGCATCGAGCAGATGCTCTTCGACGGAGCGCTCAGCCCGTGCTGCGGTTCGATGACACCGGACTACGAACAGCCGGGTCTCGGCATGAGTTTGCGCGCCGCGGATGCCGAGGCCTACAGGCAAGGCTGATTGACGCGCGGCCGGTCAATTCCCGTCGCGCAACCTTGGCATGATCTGCGTCGAGTAAAACTCGAAGAACCCGTCTTGCTCGGGTCCGACCTGGCCGACGTAGACCTCATCGAAGCCGGCATCAACGTAGGCACGGATAGGGGCGATATGTACCCGCGGATCGGGTCCGCACGGTGCCGAGATCTGGTCAGCGGAGATCAGCCCGGCTATCTGCTCGAAGTGCCTCGGCAGCGGGAGAAGCTGACGGGTCTCGCCGGGAATCTCGTCAGTCCGGCAAAACCTGTGCATCGTCTTGCGCGCGGCATTTGCATCTTCTCCCCAGCACACCTTCAAGCCGCCCCGCACGATCTGGTCGCCACCACCTGACTCCTGAAACAGCTGCACGAAATCGGGATTCGGCTGGACAGACCCGGTACCCGTCGGTGCGACGACTATGCACTCCGCCTATCAGCGTCAAAATCGGCTGGACACGCAGTGAATTTGCTAGTTTCGCCAGGTATAAACGGTCGGGCTGGGGTAGCTGGTCACTCTCTCCTCAGGAGGTGTGACAGTGGCAACGAAGGCGACCAGCAGTTGGTGGACTATGGCTGCGTGCCGCTCGGCAGACCCTGAACTGTTCTTCCCGATAAGCGGCTCCGGAGCCGCGCAGGCTGACGTCGCCAGAGCCAAGGCAGTGTGCGCGCGGTGCCGAATCCGCCAACGCTGCCTTGATTACGCCATCGAGAGTCATCAGGCACATGGTGTTTGGGGCGGCACAAGCGAGGAGGAGCGCCGGCTGACCGCCGCGCGACGGCGACGCGAGCTTGAGAGAGTGCTGGCGTGACCGATAAAAAGAAATCTTCGAGATAGTCCAGCTGGTCGCTTCGGGCCGTGGCCTGCGGGGGTTAGGCCTGCCGTTTAGGCGGCGGCGATGGGGTAAACCTAAAGTTTCGTGGCGGGCTAGCGCCCGAAATGCACCTTTAGCGAACTCTGGAGACCGGGATGCAGCTAGTCGTGCCTAAGGAGGAGGGACGATGGCCGACGTGTTCGAGGTTCTAGCCAGCGACCATGCAGAGGTCATGCAGTTGCTGGATGCGCTAGAAAGCAGCCCCGACAACTCCAGCGGAGCGACTAAAGCGGTCGTGTCGGCGCGCAAGGCAGTGGCCGAGCGGCTAGTTATTGACTCCTCGGCTCATGAGGCAGCCGAAGAGCAGTACTTCTGGCCGATCGTTCGCGAGCGCCTGCCAGACGGCAACGGTCTCGCGGATCAGGCGATAGAGCAGGAGAGCGTGGCCAAGCAAATGCTGAACGAGCTCGACAAACTTGCCGGTTCTCGCCATGAGTTCGATGCTCTGATCGACACCTTCATCCCATCCTGCCGCGCTCACATTGAGTTCGAGCAAACCCGTGTCTGGCCAGGCCTGCGGAAGGCATTGAGCCCGGACGAAGCGCAGGAGCTAGGAAAGAAGATCACGAAAGCCAAGCAGCGCGGCCCCACCCGACCGCATCCCCGAACGCCGCCGACTCCGGCCGTACTCGCCACTCTCGGTCCGGCTGTAGCCGTCGTCGACAAGCTTCGGGACGCGGTTGCCGGCCGACGGTGATCATGACAGTTCCCAGGCCCGCGGACTAGGGGAGCGCTTTCAGTGAGCGTTCGACGCAGCCCAGTAGTCCTTCGATGTCGACGGGTTTGGTGACGTAGTCGGTGGCACCTGCCGCGATGCTCTTGTCCCGGTCGCCCTGCATAGCTCTCGCGGTTACAGCGATGATGGGCAGTTGCGCGAAACGCGGCATCTCCCGGATCGCCCGGATGGTCTCGTGGCCGTCTAGTTGCGGCATCATGACGTCCATCAGCACCACATCGAAATGCCCGGCCTCAAGCGCTTCAATGGCCTGACGCCCGTCAGCCGCTCGGGCAACCGCCATACCGTGCAGTTCCAGCACGTCGGTCAGCACGAACGCGTTACGCGGATCGTCGTCCACTATCAGGGCCCGGCGTCCCTTCAGGTCGTCGTGGCGCGTGGCCGGACCGGGCTCAGGGGGAGTGCCCGGATCTGACAGGGCCGGCGTACCGTACGCGGGAGCTGTAATCCCCCAGGTGGGGACGAGACCGGAGCCCGATGCATATTCGCCGCCCGTTACCAGCTCGTCAGCGCCGGTCGGCCTGGACGGCAGCCCTTCGGCGCTGATCTCGTTCATGGGCAGGTAGAGCGTGAAAGTACTTCCGACGCCGAGCTCGCTATCGACCGTGATCTCGCCCCCGAGCTGAGCTGCGACTTCCCTGCAGATGGCCAGGCCGAGGCCAGTGCCCCCGTACCTGCGGCTCGTGGTGCCGTCACCCTGCTGGAATGCGCCGAAGATAACGCCAAGGTTATCGGTAGCGATGCCCATGCCGGTGTCAGTGACAGCGAGCGCTACTGCCGCCCCGCCGCCTTTAACACGACGGTCGGTCGGCTCTACTGTGACCCGGACCCGGCCTTTCTCGGTGAACTTAACCGCGTTCGATAGCAAGTTGTGCAGGATCTGCCGTAGCCGCTGCTTATCCGTGACGAGCTCGGCGGGTGCGCCAGGAGCCGCATCGATGCTGAACTGCAGGCCTTTTTCGGCCGTCAGCGGGCGGAACACAGAGTTGAGGTCCTCGGCGAGGCTGCTCACACTGAACCGCTCGGGATGGATGTCGATCTTGCCGGCCTCGACCTTCGACAGGTCAAGGATGTCGTTGATGAGTTGCAGGAGGTCCGAGCCGGACGAGTGCATGACATTGGCGTACTCGACTTGCTTCGGCGTCAGGTTCTTGTCCGGGTTCTGAGCGAGGAGCCGGGCCAGCACGAGCAAACTGTTGAGTGGTGTGCGCAGCTCGTGGGACATGTTCGCGAGGAACTGAGACTTGTACCGAGAGGCCAGGTCCAGTTGCCGTGCCCGCTCCTCGATGTCCTGTCGAGCCCGCTCGATCTCAGCGTTCTTCTGCTCGATAGCGCGGTTCTGCCGTGCCAGTTGCTCTGCTTTGTCCTCAAGGTCGGCATTCGATCGCTGCAACTCGTCCTGCCGGGCTTGCAGCTCGCCAGAGCGCGCTTGCAACTCCGAGGCGAGCCGCAGTGACTCGGCGAGCAGGGCCTCGGTGCGCGCATTGGCCATGATGGTGTTGACGTTCACCCCGATGATCTCCATCAATTGCTCGAGGAAGTCACGGTGGACCTGGGTGAAGCGGGAGAACGAGCCAGCTTCCATCACGCCGAGGACCTGTCCCTCGAACGTAATAGGCGTGATGATGAGGTTCGCCGGGGGCGCCTCGCCTAGTCCTGAGGAAATCCGGACGTAGCCCTCGGGCACTTCATCGAGCACGATCGGCCTTCTGGTGCGCGCCACCTGGCCGATCAGTGACTGACCGAGCCGGAACTGACTCGGCGCGTTCTTCTCGGCTCGTAGTCCATAGCCGGCGATGAGCCGCAGCCGGGTCTCGTCGCTGCCGGACTCTGCCAGGAAGAAGGTCCCGTGCTGGGCACCGATCAGCGGAATCAGCTCGTCCATGACGAGCTCGGCGACTGCTGTCAGGTCCCGGTGTCCTTGCATCAGGCCCGCCATGCGAGCCAGGTTGGTCTGTAGCCACTCTTGCTCGTGATTTGCTCTGGTCGTCTCCCTGAGCGACCGGACCATCGCGTTGATGTTGTCCTTCAGCTCAGCTACCTCGCCCTGAGCCTCGACCGAGATGGACCTGGTCAGGTCGCCCCTGGCCACGGCGCTGGTGACCTCGGCGATCGCCCGGACCTGGCGGGTCAGGTTGCCCGCAAGCTCGTTGACGTTCTCAGTGAGCCGCTTCCAGGTGCCGGATACACCCTCGACCTCCGCCTGGCCCCCTAGCCGACCCTGACTGCCGACCTCGCGTGCCACCCGTGTGACCTCAGCGGCGAAGGACGACAGCTGATCCACCATCGTGTTGATGGTGGTCTTCAGTTCCAGAATTTCGCCACGCGCGTCCACGTCGATTTTCTTCGACAGATCGCCCTGAGCTACTGCCGTGGTGACCTGCGCGATGTTGCGGACCTGGCTGGTGAGATTGTTGGCCATCGAGTTGACGTTGTCAGTCAGGTCCTTCCAGGTTCCAGCGACGTTCGGGACGCTAGCCTGGCCGCCAAGCTGCCCCTCGGTGCCGACCTCACGCGCGACCCTCGTCACCTCGCCAGCGAATGCACTGAGCGTGTCGACCATGCCGTTGATGGTGTCCGCCAGCGCCGCGACCTCGCCCTTCGCTTCGACCTGGATGCGCTGGCTCAGGTCGCCTTGGGCGACGGCGGTGGCGACCCGGGCAATGTCACGTACCTGGCCAGTGAGGTTGCCCGCCATGGCGTTCACTGACTCAGTGAGATCCTTCCAAGTACCGGTCACCCCAGGCAGGTGAGCCTGTCCGCCCAGCTTGCCGTCGCTTCCGACCTCGCGCGCCACCCTGGTGACTTCGGCTGTGAATAGCGCCAGCTGATCGTTCATGCCATTGAAGACAGCGGCGATCTCGTTCATCACCGGGTCAGGGCTGCCGGGGAGCCTGGTGCCGAAGTCCCCGCCGCGCACCGCCGTCAGCCCCTCCAATAGCTGCTGCAAGCGTGAGTCGGCGGAGTCGTACCCCGGCTGAGTTGGTGTTGCCATCCCGACCACCTCCGCTGCGAGCCGCGGCACATCAGGGACTATGTCGGGTCCGCCGGGATGCGCCGCCAGGCTGTGTGACCTTTTGATCATGCCATCTGAGGCTTTGCCCAGTTCGGCAGGCTAATGTAGTTACACGTGTAGCTTGGACCATGCTATGGAGCGTCAAGCCGGCCGGTGACCGTGACAAGTTCAGACGCCGAGCTCGCCAGGCTCGCTGACCTGGTGGAGTGGCAGCGGCAGGAGATGAGCCGCATGCGGTCGGGCGCCGCAGCACGCTCCGTTACCGACGTCGCCGTCGGGATTCTGATGGAGCGTTTCTCCTGCTCGGCTGCCGAAGCCGAGAAGCAGCTCAATCGACTCTCCGCCGAAGCCCACGCTAGCCAGGTCGAAGTCGCGAGCGAGATCGCCGAGGTCCCGGCGCCGGATATCGCCCCCGGAGCTCCGGGGCCTGCCCAGGCCTGGCTCAGCTGGGCTTGGGCCCTCGTGCGCACTGCCCGCAATGGGGCTGGAGTCGCGCGGGCGATACTGGACGAGGCACTTTCGGACGAAGACGCGTCGGCCGTGGCAATCTGGCTGTTCGCCCCCGACGGCGGCCTCGAACTAGCCGGCGAGGCGGGATTCGGATCGCGCGAGGCAAGCCGCTGGCAGCGAATTCCGCCGGGTTTGGATGTCCCGGCTGCGCGTGCTGCCCGCGACGACACGGAGATCTGGTGGCCGAAGGGGGGTACGACCGGTAATGATCTTCCTCTTATAGGAGGAAACGCCCAGTCTGCCCGCGCTGTCCTGCCCCTGCGCAGGCTCGGGGCCAGCATCGGCGCGCTCGAGGTGTGCTGGCCTGGAATCGTTGATGGAATATCGCCTCGCACCCAGGCAAGGCTGGCGTCACTTGCCGAGGTCTGTGCACAGGCCTTTACTGCAGGTGGCGGCAGCGGGCTGGCGTCCGACTACTCAGCGGCCTGGATCTATGCCCTACTGGACGCTCTGCACGAGTCAGCACTCGTCGCCAGGCCTTGCCGTAGCGATCACGGCCAGGCCGTTGGACTGGTGATCGACTGGGTCAGCCAGCGATTTGCTGATCCGGTCAGACGGCCGCGGACCGACATCATCGGCCGCAAGCTGATCGAGATTTACCCGGATACAGTGCTGGCTGGCGGCTTGTATGAGCGCGCGATGCAGGTGCTCGCTACCGGGCAGCCCCAGCACCTGGAGGGCGTGGTTCTGACTAGGGGAGCTGGAGGATTCACGGCGCAGGCTGACATAGCCCCTCTTTTTGACGGGCTCGTCATTTCGTGGCGTGAGACGACCGAGGCTCAGCGCTTGACGGCATTGCTCGAACAGGCCCAGTGGCTCGGCCGCATCGGAAGCTGGCAAGAGGATTTCGTCTCCGGTGAGGTGCATTGGACCGACCACGCGTTCACGTTGCTCGGGTGCTCCCACGGCAATCCAGTGCGCCTAGCGGACCTCCACGAGCACGTGCCTGCGGACGACAGGCCGGCTGTCATCGCGTTCCGGGAACGGCTGCTCGGCGGAAAGGAGGGAGCAACTGCTGCGTTCAGGATCATTCGCGAGGATGACGGCAGAATCCGGCAGCTGCGAGCGTTCGGCCAGCCGGTTCTGAGCCCTGCGGGCAGGCTAATAGCAATCCGTGGCGCATATCAGGATGTTTCGTCCCAATTCAACACTCAAGTAGCATTCGATGTCGCGCGCGAGCAACTCGTGAGTGCCGAGGAACGTGCGAGCGAACAGCACCGGCTCGCGGTGCGGTTGCAGGAGGCAATCACCCCGCACGCATCTCGCCTGGTCGAGGATGCCGGGCTCGAGGTAACAGCGCGCTACAGGCCGGCCGGGCCAGCCAGTCTGGTCAGCGGCGACTGGTACGACGCAGTCGGGCTGCCGGAGAAGCGCGTACTCGTAGCCGTCGGCGATGTCGCAGGCCATGGACTGAACGCCGTTACCGGCATGGTGGCGCTGCGAAACTACCTTCGCGGCCTAGCCGTTACTGGGGCCGGCCCAGCCCAACTGCTGGGCTGGCTTAACAGTGCTGCCTGTCATCTCGCCGACGGAGTCTTCGCGACCGCCATCTGCGCCATCTTCGATCCGGCCGACCGGACACTGCGATGGGCACAAGCAGGTCACCTGCCGCCCTTGCTGATTCGTGGTGGTGCTGCTCAGGTACTGCGGCCGCCGGCAGGACTGCTGCTTGGCGCCGATGCCGAATCCCATTACGCGGAAGCAAGCGCAAATCTGGAACCGGGAGACGTCCTGCTGCTGTTCACCGATGGTCTCATCGAGCAGCGCGCCGTCCCTATCGACGACTCTCTGGCGGAGCTGAGAGAGCGCGCTAGCCGGCGGGTGCCCGATAGCGGCGGATTGGCTGACGAGATCCTGGCCAAGTCCGTCTCGGACACGGGCGACGACGCCTGCCTGCTCGCCATCAGTATCCGCTGACCTGTCACAGCGCTCGTCGCTCGAGGATCTTGACCGCGAGCCGCCTTGGGCAACCGTTCCTCACCTTCGCGACCTCATGCCAGTCGACTGTTTCGTGGCTAATGCGAAGCACGTGGGCTTCCGGCAATCCTGGCAGCAGCCTTTCGGTTCCGCTTATGGTCCTTCCTTCCTCCGACCTTCGGTCAGGGCCCAGCCGCTACCCACAGGTCGCATTCCCACTCACCGGCATCGGTTAACTCCCGGAGCTGCGGGTACCGCACACGCTTACCAGACGGGAGGGAGATCACAATGACCTCGACCAAGCAGGCCCAGGCGGCCCGCAGCAACATCGCAAAGGCTCAGCAGGCCGCGCGCAGCCGCCGGTCTCTTGCCCACATGTCTGCGGAGACCAAGACAGCGCTCGGCAAGCAGGGTGCCGCCGTTGCCAAGCGTAAGCGGACCGGCGGTTCCACGCCGCGGACCCGTGCGGAGCTCTACGAAGTCGCCAAGCAGCGTGACCTACCGGGTCGGTCGAAAATGGGCCGGGACGAGCTATCCCGCAAGCTGGGCTTGCGATAGCGCTCAGACACCTGCGCCACACGAGCTGGCCGACGTGCATAACCTGCAACACCGCGGGCAGTGTGCAGCAACTCAAGGTACCGCGACCAGCTCAGAAGGGACGAGCACATGGCGAACGAGCTGTCAGGCCAGCGCATCGCCTTCATGGCGAGCAACGAGGGCATGGAGCAAGTAGAGTTCACCCGGCCCTGGCAGGCTGTCTTGGACGCGGGCGGAACGCCGGAGCTACTGGCACCCGAGCCGGGCGTTGCGCAGGCATTCAACCACCTGGACAAAGGTGACACGTTTCCAGTCGACCGCGCGATCGCTGACGCGAACCCCGCCGACTACGACGGCTTGATGCTGCCAGGCGGCGTGGCGAATCCAGACAGGTTGCGGACGGTCCCGGCAGCAGTACAGTTCACCAAGGCCATGTTTGAGGCAGGCAAGCCAGCGGCTGTCATCTGCCACGGCCCATGGACCCTGGTCGAAGCGGGCCTGGTCGGCGGCCGCACGCTCACGTCATGGCCAAGCCTGCAGACCGATATCCGGAATGCGGGCGGTGAGTGGAAAGACGTGGAAGTTCAGCGCTGCAGCGCCGGGCCGAATGTTCTGATTACCAGTCGTAAGCCCGACGACCTGGCGGCATTCTGCCGGGAAATGATCGCAGAGTTCGGCAAGGCGGACTCGGCTTAGTCCGGGCAGGCAATGCGCCGGAGCGAGCGAAGGTTGGCCCGTTCGCTCGCAGCTGGTTGTGCGCTCGGAGCACGGGTAGGGGTGGGCGTGTGCCGACCCCGACGCCCACGCGGGCCGCTACGCGGGCCACCATGCTGACGGTCGCGCAGGCTGGGGGCGAATCAGAGCTGAGCGAGGAGCAGCGATGAGTGACCGCAAGACGGACGGTTCAGCCGCAGCCGGGCGAGCGAAGAGCCGCCCGTCGCAGCAGCCGGGTCGCGACAGTGACGGTAAGAGCCCGCGCAATCCACGTGACAGCCGCAACGAGCAGTCAACGGGCGACGATCAGCTGAGCGACGACATTGCGCAAGAGCACCAAGCCCAGAGCAATCAGGTGCTGGACGAGCCTGTGCCGTCGAGCCATTACGATGACCGCCACCGCGAGACTGAGCAGCGAGATACCGGACAGGAGTGAGGCATACTCGCCCGCCGGCCTCGCACAACCCGCTGGGCCAGGCCAGCGGGTTGTGCTAAATATCCCGAAGGGGCATAGAGCGTTCCGGATAGCGGTCGGCCAAGCCGATCCCGCTGGCCAGCAGTTCGGCAAGGTGCATTCCCTCGCGGCCGCCGCTGTCCAGCTCATGAATCTGAGTCCGGCAGCTGAAGCCGTCCGCTAGGACAACGGCCTCTGATGGTGCCTCACGAAGCCGGGGCAGCAGTACCTGCTCCGCGCAGGCGGCGCTGATGTCATAGTGACCGCGCTCGAATCCGAAGTTTCCGGCTAGGCCGCAGCACCCGGAGTCCAGCCGTTCGACTTGGGCGCCCGTCTGCTTCAGCAGCCGGGCGTCTGCGTCCCAGCCCAGGACAGCGTGCTGGTGGCAGTGCACCTGGGTGACAACCGGGCGCTGCAGCGCTGGTGGCTCCCAGCCAGGGGTGTGCTCGGTGAGCAATTCGGCAAGCGTCACTACATGGTCGCGCAGCCGCGCCACATCCTGATCCTCCGGGAAGAGCTCCGGCGCATCTGAGCGGAAGACGGCGGTACAGCTGGGCTCCAGGCCGACGACGTAGCCGCCGGCTCGCACATGAGGGGCGAGCATCTGTACCGTCCGCCGCAGCTTGCGCTTGGCGGTGCCGAGCTGGCCAGTAGAAATCCAGGTCAGGCCGCAGCACATCCGCTGAGCAGGCATGACGACCTGCCAGCCGGCGTCCTCGAGAACCTGTATGGCAGCCTGGCCCACACGCGGATGAAAGTAGTTGGTGAACGTGTCCGGCCACAGCAGCACGCTGCCGCGCCTGCCGTAACCCGGCAGTGAAGGCCGCTGGCGTGCCGCGTACCAGCGCTGCAGGTCCTGCTGGGCGAATTGAGGAAATTCCCGGTTCTCGACACCGCCGGCCCAGGCGGCGGCGCGATGCAGGCCAGGTGTACCCATCAGCGCGTTGGCGAGCCGGCTTGCCCGGCTTGCTGCCACGAGCCTCGCCGCGTCCGGGAGCCATCCGAGCGAGAAGTCAGCTCGCGGTCGCCGCCATTGCCGGCCCTGCCAGTGATGGGCAAGGAACTCGGCTTTGTACGTGGCCATGTCAACGTCGGCCGGGCAGTCCTTCTTGCAGCCCTTACAGGCCAGGCACAGATCCAGGGCCTCCCTGACCGACTCCGAGCGCCAGCCGTCGGCGACCGGCGAGTCGCCGTGGCCGTTGAGCATTTCGAACAGCAGCCTCGCGCGCCCGCGGGTGGAGTGCTCCTCGTCCATAGTCACCTGGTAGGAGGGGCACATTACCGCTCCGCCGGGATGTTCATGCTGCCTGCACTTGCCCACGCCGACGCACCGATTGGCGGCCTGCGCGAACGACCCTCCGTCGTGCGGGTAACGGAAGTAGAGATCCTGAGGCGTGGCCGGATGCCACGAGGCGCCGAGCCGGAGGTGCGCGTCGAGCGGCGCCGGGTGCACGACTTTTCCTGGATTCATCTTGTCATCAGGGTCGAATATGGCCTTAAGCTCGCCGAACGCCTTCGCGAGCTCGGCGCCGAACATTCTGGTGAGCAGCTCACCGCGAGACTGGCCATCGCCGTGCTCGCCAGAGAGTGAACCACCGCAGGAGACCACGAGGTCGGCGGCGCGCTGCATGAACTGCCGGTATCGGGCCACGCCCTCTGCGCTGTAGAGGTCGAACGGAATCCGCGTGTGTACGCAGCCCTGTCCGAAGTGGCCGTACAGGCTGGGCATCAGGTCGCTGGCGTAGCCGAACTCCTCGTACAGCTTGTTCAGCTCGCGCAGGTAGTCGCCCAGCTTCTCCGGAGCGACGGCTGAGTCTTCCCAGCCCTCAAAAGTGTCGGGCTGGCCCGGTATGTGTGCAGTTGCGCCCAGGCCCGCCTCCCGGGTCTGCCAAAGCTCATCCTCCAGGCTCGGCTCGTCCATGAATTTGACGGCCGGGTCGTGTTCGGTGTCGTGGAGCGCTTCGAGCAGTTGTCTGGCAGCGTGATCCACTTCCTCCCGGCTGTCAGCGCCGAACTGGACCATCAGGTAGGCCGAGCCGCGCGGCAGTTCCTGGCGTGCCTGAGCATTGAGATGTTTCACGTGCTGGTCGTGAAGCAAGCGGTCGTCGAGCCCCTCCAGCGCGATCGGTTTATGTGGCAAGATCGCCGGCACTGCGTCCGCTGCCTTCTCGACGCTGGGATAACCGAGGACTACCAGGCTGCGTTCGGCCAGCACTGGTACGAGCTTGAGCCTGGCTCGCAAGACGGTCACGAGCGTCGATTCGCTGCCGACAAGAAGGCCAGCGACGTCGAAGCCGTGCTCGGGGAGCAGGGAGTCGAGGTTATAACCCGAGACCCGCCGCGGGATGTCGGGATATCGCTCCCGGATGCGTGCGCCGTAGTCAGTGCCGAGTTGCCGGACGCGCCGATAGATTTCTGCCCGGCGATCACCGCGGCGTTCTATCTGCGCGTATTCGTCGTCGCTTGTCGGCCCGCACCAGAACCTGGTGCCGTCGTACAGCAGCACCTCAAGAGCAGCGATGTTGTCGACTACTTTCCCGGTCCGCTGGGCCGTCGCGCCGCACGAATTGTTGCCGATCATGCCGCCGATCGTGCAGTTCATATGCGTTGCCGGCTCCGGGCCGAAGCGCAGCCCGGTTGGCGCGAGTTCGGAGTTGAGCATGTCGAGAACGATGCCCGGCTGTACAACGCAGGTCCGCGACACGGGGTCGACAGATTCGACCTTGTTGGAGAACTTGGACCAGTCGATCACGACAGCCGTGTTCGTGCACTGCCCGGCGAGGCTCGTGCCACCGCCGCGAGACAGGAGCGGCACACCGTGCTCGCGGCAAATCGCCACCGCCTGCACCGCCGCCTCTGGCGAGCGCGGAAGCACAACGCCGACCGGCACTTGCCGGAAGTTCGAGGCATCGGTCGAATAGGCCGCTCTGGCCCCTGCGTCGAAGCGGATCTCGCCGTCCACCTGCTCGCGAAGTTCGCTCTCGAGATCTCGATACGATGCGAGCGGGCGGCTGGCCGTGACGGGTGACTGCGCGGTCATGCTCGGCTCCTTCACGGTAGAGACATCGCGATGGTCGGCATCGGCCGGACAGTTAGGACTTGAGCTGCTCGATCTTGTCCTGGAAGAGCGTGGTGGCGATAGTGGCCTTGCGTGGCTGACCCCGCAGGAACGCCTCAGCGAACTTCTTCGCTTGCTGGTAGTCGACCTTGCCTGGCATCGGCGGCTCGTCCGGATTCACGTTGACGTCCACCAGAGCCGGGCGCTTGTCGGCGAGAGCCTGCTGGAGAGCAGGGAGAACCTCGCCCGGCGTCTCGACCTTGATACCGAGCGCGCCATTGGCAGTGGCGAATGCGGCATAGTCAACGAACGGCTCCGGCTGACGGACACCGTGCTCGGGGTAGCCCAGAACCATCTGCTCCCACAGAATCTGGCCGAGTGAGTTGTTGTTATTGATGACGACCTTGACCGGAAGCTGATGCTTCACCGCTGTGACGAACTCAGCCATCAGCATCGCGAACCCTCCGTCGCCGACATACGCGATGACCTGCCGTCCGGGGAACGCGTGCTGGATTCCGATTGCGTAGGGCAGGCCAGGCGCCATGGTCGCCAGGTTGCCGGAAAGATAGAACTGCCGTTCGCCGCGGATGTGCCAGTGCCTGGCCGCCCAGGTTGCGATCGTTCCGCTGTCGCACGTCAGAACAGCGTCATCCGCCGCTAGTTCATCGAGAACGGAGACGACATACTGCGGGGCGATCGGGTCGCGGCCGGGATTCTGCAGGGCGGCCATGTTCTCCCGCCACTTGCTCATTTCCTTCTGGCACTTCTCCAGGAATCCCGTGTTGGCACGCCGCTTGAGCAGCGGCAGGAGCTCGGAAAGGGCAATCCTGGCGTCTGCGACGACGGGAACTTCGGTCGGCGCGCGGGCGCCGGCGCGCACCGGGTCCGCGTCGATCTGGCCGATCCTGACCTTGCCCGGCGCTGGCAGGTGCGCGGTGTAGGGGAAATTGGTGCCGACCATGAGAAGGGTGTCGATGTCGTCCATCACATCCTCGGACGGCCTGGTGCCGAGCAGGCCGAGGCCCCCCGTGGTGTAAGGGGAGTCGTCCGGAACGACCGCCTTGCCGGAAAGCGTCTTCACGATCGGCGCGCCCAGCGCTTCAGCGACCGCGGTCACTTCGGCACGCGCGTGCAGGGCACCAGCGCCGGCCAGAATCGCGATCTTCTCGCCATCATTAAGAAGATCCGCCAGGCGTTGTATGTCAGCATCGGCCGGCCGGCCCGAAGCTCCGAGCATGACAGGCAGGGTCTTGGGCGGGCGGGCCGGCGCGACATGCTGCCAGGGATCTGCGTCCGCATCGGCGACCTGGATGTCGTTCGGGACAGTCAGGTGCGCGACCCCGCGGCGCGCGTAAGCAGTCCGGATTGCGTTGTCCACGACGCTCGGCAACTGCGCTGGGTTATAGATCATCTGGTCATACTCGGCCACGTCAGCGTAGAGCTTGTCCAGGTTCACCTCTTGCTGGTAACCGGTGCCGAGTACGGACGTCATCTGCATGCCAGTGATCGCCAGCACCGGCATGTGATCAAGCTTGGCGTCGTAGAGGCCGTTGAGGAGGTGAATTCCGCCTGGGCCCGAAGTTGCCAGGCAGACGCCGATCTTGCCGGTTGCCTTCGCGTAGGCCGTCGCCATGAACGCCGCCGCTTCCTCGTGATGCACCAAGACGAACCTGACCCGGTCCTGGTGTCGGCGCAGTCCCTCCATCAGACCGTTGATGCCGTCGCCGGGAAGCCCGAAGACAGTGTCGATGCCCCAGTCGGCGAGGCGCTCTACGAGTGCTTCAGATGCGATCTGACCCATATCGGCTCCCATATCTGCCCTTGACCACCTGCGACAAGCTGGTCCCGGCCTCTTCGTCTTGCCACCACGCTGTCCCTGCGCCAGCGGCTCAAACATCGACTCATCAGGCCCACATGCGCGGGCATAGCCTCAAGACCGGCCGTTCCGGCCACGTTCCCTGGCAGGGAAACGGGCTGGTTTAAGCCACATGTAGTGGGCACGTACAGCTTTCTGGGCGGCCGCGTTAGCCGCGGCTGGTGGCTGACGCGGACAGCCGTGATAAACAACCGGAGAGATCGCGCCGATGACACAGACAGTAGTGATTACCGGGGCAAGTGCGGGCATTGCTCGCGCCACGGCCAGGCTCTACGGGCAGCGCGGGGCCAGGGTCGGGCTGATCGCGAGGGGCCAGGCGGGTCTGGACGGAGCCGCGGCAGACGTCCGGGATGCTGGCGGGACCGCCCTGCCGATCTGCGCTGACGTAGCGAATTACGGACAGGTAGACGCCGCCGCAAGCCGCATCGAGGCCGAACTAGGGCCTATCGATGTCTGGATCAACGTCGCGTTCACCTCTGTCTTCGCGCCGTTCGCCGAGATGACAGCGGACGAGTTCCGCCGGGTGACAGACGTCAGTTACTTGGGCTTCGTGCACGGCTCGATGGCAGCGCTGGCGCGGATGCGGCCACGTGATTACGGCACGATCGTCCAGGTCGGCTCGGCACTGAGTATCCGCAGCATCCCGCTGCAGTCGGCTTACTGTGGCGCCAAGCATGCGATTAACGGCTTCACGTCGTCGCTTCGCTGCGAGCTTATGCACGAGGGCTCGCATGTGCGCGTGACGATCGTGCAGATGCCAGCTGTGAACACACCACAGTTCTCCTGGGTCAAGTCCAAGCTGCCCCGCCACCCGCAGCCCGTGCCGCCGATCTACCAGCCTGAAGTCGGGGCCAGAGGCGTCCTGTATGCCGCTGACCATCCCCGCCGGCGTGAGTACTGGGTCGGGGCGAGCACAGCTGCCACGCTTACCGCGAACAAGGCGGTGCCGGGGATACTTGACCGCTACTTGGCGCGTACCGGGTATTCGTCGCAGCAGACGAGCGAGCCGGTAGCGCCAGACCGGCCGGACAACCTGATGCAACCGGTCGACGGACCTCCGGGGACGGACCACGGGGCTCACGGCGAGTTTGACAGGCGCTCGCATGCCCGCAGCGCACAGCTCTGGTTCTCGCATAATCGGGTGCTGTGCGCGCTTGCAGGATGCGGTGTGATGGCAGCGGCCGTTGCTGCCGCCTGGCGGCGATGACCGTTTCAGCGCAGCTCCGGGCTCTGCAGCGCTCGATGGGGGGTCGTCCGCGCCACCCCCTCCGGGCTCCCGCACTGCCGGGCACGCGCTGGGTGAGCATCGTTCGC
>DASXIA010000539.1:0-6946 GCA_036488155.1 Streptosporangiaceae bacterium | reverse complement strand
CGTCCGAAGTGGGCCGTCGGGTAGCGAAAAGCAGGCGGGTGAACTGCGCGGAGCGGCGGGCTGACGGCGAGTGTGGCCCCTTCCACCACCCCGACCACCTGCAGCGGATGGCGCCGGATGGCACGCCCAATGTTGTTCTCGACCACGACACGGCCTGACATGTGCGAAACCACGCCGACGCGGCCCGTTACCAGCAACTGATTAGCCGGGAGCACAACAAGCTCACGCCAACCTAGGCGCAGACCGTCATCGCGGCGGCGATTTTGCAGGGACAGACGACAGACCGGGCACCGGCCAAAGCTTGACGCAAAGCCACTCACGCTGATGTGCGGCTGTCCAATCCCCGACGCCGTTCGGTCATTCATGCGGACAAAACGTTGCGCGGCGCTTGGCGATAACGAGTCGTGCTGGCCCATGTGGCTGGGCTGGGCACGGTGCGCGCATGGATTCCGATAGGCGCTCAACAATCGGCGGCGAGCGGCATCTTATAGATGTGATTCCTAGCCTCCCCCAAGTTCCGGCAGGGCCGCAGGAGTTGTCCCGCGCGGACGCCGTCGGCGACCTGTACCGGCAGCATGCGACTGGGCTCGTCCGGCTTGCCCTGGTGCTGGTCGGTGATCAGCCCAGCGCCGAGGATGTCGTTCAAGAGGCGTTCCTGGGCCTGTACCGGAACTGGTCGGGCGTGGACGACCACGGCAGGGTTGCCGGCTACCTGCGCGTCGCGGTCGTGAATGGCAGCCGTGGCGTACTGCGTGCCCGCAGGCGCGCCTGGCTGCGACCGGTGCGGTATGACCCGCCGGTGTGGTCCGCCGAGGCCGCTGCCATGGCCGCGGAGGAGCGGCGGGCGGTGCTTGCGGCGGTGGCCAGGCTGCCTCAGCGGCAGCGGGAGGTACTTGCACTGCGGTACTACGCGGAGCTGTCCGATGCCGAGATCGCGTCCGTGCTCGGGGTTAGCCGGGGCACCGTGGCGTCGACGGCCTCGCGAGCGCTGGGCGTGCTTGGCAGCCGCTTTAAGGAGGAGCTGTGAAAGGACTAGAAGACCAGCTACGCGAAGCCTACCGGGAGGCAGCTGACACCGTCCGACCACACGCGATACGTGGCTTGGACCTCGATCCGGGCTGGCCGACTGAGGACACGTCACGCGCCGCGCCGCGCCGACGGCGCGGTCGCGTGCTCGTGCCGGTTGCAGCTGCCGCGTCTGTCGCTGCGGTCGTCGCCGCCGCAGCCGTCGTGGTGCCCTGGCTTGATCGCGGAGCGCCCGCCCACGGAGGCCGGGCACGGCACGCGCCAGTGGTCGCCAGCAAGCTCGCCGCGCTGCCGCAGTACACGGTGCTGAACAACGGCAACAACCTCGACGTGGTGGTGACAGCGACCGGGGCGGTTGCGGGCCGACTGAACGCGCCAATCGGCCAGGCGTTCGCGGCTATCACCGGGACCGCCGGTAACAGGACCTTCCTCGCTGCCGCTGACCTGAACCCGCAGACCTCATGCCAGGCGTTCTTCTACCAGTTCAGCCTGAGCGCCGATGGCCAGCCATCCGCCCTAACCCGGCTGCCGGTCCGCCCGCTGCCCGCTCTGCCGACCGCACTGGCCGCGAGCGCAGACGGGAGCCAAGTCGCGTACTCGGTAACCAAGTGCGCCAGCGGCGCGTCCGGCCAGACCGGCAGCGGCCAGCCGTCTGGCAGCATCGGCCTGATCGATCTCGCCACCGGCCGAATCACTAGGCAGTGGTCCTACACGCTGGGCGAGGACTACACGACTGACCTCTCGATGTCGGCCGACGGCAGCCTGCTTGGCTACTCCAACTTCATGAACGCCAGCTTGCGCGTGGGCCGCGTGCTCGCGGCCAGCACCCCGTCCGGACCCGACCAGGGCAGCAGCCGCATCGTGATCCGCAATCCGAACATGACGGCACTGAGCACCAGTGGCAGCCTTATGTATGCAATAACCGGCGCCCGCGACCAGATACTCGCGGCCTACGCAACAGCGAGCGGCCAGCAGGTCAAAGTGCTGCACCGCTGGCCCGCGGCAGCCCAGCCCGGACCGCTCGTCCTAGACCCGGCGGGAGGCTACGCGCTCCTGCCCGTCACGGCCGCGCCCGCCCGCCGGACGCTGTCCCCGTTCGTTAAGGGGCACCATTGCCTCGCGGTGACTGTGCACAAGACGCTCATGTGCCGGCAGACCACCCCATTGCAGACCCGCTTCATCAGCGTCAACCTGGCCACAGGGACGCTGACGAGCCTCCCGTTCAGCCAGACCGGGTCGGTCGGCTGGGGAATGGTCGCTTGGTGACGCGCCGCCGCCTAGCGCGACTCGAGACTGCCGCCATCTCTTTGGTATGACCGGTCGGGCACGGAAGCCCTAGAGGAGTTGGCACGGCCATCAGTACAGCCGCTTCGAGTAGTTTGCCGGTGCGTAGTACTCCTCAAGCTCAGGCAGACTTTCGGGAGTATCCTGCACGGCCTTGACCAGCGCGGCGTGTGACGGGAGCACGTCAGGCCGCCAGGTCTCCGGCCGCCACAGCCCGGAGCGCATGAACGCCTTGGGGCAGTGAAAGAAGATCTGCTCTATCTCGACGAGCAGGGCGAGTATCGGCCGGTTCCCGCGGACGGCCATCTCGTCGAAGAACGGCGCCTCCCGCAGCACGCGCGCTCGCCCGTTGATGCGCAGTGTCTCGGTGCGGCCGGGGACGAATGAGATGATCCCGACGTGCGGGTTGCTCAGAACATTGAGGAAGCCGTCGGCACGCTTGTTGCCCGGCCGCTCGGGTACGGCGATCGTCGTGTCGTCGATGACATGAAAGAGGTGACCGGGCGGGTCGCCTTTCGGGGACGCGTCACAGTTCCCGCGGGCATCTGAGGTCGCCAGCACGCAGAACGGCGAGGCAGCGAGCCATTCCCGGTCCTTTTCGTGAAGCCTCAAGCGCTCCTTCGTCGCTGCGCGCAGGCTCGGTTCGCCCAACAGTTCGCGCAGCTCGGCCGGTGAACCGACCTCCGCAAAGTCCATATCCTGCCGGGTCAAATCGCGCCACCCCCTGCATACCGCCACGTGACTCCTACCATAGTTTGTCAGCACGGCCAGCCCCAGCAGCCGCCCGTGCCCGGCGCGGGCAGCATCCCCAGCTCGATCGTCCTTGGTAATGGCCGCAGTCGCCCGGCGACCGCCGCAGCCAGTACCGGCTCCTCGCGGGCTGCACCCCGCACGCGCCGACGAGCTCCTGGCTCCCGGCAGGCGACTATCAGCCCAGGCCAGCGGGGATAGACGGCGGGTCCGCGTCCAGGTCGGCCTCGGCGAGGAGGCGGGTAGCGTCGTCGGGGTCGCGCAGCAGGGCAGCGAGCAGATGGCGAGCCGGCCACCGGCCCGAGGCCCAGGCCAGGCCACACGCGAGCCCGTCGATTCCAGCCGCGTGCACGGCGCCCGCCGTGTAGCGCCACGGCACTCCGATGCCGTCCACGACGAGGCGGTCATGGGCGTAATACGCCGCGGGCGCGTCCGGCAGCACTTCCCGCACGATTGCGGGTACCGCAGCGTGCTGCGGTGTCGACTCGACCTGGCCGGTGACTTCCTCAGAAGCCAGCGGAAGATCGAGCAGGTCGGCGAGCTGGGCCGCCAGGGGGTACGGTGCCAGCACCAGTGGGTGACCAGCCACTAGCGGCCACAGGTCGGGCGCGTCGAGGACCAGGGCCTCGGCAGCATCAGCGACGACAACCTCGTTCCGGCGCACGGCGCGCACCTGGTCCGGAGGCTCGACGCCGGCGACTGCTGACAGCGCGATCCACAGCGCCCGCAACTGCGCCCGCGTGACTGACCGCTCGGGGTCAGCCAGCCGCGTGAGCAACTCGTCCGCGCCTCCAGGCTCAGCGAGCAGTTCTGCGAGCGAGGTGCGAACCCCAAGGGCGCGGGCGAACTCCGCGTCCGCGAGCAGTTCTGCCTCGTCATAGAGGCCCGCGAGCAGCGGATCGGCTTGGGCGGCACGCATCTCGCCGGGCCTGCGCCCGCCGAGGACCGGATGACTGCGCAGCCACCAGCTGGTGTATGACGGCACATCCGCGTAGCGGCCGTCGGCGAGCAGCACCCTGGTTGGCCCGACGAGCGCCGCGCGCAAGGACGGTGCTGCCAGCAGCTTCAACGCCTGCGGCCAGCGTTCAGGGTCGACGAGCTCAAGGTCGCGGACGGCCAGCAGCTCGGGCGCTACCAGCGGCACGCCGCCGGGTGCCAGCCGGGCGCGCACTTCGGCGGCCCACTCTGCGGCGCCGTCAAGATCGAGGTCGGGGGCATCAATGACGACGTCCTCGGCAACCAGCAGGCTGAACGACGACAGCACGCCGACTGCCTCAAGCGTGTCGGCACCGTAGCGCTCCAGCATCGCCGGGCTGACAGTACCGAATGGGGTGTCTGAACCGACCACCTCTGCCAGCGGGCTGCCGGGCAGCAGAAGCTCACCTGCCGGGTACCACTCTCCATCGGAGCCAGGCAGCGCCAGGTCAGCGAGCCAGGGGTAGTCATCAGGCCGCAGGCGCGCTCCTGCCACGAGACTGAGCACTGCATCCGCGATCGGCCCCGGATCCTCCTCGTCGTAGGACGCCTCGACTGCCGCGCGCACTGCAGGGTCGGCAATGACACTCTGTGGCGTGGCCTCGACCGCGCCCAGCCGCGCCAGCAACGGGTGCACCGCGGCGGACTGAACGACACGGAAGCCGAGTGCCGTCAGCGACTGGGCGTGCTCCAGCCCAGGGCCAGGCAGCAGGAGCCCACGAGGGCCCCGTACTAGCCGGCCGTCTGCCAGCGGTACGGGCAGCGCCCCGAGCTCGCCGAGCTCGGCTGGTTCCGCGGCGGCCAGCACCTCATACAGGTCCCGCCACCACGCAGGATCGCGATCGAGGGAGGCCAGCATGTCAGCGAGCTCGGCCAGCCGCAGCCGCCGGACCCCGAGTACCGCGAAGGCCGGATGCCGGGCCGGACCCGCGATCAGGTCTGGCAGTACCGGCGCGATGCTGCCGGTCAGCCGCGGCATGCTCGAGTCCAGGACCACCGCATCGCCCGGCCGGACCCGCCGGCCAGTCGGTTCGGCCGCCGGGAGGAACGCGCTGTCGGGTAGGAGCCGCAGGATCCTGCCGCGCAATTGTGCGTCCAGCTCGCCCTGCGCGACCGGCGACGGGACCAGGTCGAGCAGGCTGGCTCCGGGTGCCAGGCTGGGCAGCAGCCCGGCGTAAACCTCGGCGGCCTGGTCGAGCAGAAAATCGCTGAGCGGGCCGGGCGCAACATGACGGCGGTCGGGACTGAGCGGGAACGAGGCGAGCAGTAGCGCCGGGAGCCCGAGCCGGTCGTCGGTAGGCGTCGGCGCGTGGACGACGGCGCGGACCCCGGCAGGCAGACTGCCAGCGGCTAGATCGCCCTCATCATTGTCGGCTACGACGGGCACGGCCCAGCGCACTGACCAGGACGGACGCGCCCTCTCCTCGGCAGGGCGGTCGGCCAGCAGCCGCTGATCGGTCCGGCCCTCAGCGCCTGAAATACGCCATCTGCTGACGGCACCGTCGACGGTGATGGTGATGCCTTCACCGTCATGCGTGGCGGTAAGCAGCCGGGTCGTGCCGTCGATCTCGATGTCGATGCCGTCGAGAGCGGGCAGGGCAAGCATGATCGCTGGTCCGGTCTCCGCGAGCAGCCGTTCAACCAGCAGGATGGCCGCCTCGTCCCGCAGCGGCAGCGTCACTGCTGTCGCAAAACCTTCGGGAGGCACGCCTGCAGCGGCAAACGGCAGACGCAGCACAGGAAGCTGACCTGACCGCCGGGCGAACTCGGCGGCCACACCCGGTATCTCCCGGACGAGGTCGCCGGCTGCGGCGCGCGACCATGCAACGGCGCCAGTCAGCGATGCTATGTGCGGCTCGTCGCTCACCGCGGCGGCGGCAGCGAAGCCTACGCCGAACCTGCCGACAATGGCCCCGCGTGTGTCTCGACTTGTGCCTACGGCAGGCTCTCGCTTACTGGACGCGCGCAGGGTGGACAGCGCCGCCACGCCTGCCGCGTCGAGTGGCGCGCCAGTATTGGCTGCCACGAGCGTCCCATCGTGCAGCGTCAGCCGGAGCCGGCCGGGCACGCCGGCGCGGACTGCGGCGTCCGCTGCGTTCTGGGCCAGTTCCACGATGACGCGATCCCGGTAGCCGCCCAACGCGTAGTCCTCTTCCGCGTTGGCATCCTCCCGGAACCGGGCGGGCGAGGCTGTCCAGGCCGCCAGTACCGTGCGACGCAGATCTGCGGTGCCAAACGGGTCCGCCTGGATATGCTGCACCGCGCCCACCCGCCTCTCGTTCTCCGGCCACGCAGATCCGGGTATCGGCGCGGCAACGCCGGGAGCATAGCCTTACGCGAGCAGCAATAGCTGATGAGGGAGACGTGAACATGAGCATCGAGAAACCCGAAGTCGACTTCCCGGGAGGCGAGCCGCCTACCGAGCTGGAGATCTCCGATATCTGGGAGGGCGACGGGGCCGTCGCAAAGGCTGGCGATACGGTGCAGGTGCACTACGTCGGCGTGGCTTATTCGACCGGCGAGGAATTCGACACGAGCTGGAGTCGCGGCGCCCCGCTGGAGTTCAGGCTCGGCGTTGGGCAGGTCATCGCCGGCTGGGATCAGGGCGTGCAAGGTATGCGAGTCGGGGGCCGCCGTCAGTTGATCATTCCGCCCGGGCTGGCCTACGGCGACCGCGGTGCCGGACGTTCCATAGCGCCGGGCGAGACCCTGATCTTCGTCTGCGACCTGGTCTCAGCCTGACCAACGACCGGGCTGGCAATCACCACACTGCCGTCAGTCGAGGAGGCGGACGGCCGGAGTTATACCTGCGGCATCAATCTTCAGGAACGTGGCCCGCGCTAGCTAGTCGTCCCGCCTGGGCGCGGGCGGGTAGCGTCGGTGGGGTGCAGATGGCGGCGCGTCCGGCCGT
>DASXIA010000551.1:0-4053 GCA_036488155.1 Streptosporangiaceae bacterium | reverse complement strand
AGGCCCTGGTCCGCTGGCCTCGGGACGGGGAGCAGGTACGGCCCGCTGAGTTCCTGAGCATCGCGGAAGATTCCGGGCTTATCGTTCCGCTCGGCGCCAGCGTCCTCCGAGAGGCCTGCCACCAGGCTGCGCAGTGGCGGGAGGCGGGCTGGCCCGTCGGGCTCTCCGTCAACTTCTCGCTCCGTCAGGTCAGCGCTGCCGGGTTCGCCGAGTGGGTGCTGACGGTGCTGGATGACGCCGGCCTAGACCGTTCCGCGCTGACGCTGGAAGTAACCGAGCGGGTGCTGATCGAGATCGAGGACGACGTCATGGACGGGCTCGCCACGCTGCGGCAGCTTGGCGTACGGCTGGCGATCGACGACTTCGGTACCGGCTACGCGTCGCTGGCCTATCTGCGCCAGCTGCCGGTCGACATCATCAAGATCGACCCGTCGTTCGTGGCGGGCCTGGGCACCGATGGAACGCTGGCCATGCTGACGCGGACCATCGTGCAGGTCGGGCACGACCTCGGCATCGAGATCGTGGCCGAGGGGATCGAACGGCCTGAGCAGCTTGAGTTGCTCAGGGCGATGGGCTGCGGCCTCGGGCAGGGCTTCCTGCTCGCGCGCCCGATGCCCGCGTCCGGTGTCGAGGCGCTGCTCGGCAAGCAGGACGCGGCCCGGGCTGACCGGGACGAGCCGGCCGACCGCGACAATCGGGGTGACCGGGGTCAGCGGCCCGGCCGGGATATGCCGGATGCCGGTCCGGCCCCTGACGCCGCAGCGGCAGCCCCGGCCGGGTAATGGCGCGGGCCGCCGGTTAGTGCCCGGCACGCTCCGCGCCGCCGCACTACCCGCGGCTTGTGGCCGCTGTGCTGGATATTGCCAACTGACAGTAATCGGCCAGTAAGGTACTGCCGTGGTAGCAGCTACCATCCGGCTTGCCGTGATTGGCGGCGACGGCGTCGGGCCTGAGGTGGTCGCCGAGGCCGTGAAAGTTCTGCGCGCCGTTGGCACGCTGGCAATCGAGTCGATCAGCTATGACCTCGGGTCGCAGCGATGGCTGCGGACTGGCGAGGTACTGCCAGAGTCGATCCTCGCCGAACTCGCCCAGCACGATGCGATCCTGCTCGGCGCAGTCGGTGATCCCAGCGTTCCCAGCGGGCTGCTCGAGCGCGGCCTGCTGCTGCGACTGCGGTTCGAATTCGACCAGTATGTGAACCTGCGCCCGGTCCGTCTGTACCCAGGTGTCGCATCGCCGCTGGCCAACGTCCGGTCCGAGGCTGTCGACATGCTCGTGGTCAGGGAAGGAACCGAGGGCCCGTATTTCGAGGCGGGCGGCATCCTGCGCAAGGGCACTCCGGCCGAGGTGGCCACCCAGGAGAGCATCAATACGGCGTTCGGAGTCGGCCGGGTGGCGCGGTACGCGCTTCACAGGGCCGCTGAGCGCCCGCGACGCAAGCTGACCCTGGTACACAAGCGCAACGTGCTCGCCTACGCAGGCGACCTGTGGCACCGGGTCGTCAACGAGGCCGCTGCGGAATTCCCGGACGTCACGATCGAGTATTGCCACATGGACGCGGCGGCGGGCTACTTCCTGACCCAGCCCGAGCGCTTCGACGTGATCCTCACCGACAATATGTTCGGCGACATCCTGACCTCGCTCGGCGCCGCCGTGGGCGGCGGCATCGGGCTGGCCGCGGGCGCCAGCATCAATCCCGAGCGGACGGCACCGAGCACGTTCGAGCCGGTGCACGGCAGTGCTCCGGACATTGCGGGAACGCAGAAGGCTGATCCGACGGCGACAATCCTGTCCGCGGCGATGCTATGCGACCACCTGGGCCTGTCTGCGGAGGCGGCGCGGATCGAGCAGGCGGTCTCCGACGACCTGCTGGAACGCCAGGGCGCCTGGTCGCCGCGTTCTACCCCGGAGATTGGCGACGATATCGCCGAGCGGGTAGCGGGCTAGCGGCTGCCCGGCTGACCTGACTCAGCTGACCTGGCGGTCAGCGAGCGCGCGAGCATCTCGGCCCCGAACTCGACGTCGCCGGCTACGTCGCTCGCCTGCAGTTCCTTGTACAACTCTGTGAGCTGGGGGAACTCGGCTGGACGCGGCCGTCGTGTGCTGCCGCCGCTATCACCGTCGGTCAGTGCGGGCGCAATCTCGACCTCGCGCGCTAGCAAACCCAGAAGGTAGGTGGCGAACGTGCGCACGATCCGGGCCGCGCCTGGTCCGCTGAACCCCGCCGCGTGCAGGCCGGCGAGGGCCGTCTCGGCAGGCCGCATCAGACTGGCCGGGATATCCCGGCGCGACAGTGCGAGCATTGCGCACCGCGGGTGCGCTGTGGCGATCTGGCTGACCTCCCGGAGCAGTGCCCGCACCTGGTCCTGCGAGCTCGCGCCAGGCACGCAGGTCCAGGTGATGCCCGACATGACCTCGTCGGCGATGCCATCAAGCAGGGCGGTACCGGAGGGAACGTGGCTGTACAGCGAGATCAGGTTGCAACCCAGCTCGGTTGCCAGTCGCTGCATCGAGACCGCTTCGACGCCTTCGGCCTCGATTAACCCGATCGCGGCGGCGATGACGCGCTTGCGTGACAGCTGCATGGCGCGAACGTACCGCGTAGGTCGGACACTGCCGCAGCGGCGGACGGGCAGGATGGAAAGATGGGCGAAGCCGCGAGGAAGGACCAGCGAATGAACGACAAGGAAATCCTCACCACCATCGATGACCTCATCCAGACCGAGCACGACCTGCGTGCCAGGCTGGCAGCTGGTCAGCTGACCAGCGAAGAGGAGCACCAGCAGCTCCGGTCCACTGAGCAGCAACTGGACCAGTGCTGGGACCTGCTGCGTCAGCGGCGGGCCAGGCGCGAGTTCGGCGAGGACCCGGGCGGCAGCGCTGCGCGGCCAGTCAGCGAAGTCGAGGAGTACCTGCAATAGGCCGTTCTGTTAGCTGCCGCGTCCAGCGGCCAGGTCAGGCCGCAGACAGCGGCAGAGCTGTGGAAGCGCTTATGGGAGCAGCATGCGCATCGCGAGATTCGCGGTAGGAGATGAGGTCGCTTACGGTGTCGTCGTCGACGATGCGGCAGGCGGCGCTAACGGCGCGACGGACGTACAGCCGCCCGAGAGCGGGGGCCCTGCAGCGGGGCTGAGCGTGGCGGAAATATCTGGGCATCCCTTCGGCCCGAGCGCCGAAGGCCCGAAGCTGACCGGGGCCCGCTATCCGATCGAGGACGTCAGGCTGCTTGCGCCGGTGCTCCCGAGCAAGATCGTCGCCATCGGCCGCAACTACGCCGAGCATGCCAGGGAGCTGGGCAATGAGGTCCCGGCCGAGCCGTTGATCTTCCTGAAGCCGTCGACGGCCGTCGCGGGACCGGGGGATGCGATTGTCCGGCCGATCCAGTTGTCCGAGCGGGTCGATTTCGAAGGGGAGCTGGCCATCGTCTTCGGCCGGCTGTGCCGCGACGTGCCGCCGGCCAGGGTGCCGGAAGTGATCTTCGGCTACACCTGCGCGAACGACGTTACGGCCCGGGACCTGCAGACCAAGGACGGCCAGTGGACGAGGGCGAAGGGCTTCGACACATTCTGTCCGCTCGGCCCCTGGATCGAGACCAGCCTTGACCCGGCTGACGTGCAGCTGACTACGACGGTGAACGGCGAGGTCAAGCAGGACTCCCGCACCTCGCTGCTGATACATGACATTGCCGCGCTGGTTAGCTACGTCACCGCGGTGATGACCATGCTGCCCGGTGACGTGCTGCTGACCGGCACCCCGGCCGGGGTCGGGCCGCTCGTCGCGGGGGACAGCGTCTCGGTCTCGGTCGAAGGCATCGGCGTGCTCACCAACCGGGTCGTAGACGGCACCTGAAGGCGGCCAGCCGCGATCTGCCAGGAATATCCGTAATCGGCGCTCAATCCTTGACGAGCGGGGGCGCGGTAGGTTCGGCGGGATCGCGTTGGCCCGCGTGTCGCGGTTCGGCTACACTGCACTGGCTGGACTGCAGCGGCGCGGCCTGGACGACCCTGGACCGCGCACCCATGGGGTATGGGGTAATTGGCAGCCCGACGGGTT
>DASXIA010000482.1:0-10188 GCA_036488155.1 Streptosporangiaceae bacterium | reverse complement strand
ACGCAAGATCCCAACTGGAGGCACATGACCCGGCCGAGCTTGAGCGAGGTGAAGTCGGAGGGCCAGCCGCGCTGGGTCGTCGACCGGGTGAATGACGAGCACCTGTTCGGCCGCCTGTATATGCGCAAGATCTCGCCGCGGGCCACCTGGCTCCTGGCCAGGCTGGGCTGGTCGCCAAACGCCGTTACGCTCGCATTCATCGCCTGCGGCGTCGCGGCCGGCGTCGTGATCGCGTTCGGCGGCCTGGCTACCGCGATCGTGGCGGCGATCCTGGTCCAGCTGGCGTTGCTGTTCGACTGCTCCGACGGCGAGCTGGCCCGGCTGACCAGGCGAACCTCAGCCGGCGGCATCTACCTGGACCGGATCGGCCACTACCTGTGCGAGAGCGCGATGCTGATCGGGCTCGGCGTGCGCGCCCAGGGGGAGCTGACCATCTCCGGCAAGTACGTCACCGCGGGCCTGGCGGCCGCGGTGCTCGCCTGCCTGATCAAGGCCGAGACCGACAACGTCATCATCGCGCGGGCAGTCCAGGGCCTGCCCGCGACACATGACAACGAGTCGCTGCAGCCGCGCGCGGCCGGGCTGGCTGCGGCCCGGCGGGTAGCCAGCGTGCTGAAGGTCCACCGGATCATCCAGCAGATCGAGCTGTCCGTGCTGGTGCTGCTAGCCGCCATCGCCGACGCAGCCACGGGCGGGCTGCTCGCCACCCGGGTGCTTCTCGTCGCCTGCCTGATCGTGGCCGCGCTGATGGTGGTCGCGCACCTGGCCGCGATCATGGCCTCCCGGCGTCTGTCGTGAGCCGGGCAGCAGGCGCGGGTCCGGATCCGGGGTCGGGTGCGGCGGCGGGCCCGGTGTCGGTGTCTTGCGTGATCATCACGATGGGCACCCGGCCCGCCGAACTGAAACGGGCCATCGAGAGCACTGAGCCGCTGCGCGCCGACGGCGTCGAGCTTGTTCTGGTCGGCAACGGCGCCGAGCTGCCGCCCGTCCCTGGCGATGTGAAGACAGTCCTGCTGCCGGAGAACCTCGGCGTTGCAGGCGGCCGCAACGCCGGAGTCGAGGCCAGCTCGGGCGACGTTGTGATGTTCCTGGACGACGACGGCTGGTTCTCCGATCCGGGCATCGCCAAGCACGTGGCCGGGCGGTTCGCGGCCGATCCCCGGCTCGCGGTGCTGGCCTTCCGGGTGGTCGACCCGACCGGTGGCACTGGCGTCCGCTGGCACGTGCCGCGGCTGCGCGCCGGTGACCCGGACCGGTCCTCGGCAGTCACCACGTTCGTCGGCGCTGGCTTTGCCGCCAGGCGCTCGGCCTACCTCGAGGCGGGCGGGCTGCCGGAGCTGTTCTTCTTCGCGCACGAGGAAACCGACCTGGCGTGGCAGCTCATCGAGCGCGGCTACACGCTGGAGTACGACGCCGACGCCCGGATGTGCCATCCGCCGGTGTCGAATAAGCGGCATGACATCTGGTACCGCTACGACGGCCGCAACCGGGTGCTGCTCGCCCGGCGCAACCTGCCCTGGCCGCTGGCCTTCGTCTATCTGCTGGACTGGACCGCCCTGACCATCATCAGGGAACGGCGGTTGCCCGGCGCGCTGAAGACCTGGTTCGCCGGCTTCGCCGAGGGCTGGCGGACTGACCCGGGTCAGCGGCGGCCGATCTCGATGGGGGCCGTCTGGCGGATGACCAGGGCGGGCCGCCCGCCGGTCATCTGAGCCGGCGCGAGTTCCGGGCGGACCCGGCCCCGGGGCGTAGCTAGCCCGCGCGGGAGCACTCCTCCGGTCGACGGCGTCATCGACCTAGCGTGCCCTGTCGGCCAATTTGCTACTTTTACGCGCTCTAACTGCTGCTCGCTCGAGCCGACGCCCCTGCACCTGCGCATCCCCAAACTGGCGCTTGACCAGGCAAAATTGGACGCGGATAGACTGTGGAAGATGGCAGTCTTGCCCGCGCGAGCTGGCAATGACCGGATCGCCGAGGAGCAGGCGGCGCTGCGGCGGGTGGCGACGCTGGTGGCCGGTGCCGCGGCGCCCGAGGCAGTATTCGCCGCGGTCACCGAGGAAGCCGGACACCTGCTCGGCGCCCACCACGCGACGATGAGCCGGTATGACCCGGACGGCACCGCAAGGGTGGTCGCTTCGTGGAGCGCTACCGGTGCTGCCTTCCCCGTCGGTACTCGCCTGCCGCTGGGCGGGCGGAACGCGCACACGCTGGTGTTCCAGACCCGCCAGCCGGCCCGGATCAGCGACTACGCCGAGGCTTCGGGCCCGACCGGCAACACCGCCCGGGAGTTCGGACTCCGCGCCTCAGTCAGTGTGCCGGTCATAGTCGAGTGCGGGCTGTGGGGCGTCATGATCGTTGAGCACACGCGGGAAGAGCCGCTGCCGCCCGATACCGAGGCGCGGCTGACCGGGTTCACCGAACTCGCCGCCACCGCGATCGCCAACGCCCAGGCCCGCGAGGAACTGCGCGGGTTCGCCGAGGAGCAGGCAGCGTTGCGCCGGGTGGCCACGCTGGTCGCGCGCGCGGCGCCTCCGGCGGAGGTGCTTACGGCGGTCACCGAGGAGGCCGGGCGGCTGCTGCACGCCGATTACGCTTCGATGCACCGGTACGGCCCCGGCGCCACGATGACGGTGGTTGCCAACTGGAGCAGCACCGGCGCCGCTGCCTTCCCGGTCGCCACCCGAGTCAGGCTCGGCGGGCGGAACGTCTCCACGCTGGTGTTCCAGACCGGGCGGACGGCGCGGATCGACGACCTTTCCGGCGGCTCAGGCCCGGTCGCCGAGGCAGGCCGCGAGTTTGGCATCGGCGCGGCAGTCGGCGTGCCAGTCAACGTCGAGGGACGACTATGGGGCGTCATGGTCGTGGGATCCCGTACGGAGCCACTGCCGGCCGGGACCGAGGCACGACTGGCCGGTTTTACCGAACTGGCCGCCACCGCGATCGCCAACGCCGAGGCCCAGGCCGCGCTCACCGCCTCCCGGGCGCGGATCGTGGCCACCGCCGATGCCACCCGCCGCCGGATCGAACGCGACCTGCACGACGGGACTCAGCAGCGGCTGATCTCGCTCGCGCTTGGGCTGCGGGCTGCGCAGCGCCGGCTGCCAGCCGGGCAGGAGGACGTGGCAGCGCAGTGGTCGCGCACCGCGCAGGGACTGACCGACGCCATAGAAGAACTGCGGGAGATCGCCTGCGGCCTGCACCCGGCCGTCCTGGAGAAGCACGGCCTCGCCCCCGCACTGCGGGAGCTGGTAAGGCGCGGAAGCGTCCCGGTTAAGCTCGACGTGCAAGTCAGCGGCCGGCTACCTGAGCCGGTCGAGACCGCCGCCTACTACACCGTCTCCGAAGCCCTCACCAACACCGCCAAGCACGCTGATGCCACCACCGCCGCCATTGAAGTGGCCGAAAGCGGCGGCGTCCTGCGCCTACACATCAGCGACGACGGCCGCGGCGGCGCGGACTTCAGCGACGGCTCCGGCCTGGTCGGCCTCAAAGACCGCGTCGAGGCACGCGGCGGCCACCTCCAGGTCCGCAGCCCGCCCGGCGCCGGCACCACGCTGGACGTCGAACTCCCCCTCGGCAACCCCGGCCAGCTGGGGCTGCCGGCGCGCTCGAGCTAGGACCGCAGCCAAGGGCTCCGGCTAAATCGACGGGTGCGGGCTTAGCGCAGCGGATCGCTCACCGGAGCGGCCAGTTAGCGGAGAGGGCCGGTCACCGATTCGGCCGCGCGCACGGCGCTGCCGGCGGCGACGTAACCGATCGCGGCCTCAATCTCGGGCGCCAGGTACCGGTCCGGTCCAGGGCCCGGCGCGACAGCGCGCAGTCCGGCCACGACCGCTGCGGTGGCGGGCGCGGGCGCCAGCGGCGCGCGCAGCTCAAGGCCGCGCGCAGCGGTCAGCAACTCGATTGCCAGCACCCGCCGCAGGCCATCCAGGGCGCGGCGCAGCTTCCGCGCGGCCGACCAGCCCATCGAGACGTGATCCTCCTGCATCGCCGAGCTCGGGATGGAGTCCACGCTGGCGGGCACGGCGAGCCGCTTCATCTCGGACACGATCGCCGCCTGGGTGTACTGGGCGATCATGTGCCCGGAGTCGACGCCGGGGTCCGCCGCCAGGAACGGGCTAAGCCCCTGATTCCGGGCAACATCCAGGAACCGGTCGGTCCGGCGCTCGGACATGCTGGCCACGTCAGCGGCCGCGATCGCGAGGAAGTCCAATACGTAGCCGAGAGGCGCGCCGTGGAAGTTGCCGTTGGACTCCAGCCGGCCGTCCGGGGTGATGACTGGGTTGTCGATGGCCGAGGCGAGCTCGCGGCCGGCCACCAGCGCGGCGTGGTCGGTAGTATCCCTGGCCGCTCCGGCGACCTGCGGGGCGCACCGAAGCGAGTACGCGTCCTGCACCCTCGTGCACTCAGGCCCCCGATGGCTGGCCATGATGGCGCTGCCAGCGAGCACCGCGCGCATGTTCGCCGCAGCTGCTGCCTGACCCGGATGGGGGCGCAGTGCCTGCAGGTCGGCTGCAAAGACCGCGTCGGTGCCGAGCAGGCCCTCGACGCTCATCGCGGCGGTGATGTCGGCGACCCGCAGCAAGTCGCGGAAGTCGGCGATGGCCAGCACGAGCATTCCCAGCATGCCGTCGGTGCCGTTGATCAGCGCGAGGCCTTCCTTCTCGCGCAGCTCGACCGGCGTGATCCCCGCGGCGGCGAGGGCCTCAGCGGCCGGGTACTCGCGGCCGCCAGCATCGGTGACAACGCCCTGACCGGTAATCGCGAGAGCACAGTGAGCCAGCGGGGCAAGGTCGCCAGAGCAGCCGAGGCTGCCGTACTCGTGCACGACCGGGGTGAAGCCGGAATTTAGCAGCGCTGCGTAGGCCTGCACAGTGACCTCGCGAACGCCGGTGCGGCCGGAGGCCAGCGTGGCCAGCCGGAGGAGCATGAGCGCGCGGACCACCTCGGTCTCCACCGCTGGCCCGGAGCCGGCCGCGTGGCTGCGGATGAGGCTGGCCTGGAGCTGAGCACGCCTGTCCGCCGGGATGTGCCGGGTGGCCAGCGCACCGAAGCCGGTAGAGACGCCGTAATGCGGCTCAGCGTCGTTGGCCAGCGCGTCGATAATCTCCCGGCCGTGCCGCACCGCAGCCATGGCCTCGGCGGCCACCAGGACCGGCGCTCCGCGCCGGGCGACCGCGACCACTTCTTCGGCCATCAGCGGGCGAGCCCCGACGGTAACGGCCGGTCCTGCGGCTGTCCCGCCCCCGTCGGCGTCAGCGTCGACCGTTCTGAACGTGGTCATGCTTATCTCCCTGCGTTGGGCACCGACCGGTGCCCCTAGAAGACCCGATGCCCTAGAAGGCACCGTGCCTTAGCAAACACTGTGCCTCAGGAGGCACAGTGTCCACCCTAGGGAATCCAGGTCGTCTGGCCAGTCAGCAGCCGTCTTGCGGTCCTCGCGATGCACCTAAGACGTACTTGCAACTAATTTGCAACTAGATTAGCGTGCGAACGGTGACGACACCGATCGCAGCTCGCAAGCCTCGCGCGGGCCAGCTGATCCGGCGGTCGTTCGCAGCCATGACGCCCGCCGAGCGGCGCCGGGTAACGCTGATGTACTCCTCGATCCTCGCCCTGCACCTGGTCGGGTTCGGCATCTTCGCCGCGTTCGTGATACCCGCGCATTATCCCGGCCTCGGCATCGGCGTCAGTGTCCTCGCCTACACGCTCGGCTTGCGGCACGCCTTCGACGCCGACCACATCGCGGTCATCGACAACACCACCCGCAAGGAGATGAGCGAGCGCCAGGGCACCGGACGGCCGCGGCCGTTTTGTTTCGGCTACTTCTTCTCGCTCGGCCACTCCTCGGTCGTCGTCGCGATGGGCGTCGGCATCGTGGTGGCTGAGAAGGCCGTTTTCAGCCAGGTCCTGCACCCGGGCTCCGGACTGCAGCAGTTCGGCACGGTGTTCGGCACGCTGATCTCGGCCGGATTCCTGTTTCTCTTCGGCGGGCTGAACCTCGTCATCCTCGGAGGCATCGTCCGCGTCTTCCGCGCGATGCGGCGAGGCGCCTTCGACGAGGCCGAACTCGAGCGGCAGCTCGACAACCGCGGCTTCTTCTACCGGTTCTTCGGCCGGTGGCTGCGCGCGATCAGCAAGGAATGGCAGCTGTACCCGGTCGGCGTCTTGTTCGGCCTGGGCTTCGATACCACGACCGAAGTGCTGCTGCTCGGCACGACCGCGTTCCTGGCCCTGCAGCACATCCCCTGGTACGCGATCTGCTGCCTGCCAGTCCTGTTCACGGCCGGCATGGCCCTCATGGACACCACCGACTGCATCTTCATGAACCTGGCCTACGGATGGGCATTCTTCAACCCCGTGCGCAAGGTGTTCTACAACCTGGCGATCACCGGCTTGTCGGTCGGCATCTGCTTCCTGGTCGGCGGGATCGAGACCCTCGGCCTCATCTCCACCGAAGTCAAGAGCCTCAGCCGGGCCGGCGGGTTCTGGGGCGTCATGCGCGACTTCAACATCAACATGGCCGGCTTCGCGATCGTGGGCCTGTTCATCGTGACGTGGATAACAGCCGTCCTGGTCTGGCGCTACGGCCACATCGAGGAGAAGTGGACCAGCAGGCTCGTGACCAGCGACGAGGAGTCATAGCTCACCGGCTGAGGGCACATCGGGGGCACATCCGGTGAAGAACGCGTCGACAGCCCGGCGCCCGGCGATAGTGTCATCCGGCATCAGGTGGCTGCAGACCGCGAGTGTCGTCTCTACCGTGTCGCCCAGCCATGCGGCCACTGCCGCGATCGCTGCCTCGCCACGGGGCCGCTAACGGCGCCAGGCACCTGCGGGTGACCTGCCGGACTAACGGGTGTGGCTCGGTCTGGTACCGGCCGCGCGCATCAAGCCCCTGGCGGTTGACCGGGTCCCCGGCCGGTTTGGGGCGGGAAAAATAGACGCGGATCTCGTCCCTCAGCGAGCGCGCGGCAGGCTTCGCCCAGCATTTCAGCGGTCACGGCTTGTTCGGGATCTGGCTCATCCCCGGAGTCTTCTTCAAGTCTTAAGTAAAGCGACCTAAGCTCCCAATCAGGATCATCAGTGCATGCCACCGCAGCCAGATCCTTGATGTGCTTCCGCAAGTCCCGCTGACCGGCACGAGGCGTAACGCTTTCTAAGTCCTTGACGTACTGCATGATCCGGACAGCCAATTCGAAGGATGCGCAAGGCCGCAGGTGATCCTCCGGTCGCGGCCGGCGTTCACGTCGCGTGGCGTCCAGCCGCCCTCCGCATCCAACACAACGGTTGGAGTAGAAAGCCCCGCCAGGTGCGGAGCCGACACTTCCGTCTGGCGGCATGCTCAGGCCCCTTTCGGCACAGCGGTCTCCACCGGACGATAGACCTTGGACCTTCTCCCAACAATGGAGACAAGATGGCTGCCAGCTGTAGCCAAGCCGGGCCGTTAGGTGCTCGCGGCTAGGGTCGCAGCCCGGGGCGCCCTCCTGCGTCCGGCGCAATGCCCCCAGGGGGAACCGGAGTTAACCAACCCCAGGCTGCGACCACGCTCAGCTACCCTGCCGCAGCGCGAGTAAGCACCGTTGTGTCTGACGCGATACCAATGGCCATGCGGCACGAGAAAAGCGCCCGGCCAGCGGCGCGAGGAGGGCCCTATCGCCTCGGCCATCGGTCGCGGGCATTTCGTGGCCCGCCGCTGAGGGCACATCGGGGGCACATCCCGCAGGGAATAGGCCGGATGCATCGGGAAGTCGCGGGAATCGTTCCGGCAGGTCAGGCTACCTACGGCCGGTATCGTCTCTCGTGTAGCGGTTCTACGTTGTCCGGTTCGAGGAGAAGTGGAGCGCCCGGCTGCTGACCAAGACCGAAGAGTCATAGCTCACTGGCCCCGACGGATCCCGCCGCGTGCGATCGTGACCAGGTACCCTGGTCAGCCGGGCGGGAACGCACAGTGGGAGGCCGAGCCGTGACTGAGCCAGCACGGACCGGGCCAGCTCGGCCCATCGGGCACCGCCTGATACCGCCGCGATTGCGGCCCGCCGCGATTGTCATCGTCGCGGCGTGCGTCATCACCGTTGGCGTCCTCGGTGGGCTTTTCCACGACGGCACCACCCCTGACGGCCTGGACAAGGCCGTATTCAGCTGGGTCTGGCCGCACCGAACCGGGCTCGATCCGCTGGCAGCCGTGGGCGACACGGTTCCGATGGGCCTGCTCACGGTGGTGATGTGCTACTGCTGCCTGGCTCTGCGCCGGTACCGGGGTGCGATCATGGTCGCGCTCGCTGTCCCGGTCGCGTCGGGCATCACCGAACTGCTCAAGCTCCTCATCCACCGGGTCTACATCGACTTCCTGAGCTTCCCGAGCGGCCACACGACCGCCACGTTCGCGCTGATCACGTGCATTGCGGTGCTCCTGATTGATCCGCCGGCCACGAAAGCCCCGGCCTCGATGCGCGTCGTGCTCGCCGTGGTCGCCGCCGGCTTCGGCGCGATGGTGGCTCTCGCCCTGGTGGCGATCAGATTTCACTATGTCACCGACACGATCGGCGGCGCGGCGGTCGGCATCGGCGTCACGGTTGCCATCGCGCTCGCACTGGACCTGGCAGCGGCGCGAATTGACCGGGGGGAGGCTGCGGCAGTGAGGCAGGCTGAGGCCGCCCAGAGCCGGTAGAACGCGATGACCGACCGTACACGGGAGGACCGGGACCGGCTCAAGGTCACCTTCGACACAGTCGCCGATCGCTATCACCAGGCCAGGCCGGCTTACCCCCGCGAACTCTATGCCGAGCTGATCTCCGCGGCCGGGCTACGGGCCGGTGACCGGCTGCTCGAGGTCGGCTGCGGTACCGGCAAGGCGACGACCCCGCTGGCCCAGCGCGGCTTCGCCATCACCTGCCTCGAGCCCGGACCGAGTCTCGCCGCCGCGGCACGGCACAACCTGGCCAGCTACCCGGACGTGAATGTCGTCGGCCAGGCATTCGAGGACTGGCAGCCGTCCGGGCGTTTCGCCCTCGTCTTCGCGGCCACCGCCTGGCACTGGATCGACCCCGCCGCCGGGTTCCAGCTCGCCTGGCGCTCGCTGCTGCCGGGCGGCCACCTCGCGATCTGGAAGGCCGATCATGTCTTCCCCGCGGACGGTGACCCGTTCTTCCGCGAGATCCAGGACACCTACGACGAGATCGGCGAAGGTATGCCGGCCGGCACCTGGCACTTCGCGCCGGGCGAGCAACCCGACGACCGCGCCGCCATCGAGGGCAGCGGTTTGTTCACCGTCACCTCGAGCCGGCATTTTGACTGGGAGATCAGCTACACCGCCGAGGCTTACATCGCGCTGCTCGAGACATTCTCCGGCCATATCGACATGGCTGACTGGCAGCGCGACCGGCTCTATGGCGAGATCCGCCGACGGCTCGCCACGCGCGCGGACGGCAAGGTCCGCCGGCACTGGGGCGCCATTCTGCAAGTGGCCGCCCGGCGCGACGAGGCAGCCGCGTAGCTGCCCAACGGCGGTGCTAGCCCTGTTTAGCGGGCGCGGCGAGGTTTACTGTGGGGCGACGGGACATCCGCCGTCAGTCGGCAGCGGCCGGGCCTTTGCGAACCAGCACCGGCCACGACCGCGCTGCCTGAGAGAAAGGGTCGATGCTGTGACCTCAAGCTCGTTAGTTCCGCTGGCCGGAAGCCATCGTGAGCCACTTCCCGGCGCCATTCCGGCCGGCCCGGTGGACCCGCAGGAGCGGATCGAGCTGACAGTGCTGATTCGGCGCGCCGCCAGCCTGCCGCGCGGTACCGACGGAGCGCCAGCCCGGATATCCCGCACCGAATTGCGCGATCGCTACGGTTCCGATCCTGCAGACCACGAACTCGTCGCCAGCGTACTGACGAGCCATGAGCCCGCCATTCGGGTGACCTCACGGGACCCGGCGTCCCGCCGGCTCACCGTCTCCGGGCCGGCCGGGGCGCTCGCCCGCGCCTTCGGCACCGAGCTCAGCATGGTCGCCAGTCCCGGCCCGCGCGGCGAGGCTGTTGCCCACCGCTATCGCAGCGGCAGCCTGCAGATACCGGCGGAGCTAGATGGCGTCATCGTCGCCGTGCTGGGCTTCGACACCCGGCCTCAGGCCAGCCCGCATTACCGGCTTGCTAAGCCCGAAGCCGTCCAGGTGTCGTACACTCCGCCGCAGGTGGCCGATA
>DASXIA010000454.1:0-17318 GCA_036488155.1 Streptosporangiaceae bacterium | reverse complement strand
CCGGGCACCGGCACCGGCTGCCCCGGCGCGCGGACCGGGCCCGTGGCGGCCGGGGTCTCCGTCAGCTGGCGGCTGAAGAACGGCTCCACGAACGCGCGCTCGAGCACATCAACGGTGTCGGACTCCCAGACCAGCCGCTCGGCCTGGTTCGTGCCGTAGGGCGGCTCCACACCCCACAGATGGACGCGAACCCCGAACGCCTGTGCTGCCTCCACCGCGGGCACCATGTCCTCGTCCCCGGCAACAAGAATCGCCTCGGTAATAGCGCGGTGCCTGGCGAGAGCTTCCATGTCAGCGCGAATCTGCGCGTCCACGCCCTTCTGCTGGCCGCGAGCGTTCAGGTTGCCCAGCCTGAGCTTGACCCACGGCATCTGGGCGATGACCCGCTGGTCGAAGGTCGGCACCCGGTCCCTGGCCGCGTCATACCAGTAGACCCGCAGCAGTTCGCCCCTGATCTGGTCCTCGGCGTGCCTGGTGAGCGCCTGGATGAGCTTGTCAGCGTCGACCTTGTACTCTTTCCTCGCCGTCGCGCCAAACAGCAGCTCCCCCGCAGAAGCGTAGATATAGCCCACGTCGACCATGATCGCGTAGCGGGAAAGCAGCGGCAGCGGCGCGCCAGTCTCGGTCATAGTAATGACGACTCTAGTAGCTCCGGTGGGCGCCGAACTGCCAGTAGCGGTACCGGTCCGCCAGCAGCCGGTCACGCTGGGGTGATTTCTTCCTGGTCAGTGCCGTCACTCCAACCAGATATCGGGCCCCCCGGGCGGCAATGGCCGCAACTAGAGCGGGATGTTCCCGTGCTTCTTCGGCGGCAGGGTCTGTCGCTTGGTTCGCAGTGCGCGCAGCGCCCTCGTCACCTCCGACCGGGTCTCGCCAGGCCGGATGACCGAGTCCACGTAGCCCCGCTCGGCTGCGGTGTACGGGTTAAACAGCGTGTCCTCGTACTCGGTGATCCGCTGGCGGCGCAGGTTCGCCCGCTCCTGCAGGTCCGCTACCTCGGCCAGGTCTCGCCGGTACAGGATGTCCACTGCGCCGTCGGCCCCCATGACCGCGATCTGCGCCGTCGGCCAGGCCAGGTTGATGTCGCCGCCCAGGTGCTTGGAGCCCATCACGTCGTAGGCGCCGCCGTACGCCTTCCTGGTGATGACCGTGATCTTGGGCACCGTCGCCTCAGCGTAGGCGTAGATCAGCTTGGCGCCGCGGCGGATGATGCCACCCCACTCCTGGCCGGTGCCAGGCAGGAAGCCGGGCACATCAACAAAGGTCAGGACCGGAATGCTGAACGCGTCACAGGTGCGGACGAACCGTGCCGCCTTCTCCGAGGCATCGATGTCCAGCGTGCCTGCCGAGTGCATCGGCTGGTTTGCGACAACCCCGACCGAAGCGCCGTCAACCCGGCCGAAGCCGACAACGATGTTCTGCGCGAACCCTGCGTGAATCTCCAGGAACTCGCCGTCATCGAGGACGTGCTCGATGACCTTGTGCATGTCGTAGGGCTGGCGCGGCGAGTCGGGGATCAGCGTGTCTAGCTCGGCGTCGTAGCTGGTGACTTCGAGCGCGGCGGCCGGATCCGCGGCGCCTGCGCTGGCTGGCGCCGGCCAGCTCGGCGGGTCGTCGAGGTTGTTAGACGGCAGGTAGGACAACAGGGCCCTGGCGAAGTCCAGGCAGTCCTGCTCATCAGTGGCCTGGTAGTGAGCGACTCCGGACTTGACGTTGTGCGCCTGTGCCCCGCCCAGTTCCTCCTGGGTGACTTCCTCGCCGGTGACGGTCTTGATCACGTCGGGTCCGGTGATGAACATGTATGAGGTCCCCTCCACCATGAGGGTGAAGTCCGTGATGGCCGGCGAATAGACAGCACCACCCGCGCACGGCCCCATGATCAGGGAGATCTGCGGGATAACCCCGGAGGAGATCACGTTCCGGTAGAAGATCTCGCCATACAGGCCGAGGGCAACGACACCTTCCTGGATCCGGGCGCCGCCGCTGTCATTGATGCCGATCATCGGGCAGCCGGTCTTCAGCGCGTAGTCCATGACCTTGACGATCTTCTCGCCGAACACCTCACCGAGCGATCCGCCGTTGACGGTGAAGTCCTGGCTGAACACGGCGACCGGGCGAGCGTCGATCGTGCCGTACCCGGTCACCACGCCATCGCCATAGGGCCGGTTCCTCGCCATGCCGAAATCAGTGGCCCGGTGCCGCGCGAACTCGTCAAACTCAGTGAACGAGCCCGGATCCAGCAGCGCATCGATCCGCTCGCGGGCAGTCATCTTGCCCTTAGCGTGCTGGCGCTCGACTTGCCGGGCAGCACCGGCGTGCACCGCCTCGTGCCTGCGGCGCTCCAGGTCGGCCAGCTTTCCCGCGGTCGTGTGCAGCTCTGCCGGAACGCCAGCTGGGTCTGAGGTGCCTGCAGGCCCCGCGGCCCCGGCCGGCTCGGGCGCGCTAAGCGGCGCGGATGCATCGTTGGCCATGCCGGACAGGTTAGGCCAGAACTGCTGCGTGCCGCCTGGCGGGCCGGGTGCCCTGTGGCAGGCCGGGTGCCAGGGGTGGGCCGGGTGGCGAGTGGCGGGTCGGGTGGGTGCGCGCCGCACGGGCGCGAGAGAGTTAAGGGATGAGCGGCCCGACAAGGCATTCGCACCGGGCTCGCCTCGCCGAGGCGGCCCTGGCTGACACACTGCTGGCCGGGTCACTGCTGTACACCAGCATTGGTGTCGTCGATCAGACCGGGTCGACGAACGCGGACTTGCTGACCGCCGCCCGGTCCGGGGCAGCGACCGGCACGGTTCTGGTGGCCGAGCAGCAGACGGCCGGCCGGGGCCGGCTCGATCGCAGCTGGCAGAGCGAGCCAGGCGCTTCACTCACTTTCTCTGTGCTGCTGCGGCCGGCCGGCGTCCCGGCGGCGAGCCTGGGCTGGCTGCCGCTGCTGGCCGGCGTCGCAATGGTCTCGGCGCTGCGCGCTCAGACCGGCCTGGAGATAAGCCTGAAGTGGCCGAATGACGTGCTGGCCGGGGCGCCAACCGGCCGTGTTGCCGCCGGGGCAAGTGCTGCCGGGGGAGGTGGCAAGCTGGCTGGCATTCTGGCGGAGCAGGCCGGGGACGCAGTTGTGATAGGCATTGGCCTCAACGTCAACGCGACCGAGTCGGAGCTGCCGGCCGGCCCGGCAACGTCGCTGTCGCTGGCCGGCGCGGCCGACCCCGACCGGCAGGCTATTCTCGTTGCGCTGCTGACCGAGCTAGAGCACTGGTACCTGCGATGGTCGGGCGCTCCGCGTCCAGGCGACGCGGAAGCCTGCGGGCTCCGCGCGTCCTATCTGCAGTGCTGCGCGACGATAGGGCGGGATGTCCGGGTCGAGATGCCAGGCGGGAAGTTGCTGACTGGCCGCGCCGCCGACGTGGACGGCGTCGGACGGTTGCTGGTGACCGCCGATGACGGCGTGCACGCGATCAGCGCGGGCGACGTCGTGCACGTGCGCTGAGCCGCGGCGCGATTGCTGTTGCAGGACCGGCGCCGTCGGTGGCGCGTCCGCGCGCATTGATGTAGTTCGTGTAAGCATGAGGGTTATGGCCAACGCGGCAGGCCTCACCGAAGGCGAGCACCTGGTTCTCCGGCTCCACCAGCATTGGAAGACGGTGCTGCGGCCGTTCCTGATTCTTGCCGCTACCGTGATCGCGCTGCTGGCCCTGCTGCTGCTCGTGTCCGCCGTCCGCGATTCGGCGCCCGCCCGGATTGCCCTGGCCGTGGTCGCGCTGGTGGTCGTGCTCACCTGGGTCGCGCGCCCGCTGCTGCGCTGGCGGACCACCAGTTACGAGCTGACCAACCGGCGGTTGCGGCTGCGTGCCGGGATCATCACCAGGACCGGCCGGGACTTCCCGCTGTCGAAGATCAGTGACGTGTCGTTCCAGCAAGGACTTCTGGACCGGCTGCTCGGCTGCGGTCGCCTGATCGTGGAGTCGCCGGGCGAGCGCGGCCAGCTGGTCCTCACCGAGATCCCGCATATTCAGGACGTGCAGGCAACGCTGTTCCAGCTCGTCGAGAATGAGCAGGACAGGCTGACACGCGAACAGCTGTCCGGGGAACAGCAGCCGCCCCTGCCCGGTTAGCCTGGGCGAGTCTCTTCTTTCAACCACCAGGAACGGGGCGTGCTGTGTCCGATCTGCCCCGCCAGATCTCGGTCCGTGAGGTCGGTCCGCGGGATGGCCTGCAGAACGAGGATCCCGTGCCGACGCAGGCGAAGATCGAACTGATCGACCGGCTGTCCGGTACCGGAGTCCAGCGCATCGAGGCCGTGTCATTCGTCCGGCCAGACGCGATCCCGCAGATGGCCGACGCCGAAGAGGTGTGGGGCGGCATCGACCGGGCGGCTTCCGTCCGCTACTCCGCACTGGTCCCGAACTTGCGGGGCGCGGCCAGGGCGCTGGACAACGGGCTGACCGAGATAGAGGCCGTGGTGTCGGCATCGGACACCCACAACCGCAAGAACGTCAACCGCAGTACGGCGCAGTCGCTGGACGACATCGCGCAGATCATCGCGCTGGCTCACGAGCGCGGTGCTACCTGCCAGGTCATCGTGTCCACGGCATGGGGATGCCCGTACGAGGGAGACGTCCCGGTCGAGCGGGTCGTCGCCACGGCCGGACGCGCACTGGCCGACGGCGCGGATGCCGTGTCGTTCGGTGACACGACCGGGATGGCGACGCCAGGCCGCGTCCAGCGCTTGATCGGCGAATTCCGGGCCGCGCACCCGGAGGCAGAGCTTAATCTCCATTTCCACAACACCAGAGGCACTGGCCTGGCCAACGTGCTCGCCGCCCTGGAGATGGGCGTGGCCGATTTCGACGCCTCCGTCGGCGGCCTTGGCGGCTGCCCGTACGCGCCCGGCGCCACCGGCAACATCGCCACCGAGGAACTCGTCCACATGGTCGAGGACATGGGCGTCGGCACCGGCATTGACCTGGCGGCACTGATCGACGCCGCAGCGGACGCAGAGCGCATTATCGGCCGCCAGCTGCCGTCACAGGTGCTGCGAGCAGGGCCGCGTTCCCGCACTATTGCTGGCTAAAATCCGCGGTGAATGGCGCCGGGAACAGCTCGGCGCTGCCATGTTTAATGGCCGGTTATCCGGAGACCTGGTGGTTGCAAACACCCGGTTGGCCGGATCGGAGTCAAAAACATGGCTATATTCAGCCGCCGCAGTAGGTACAGCTGGTTCTTCGTCATCTGGGTCGTCATCGGGATCGTGATCGCCTGGGGGCACAGCTACATCACCATTCACCTGGTGAAGCTGGTGCTGTCCGCACTACTGGCGATCTTCCTGTGGCCGCTTGTGCTGCTCGGCATCAGCCTGCATATCCACTGACGTCACCTGAGCTCGTGCCGGGGCGGCGGCCCCTCCACTCCCGCCGCCCCGGCACGTGTGCCGTACGCTCGCGAGCGTGACCTCAGCAGGAGAAGGACAGGCTGGCCAGGAAGCACGGGCTGGGCAAGAGGAACGAGCCGGCCACCCCGACCTGGCCGAGATCCGGGCCAGGATCGCGGCAGGCGGCTCAGAGCGTTATCACCAGCAAGCGGCGGCGCAGGGCAAGCTGTTCGCCCGGGACCGGATCGAGCTGCTGGTCGATACCGGCAGCTTCACCGAGGACGGCGCGTTCGCCAACGTGCTGGCCAGCGGGCTGCCGGCGGACGGTGTGATCACCGGCACCGCCACCATCGACGGCCGCCCGGTCGCGCTGATGGCCAACGACTCGACGGTGAAGGCCGGCTCCTGGGGTGCCAGGACCGTTGAGAAGATCATCCGCGTCATCGAGCAGGCGTATAGCGCGGGCCTGCCGATGATCTACCTGGTCGACTCCGCCGGGGCACGGATCACTGACCAGGTTCAGATGTTCCCCGGCCGCCGGGGTGCAGGCAAGATCTTCCACACCCAGGTCCGGGCGTCCGGGTCGATCCCGCAGGTCTGCGCTCTCTTTGGCCCGTCGGCCGCGGGTGGCGCCTACATCCCGGCGTTCTGCGACTTTGTCGCCATGGTGGACGGCAACGCGTCCATGTACCTGGGCAGCCCGCGCATGGTCGAGATGGTGGTCAGCGAGCAGACGACGCTCGAGGAGATGGGCGGCGCGCGCATGCACACCTCCGTGTCCGGCGTCGGTCACTTCCTGGCCTCGTCCGAGGCTGAGGCAATCGGCGCGGTCCGCTCGTTCCTGTCCTACCTGCCTTCTAACTGGCAGCAATCGCCGCCCGCTGCCCTGCCGCGCGAGCCGAAGCCAGCCGATCTGCGCGCCATGGTGCCGGTCAGCGAGCGGCAGGCTTTCGACATGCGCCGGTACGTGCGCGGGATCGTGGACGAAGACTCGCTGTTCGAGATCCATGCGCTGTGGGCCCGCGAACTGGTCGTCGGCTTCGCCCGGCTGGACGGGCAGGCCATCGGCGTGGTGGCGAACAACCCGATGTTCAAGGGCGGGGTGCTGTTCGTGGACTCGGCGGACAAGGCGACCCGGTTCATCCAACTGTGCGATGCGTTCAATCTGCCGCTGCTGTTCCTTGCGGACGTTCCCGGTTTCATGGTCGGTACTGCCGTCGAGCGGCAGGGCATCATCCGGCATGGCGCGAAGATGATCAGTGCGGTCTCCGAGGCGACAGTGCCGAAGATCAGCGTGATCGTCCGCAAGGCTTACGGAGCAGGCCTGTACGCGATGGCCGGACCTGGGTTCGAACCGGACGCGACGCTCGCCCTGCCGACCGCGAAGATCGCGGTGATGGGTGCGGAGGCCGCGGTCAACGCGGTCTATTACAACCGGCTGGCAGCGCTGGCCACTGCGGACGAACGGGAGGCCGAGACGCAGCGGCTCCGCGACGAGTACGAGGCCGACATCGACGTACTCCGGCTGGCCGGCGAGCTCGTGGTGGACGACGTGGTGGAGCCGGAGGATCTGCGCGGGCAGCTGATCCGCCGGTTCGCGGCCGCGCGCGGCAAGGACCGGTCGTTCTCGCGACGCCGGCATGGCGTGACGCCCGTCTGAGCCCCCGCTTCGGCCGGCACCGGCTGGAGCGGCGCTGGCAGGCTGTAAGTTGCTCAGTTGCGCAAGTTAAGGTCAAGCGGCGGGCAAGACTTCGGGCTGCTGGTGTGTAGCGAACTGGAAACAGCCAGTTGCCCCTACCATCAATCCCATGACCAGCGTTTTGCTTGCCGAAGATGACCCGGCAATCTCCGAGCCGCTCGCCAGGGCGCTGCGGCGTGAAGGCTACGAAGTTGACGTCGCCGCCGACGGGCCAGGGACCCTGGAAGCGGCCAGGAACGGCGGCATTGACCTCATCGTGCTCGACATCGGGCTGCCCAGGATCGACGGGCTCGAGGTCTGCCGCCGGATCAGGAATTCCGGTCAGTCAGTCCCGGTCCTCATCCTTACCGCCAGGGCGGACGAGGTTGACACCGTCATCGGCCTGGACGCGGGGGCGGATGACTACGTCACCAAGCCGTTCCGGCTGGCCGAGCTGCTGGCCCGGGTGCGGGCGCTGCTCAGGCGCGGTGCCTCGGAGACCAAGACCGTGCAGGGCGTGCGGGTGGACACTGATGCCCGGCGGGCCTGGCTCGGCGACACCGAGATCGAGCTCACCTCGAAGGAGTTCGACCTGCTTGCCCTCATGGTCGCCGAGGCGGGCAAGGTCGTCACCCGCGAGCAGATCATGCGGCAGGTCTGGGACAGCAAGTGGTGGGGCTCGACCAAGACCCTCGACATGCATGTCTCGTGGTTGCGCCGCAAGCTCGGTGACGACGCGCACAGTCCGCAGTACATTACGACGGTCCGTGGCGTCGGGTTCAGGTTCGAGCGCGGGGACTAGATCAGCAAGCGGGCTTATGGTGGCAAGGTTTGACAGCCTGGAGCGGGAACGATGCAGCACCGGCTGCTGATCTCGATGCTGGCCGTGGCGGTAGTGGCGGTGCTCGCACTGGGCATCCCGCTCGCCTTCGTGCTCGGCCGCCTGCAGGTTGACGATGCCAAGCAGCTCTTGCTCCGGGACGCTCATGATGTTGCCCTGATTCTGCAAGAGCGATCGGACTCCCTGCAGCCCGTCGGCCGGGTAGGTGCCGCGCAGGCCGCCAAGACTCAGCCCGACCGCTACGTGGTCGTCCGAGAGGACCTCCTCGGCAGGACGGTTGTGCTGGCAACGACCGGGGTGCGGCCCCGCCACAACTACCGGTCGGCCACCTTGACGCAGGGCCGGTTCACGGTGATGGTCGCGGCGGATAGCAGCGACCTGTCCGGGAACGTGGCTAAGGAACTCCTGCTCGTCGGTGGCGTTGCCCTGCTGGCTGTCGGGGTCGCGGTCGTGCTGGGACTGCTGTATGCCCGGCGCATCGTCAAACCGCTGCAGGAGCTGGCGGGCGCGGCGGACCGGCTCGGTTCAGGGGACTCAAGCCCGCTCGGACGGCGGTACGGGATCCAGGAACTCGACCGGGTTGCCGAGGGCCTGGACGGCTCTGCTCAGCGGATCAACGACCTGCTGTCTGCCGAGCGTGACTTCGCTGTCGACGCGTCGCACCAGCTCAGGACGCCGCTCACCGCGCTGTCGATGCGGCTGGAGGAAATGATGGCGGCCGCGGACTACCCGGACGTGGTGCGCGAGGAAGGCGCGGCTGCACTCGCTCAGACCGAGCGGCTGGCGGACGTCGTCGGGCAGTTGCTCGGCCGGGCCCGGCGCACGAGCGCCGGTGCGCCAACGGTCGCCAGCGTCGACGAGATCGTCGGCCAGCAGGTCGTCGAGTGGGAGCCCGCCTTCCGCCGGCTGAACCGGCGGCTCGCGGTGGCCGGGGAGAAGGGCCTGTTCGCTTTCGCTACGCCCGGCGGCGCATCGCAAGTGATCGCCACGCTCCTGGATAACGCCCTGGTCCACGGGGCGGGCACGGTCACCATCAGGACGTCCAGGACCCGGCGGTCAGTGGTAGTCGAGGTGCGGGACGAGGGCGGCGGCGTGCCGCCGGAGCTGGCGCCGCGGATATTCGAGCGGAGCGTGAGCGGCTCGCCCAACGGGACCGGTCTAGGGCTGGCCCTGGCCCGGACGATCGCCGCCGCGGACGGCGGCCAGGTGGTGCTGGTCCGGCCCCGCCCGGCCGTGTTCGCGTTGTTCCTGCCGCATGCGACGGCGGACGCCGAGGAGCAGCCTGCCGTACTCGGGCCGGCCTAGGTCCTGGTTCCCGGCACGGCGGGTTGGCCCGTAGGCTACGGCGGGTAATGAATCACCAGCAGACTCACGAAAGTGCCGGGGCGGACCGGCAGCCGGTTGTCGGGATGATAGGGGCTGGCCAGCTGGCCAGGATGACCGCCGCGGCCGCTGTCGGACTCGGCATCAGGTTCCGGGTACTGGCAGCTGCGACCGACGAAAGTGCCGCGCAGGTAGCCCCAGACACCGTGGTGGGCGATTACCGGTCGACCGACGACCTGATGGCCTTCGCGGCCGGCTGTGACGTGATCACCTTCGATCACGAGCATGTTCCCCAGGCGCAGCTCAGAGCACTTGAGGAAGCCGGGCACGTGGTGTGGCCAAGTGCTGCCGCGCTGCAGTTTACCCAGGACAAGCTGGAGATGCGCAGCCGGCTCGCCCATTTGGGCGTTCCCTGCCCGAAGTTTGAGCCGGTGGAGTCGGTCGCTGACGTCGTCGCCTTCGCCGAGCGAACCAGCTGGCCGGTCGTGCTGAAGGCTGTTTCCGGAGGCTATGACGGGCGAGGCGTCTGGGTCTGCGAGGACTCCGCAGCGGCCGCCGAGGTGCTGTCGCACGGGTTGCCGCTGCTCGCGGAGGAGTACGTACCGTTCGAGCGCGAGCTCGCGATCCTGGTCGCGCGCTCGTCCAGCGGGCACGGCGTCGCCTACCCGGTCGTGCAGTCGGTGCAGCGGGACGGCATCTGCGTCGAGGTGCTGGCGCCGGCTCCCGGCTTGTCAGCGGTGACAGCCGTCGCGGCGCAACGGCTAGGCCTCGAGCTGGCGCGGGACCTGGATGTGATCGGGTTGCTGGCGGTCGAGTTGTTCGAGACGCGGCGCGGCGGGCTGCTCGTGAACGAGCTGGCTATGCGCCCGCACAATACCGGGCACTGGACTATCGAGGGCGCCAGGACGTCGCAGTTCGAGCAGCACCTGCGAGCGGTCCTGAACCTGCCGCTTGGCTCTCCGGCCATGGCCGCGCCGGCGGCAGTGATGGCCAACGTTCTCGGCGGGACGGATCCTGATCTGTACGGAAAGCTGAATCACGTGATGGCGGCTGATACCGCACTGAAGGTGCAGCTGTACGGCAAGCCGGTCCGGCCGGGCCGCAAGGTCGGGCACGTGACGGCGCTGGGCAGTGACCTCGCCAGCCTGCGGGACCGGGCTGCGCGGGCGGCGAACTACCTGGCCACCGGTTCCGAGGAACCAGTTGCCGAGCCGGTGGCAGGGGCCGGGCGGCCGCTGTGACCAGCCAGCCGCTGGTGGCCGTGGTGATGGGCAGCGATTCGGACTGGCCGGTGATGCAGGCTGCCGTTGATGTACTGGACGAATTCGGGGTAGCGTCCGAGGCCGATGTCGTCTCGGCGCACCGGATGCCTGCCGACATGCTCAGCTACGGGCAGGCCGCGGCCGGCCGGGGGCTCAAGGTCATCATCGCGGGCGCGGGCGGTGCGGCGCACCTGCCCGGCATGCTTGCGTCGGTCACCACCCTGCCGGTCATCGGCGTGCCAGTTCCGCTGAAGCACCTGGACGGGCTTGACTCGTTGCTGTCGATCGTCCAGATGCCAGCCGGGATCCCGGTCGCCACCGTTGCGGTCGGCGGCGCCCGGAATGCCGGGTTGCTCGCTGTGCGCATCCTGGCTGGCAGCGACCCGGCACTCGCCGGGCGGATGGCATCGTTCCAGGCCGATCTGCGCTCCGGGGCGCAGGCCAAAGGCGAGGCCCTCCGCGCCAAGGTCCGGGTCCTGCGGGCTGGTCAGCAGCCGCGCCCGCCGACAGGTTCCGGCGCCGAGCTGTAGCCGCCTTTCGGTGCGTCCGCGAACAGTCCCGGATCGTTTTGTCCTTTTTGCTCCCTGCGTCGGTGTTCATGTGGCGCGACGCGACGGCGATCGGCACCCGTGCGACGGCGCTCAGCTGACCGATGGCAATTCGCGGCTTTTGCGCCGCTCGCTGCTGATCGGGACGTCCGATCGGGGTGCGTTTCGCGGCTTTTGCGCCGACCGCTGCGCACGTTTCACGGATTTTGGCCGCGCGAAACAGGGCAAATCATGCTCTATCGCGGACAAGATCGATGAAATGTCGCTGCCGGGAGCGATGCTGACGTTGTGAGAGGCGAGACTTTCCGGACCAATGTCCGATTAACCGGGATCATGAGCTGGGCTGAGCTTGTTGCGGACGGGAGATCTTCGCGGCAGGTCCGGGCGATGGCGGAGCGCGGCGAGCTTGTGCGCATCGGCTGGGGTTACTACGCCACGGCCGACCTTGCTGAGCTGATTCCGGCGCTTCCTGCTGGCGGGCTGTTTCTTTCGGCGGCTGCGGCCGCTGCTGCTCTCGGGCCGAGCGCGGTGGTCAGCCACGAGACGGCCGCGCTGCTGCATGGGCTCAGCCTGCTCGGCCCGCCACCGGCGGCGCTGATGATCACCCGGCCGCCAGGCGCGGGCAGCAGGTCAGGCAAGCCGGGCGTCCGCATCCACTGTGCTGCGTTGCCGGCCGAGCACGTCGGTGGGCGGCTCGGGGTCCCTGTTACGACGGTGCCCAGGACCGTCATCGACCTGGCCCGAGCGCTGGACTTTCGCGCGGGCGTGGTCGTGGCTGACTCAGCTCTGCAACAGAAACTGACATCGCAGAAGGAGCTGAGGGCGGTCATTGCCGCTTGCCCGCGGTGGCGCGGTGTCCGCACGGCCAGTCAAGTGGTGGAGTTCGCGGATGGCGGGGCAGAGTCGCCGCTGGAGTCGCTAGCTCGGATCGTGTTCCGAGACGGCGGCCTGCCGCCGCCCGAGCTGCAAGTCGAGATCCGCGACGCCGAGTTCATCGGCCGCGTCGACTTCCTGTGGCGGAAGTTCCGGACGATCGCCGAGGTCGACGGAGCTGCGAAGTACGACGACCGGAACCTGGCCATGCGCCAGCTGCGGCGCGACAAACGGCTCCGAGAGGCCGGCTACGAGGTCGTGCACTTTGACTGGAAAGAGATCAACGGCGATCCCGGATACGTGCTGGCAGCGCTTCGAGCCGCTTTCGAGCAGCGTCGCCGACGTGGCGCCCGCGCCTAGGCCGACGGGCTCATCAGAGTTGAAGCCGGACCGGCATCTCGCGATGGAGCCGTAGTGGCTCGGCGGCCTGCTGGGCTCACAGTGGGCATGCTGACGGTCCGGAAGGCCCCATCGCCCTGGCCCGGCCTGGTCAAGGTGGCTGCCGTCACCGAGGCTAGGGTTCGCCGGACGCAGCAGGTTCAGCGGTCCGCGGGGCCGCTGGCTGGCTCGCAAATCAGGCTCCAGGGCTGGTCGTTTCGACGAGTAAGTACGATTATAGCGCTTTTGTCACCTTTCAGGCCTAGCCTGCGATGGATCTGCTGTACGTCGCCGGCGAGCCCGCGGCGGCGGATGTCCGCCGTGCCGATACCGAGCTCGCGCAGCCTCCTGGCCACTTCCCGCTCGTGCCACGGCATCGACTCCAGAACGCGGAGCGTCCGGGCGAACTGGGTGCTCACCGGCCGGTCGAGTGACAGGAACGCGATCATCGGGTCAATCTGCCAGGCGCCGAGGTCGCGGGCGAGCTCGGCGACCAGGCCTGCCCTGGTCACAGCCGGGTTCGGGTCGAGCAGATAGTCGCCCGGGGCAGAGACTGGCACAGGGGGCACGGCAACGGTGCTGGCCTCGAGAGTGTGGCTGCCGTCTGCCGCCTGCCCGAGGTCCGGGCCGTGCCGGGCGCCCGGGGTGCGGTGCACGGTGTCGCTGGCGTCCGCTGTCCGCTCGGCTGACAGGACCGTCGCCCGGCGCGCAGTCGTGGCGAAAGCCGGTGACCACAGCAGCGCTTCTTTGAGGTTGCGGCCGATGGCGACGAATTCCAGCTCCCAGCCCGCCGGGACCAGCGCGCGCGCCAGACCGGGAGCGGCCTTGACGCATACCCGCGGCACCTGCTCGGCCAATGCGATGCACCAGCTCAGCGGCGGTTGGGAGTCACCAGCGCGCAGCCGCTTACCGCTTGCCCGGCGTGCCGGGTCGATGAAGGCAGCCGGGATCCCCGCCAGCCTCAGATCACGCACATCGGCGCAAACCGGCGATACCGCGCCGAAGGCACCATAGGCGGCGGCGTTCCTGGTTGCGAATTGAAGGTTGTCAAAATCAGCGTCGACCGCGAGCACGTGCTGGGCGGCTCTGGCCAGCGCCGTCAGGTCGCCGCCGATGCCGCAACACAGGTCCGCGACGCGGGCTAGGCCAGCGAAGCGGCGGGCGCTGTGGGCCGCGGCCTGCTCGCCGGAGGCCTGCTCCAGCCCGTCCCTGGTGAAGAACATCTCACTGGCCAGGCTGAACTTCTCCCGTGCGGCGATTCTGAGCGCCTGCTGGGTGAGGCCGGCGGCGACCAGGTCAGCCGGGTACAGATCCCGGAGCTCAGTGCCTAGGCGGAGGGCGTTGTCGGGCGTCACGTCGATGCCGCGGAGCTGGTCGAGCAGCTTCCCGCCTGCGGGCGTCAGCAACTGGGCGGCCTGGCTCACCGGCCCATCATCGCGGCCAGAGCGGGAGTGACGCACGCCGGGCTGCCAGCCATTGGCGCGCGTTCACTAGGACGTCCTACTATCTAGGCCATGAGTCATGACTTTCCTGCGTTCGCCCTGTCAGAAGAGCACGAGGCGCTGCGCGAGTCGGTGCGCGCCCTGGCAGAGGAGAAGATCGCTCCGTACGCTGCCAAGGTCGACGAGACCGCCGAGTTCCCGCAGGAAGCTCATGATGCACTGGTCAAGGCCGACCTGCATGCCGTGCACGTCCCTGAGGAGTACGGCGGCGCTGGTGCCGACGCGCTCGCCACGGTGATCGTGATCGAGGAGGTGGCCCGCGTCTGTGCGTCGTCGTCGCTGATCCCCGCAGTGAACAAGCTGGGCACCGTGCCGTTGCTGCTCTCCGGCTCCGATGAGGTCAAGCGGCAGTTCCTGCCACCGGTCGCGAGCGGCGCGGCCATGTTCTCCTACGCGCTCTCGGAGCCGGAAGCCGGGTCCGATGCGGCCGCGATGAAGACGCGGGCAGTCAGAGACGGCGACAGTTACGTCCTGAATGGCACCAAACGCTGGATCACCAACGCTGGCGTGTCGCAGTACTACACCGTGATGGCTGTCACTGACTCGTCGGCTGGTGCGAACGGTATCTCGGCTTTTGTCGTAGACAAGGCGGACGAGGGGTTCAGTTTCGGCGCTCCTGAGCACAAGCTGGGCATCAAGGGCTCACCGACCCGCGAGCTTTACTTCGACAACTGCCGGATTCCTGCCAACCGGATCATCGGGGCCGAGGGCACGGGCTTCAAGACCGCGCTGGCCACGCTCGACCACACCCGGATCACGATCGCTGCCCAGGCACTCGGCATCGCGCAGGGCGCGCTCGACTACGCGGCCGGCTACGTCAAGGAGCGCAAGCAGTTCGGCAAGGCGATTGCCGAGTTCCAGGGCCTGCAGTTCATGCTGGCTGACATGGCCATGAAGATCGAGGCCGCCCGGCAGCTCACCTATGCCGCCGCGGCGAAGTCTGAGCGCGCCATGCAGGGGGAGCGGGCGGCTGACCTGACATTCATCTCCTCGGCATGCAAGTGCTTCGCCTCGGACGTGGCGATGGATGTCACCACGGACGCGGTCCAGTTGCTCGGCGGTTACGGGTATGTCAGCGATTACCCGGTCGAGCGGATGATGCGGGACGCGAAGATTACCCAGATCTACGAGGGCACCAACCAGATCCAGCGCATGGTGATAGCGAGGCAGCTGCTTAAGTAGTGACGTTGGGGCGCTGACCTGGGGTTCCTCGTCGTTGGCTTGCGCGAAACGGGCCGCCCGGCTGGGAGCCGGACGGCCCGTTCTCGTGTCCTGATTGCCCGATTGATGCCGGTTGTTTCCCGTCATTTCCGGACCCCGTGCTGAATCGGTGCTGACCCTGCGGGGGTCCGGACGGTGATGTCAGCGGGGTAGTCCAAGCTGCTTGGCCAGCTTCTTGACCGTTCGGTCGTAGCTTCCCGTTGCCGGCCCCGCCTCAAGCACGACGGCCGGCTCGCCGGCCGTGGCCTCGGCCGCAGGAGTCGACGCGGGCCTGGTCATGCACTACTTCCGGTCCAAGCAGGAGCTGTTCCGGCGAGTGATCGACGCCGCCCCGTCCCCGAGATCAGCGGAGCGCCCCAGCAGGCGGCCGAGCAACTCCTCGCCTCGCTCGCCGACCGGCTCGCGAACGAGCCCGTGGCCTCGCTGACCCTCATGCGCTCTATGCTGACCAACCCCGAGGCCGCCAGCGCCGCCAGCACCGCCATCGCCCGCTACCAGGCGCAGATCGCCCAGGCCATCCCCGGCGACAACGCGGACCTGCGGGCCGCGGTCATCAGCGCCATCACCCTCGGCATCATGGTCTCCCGGCACCTCATCAAGTCCGACGAGCTAGCCGGTGCCGACCCGGAGGAGGTCATCAAGCTACTGCGCCCCTGCGTGCTTTCGCTAGCGGCCTCCCCCGACCACAGCGGACCGCCTTAACTGAGACCCGCCGCTGATCGGCCGGAATCAGCGAGACAAGACCGCTTCAGGCCATGACCTGCATCACACCAGCATCCCGGCAATCGAGACACCGCCCCCTCCGAAAGACTATGTCAGCCCGTCAAGATCCGGACAGGCCAGAAGAGACGCGAGATCACTCGAATGCTGAGACCGCCTGCAGGAAAAGGGGCTTGCGTCTCCAGTAGGTGGAGACGCAAGGGTGGGGGCATGGACAGCGGCAGGCTCTACTCGATCGGCGACCTCGCCCGGCGAACTGGGCTGGCGGTCAGGACCATCCGGTTCTACTCCGATTGCGGGATCGTGGTGCCGGTCGGCCGCAGCCCGGCTGGGTACCGCCTTTACGACGTTGATGCGGTCGCGCGCCTGGATCTTGTGCGGACGCTGCGTGACCTGGAAGTGGATCTTCCTACCATCCGGAAGGTCGTGCACGGGGAGCTTTCCCTTCCCGCAGTCGCCGCGGTGCACGCAGAGGCGCTGGACGTGCAGATCCGCGTCCTGCGCCTGCGGCGCGCGGTGCTTACCGCGGTAGCCAGGCGCGGTTCTACCCCTGAGGAGATGGAGCTCATGCACAAGCTAGCCAGGCTGTCCGAAGACGGACGCCAGCGCCTGATCGGTGACTTCCTCGACGTGGTCTTCGGCGACTCGGGCGTCGAGCCGTCGTTCGCGGGCGTCAGGCGCTCGATGACTCCTGAACTGGCAGACGACCCCGAAGCGGAACAGGTCCAGGCGTGGGCGGAACTGGCCGAGTTGTCGCAGGACCCGGACTTCCGTGTCTGCATGCAGCGGATGGCTCGGGACGAGGCGGCAGAGCGCGGTCAGGGCAGCGCCCCGGTCTTGCGCCGTGGCCTGGTCGCGGTCGTCCGCGACCAGGTCGGCCCCGCCCTCGCCGCTGGCATCACGCCGGGCTCGCCGCAGGCCGCCCCGGTCGTCGCGGCACTCACGGCACACTACGCGCACATCGTCGGCCGCCCCGACGACGATGCACTCCAGCGCCAACTACTGGCCAGGCTGGAAGCCGCAAACGACCCCCGTAGGGAGCGGTACCTCATGCTCCTCGCAGTGATCAACGGCTGGCTGGCCCCAGAGAGCCTGACACCGGTACTCGACTGGTCCATCCAGGCCCTGAGTGCCCGGGTCCCCGGATAGCAGCCCGGTTGGCCCCTTGATGACTGAGCGTCTACGATCCGGCGGCATGCGGCACCTAATCCCGTGGGTCACGCAGTACGCGTCCTCGTCACTCATCGCGGCCATCACCTATGGAGGGCACTGTCGGGCCGAGGACCCGCGCTGGCGTGAGAGCGGCGCGCCGGATCGGGAGACATACGCGGCGTGGTGCGCGCGCTGGTGCGGGATGGCATGCCTCCGGATGGCGCTGCTCGCCCGGGACGGGGTGGCGCCGACCCTGTACGAGCTCGCCATCGGCTGCATGGAGTATGGCGCGTACACCGATGAGCCGGGCCGCCCGCGGGGGCTCATCTACCGGCCCTTCGCCGAGTACGCCCAGGACAAGCACAGGCTGCACGCCGATGTGATCACCGAACTGGATCCCGCCAGGCTGATAGCCGAACTGGACGCGGGAAGGCTAGTTATCGCTTCGGTGCACCCGGAGGTCC
>DASXIA010000389.1:0-10052 GCA_036488155.1 Streptosporangiaceae bacterium | reverse complement strand
CCGTTCGCCGACGAGGCAGAGGCGATCGCCCTGGCGAATGACAGCCCGTACGGCCTGTCCGGCTCGATCTGGACTCACAACGTCGGCCGCGCCATCCGGGTCGCCCGCGGCGTGGAGACCGGCAACCTGTCGGTGAACTCGCATTCTTCGGTCCGGTACTGGACCCCGTTCGGCGGATTCAAGCAGTCCGGACTCGGGCGTGAGCTCGGGCCCGATGCCGTCGACGCGTTCACCGAGACCAAGAACGTGTTCATCTCAACCGAGTAAGGGAACGGGGTCGTTTCATAATGCAGCGTTTGAACGATCGGGTTGTGGTGGTGACCGGGGCGGGCAGCGGGCTCGGGCTTGCGAGTGCGCGCCGGATGGCGGAGGAAGGCGCCAGGATTGTCGCCGTTGACATTGACGAGGAGGCCGCCGCGCTCGCCGCGAAGGCAACCGGCGGCGAGTTCGTGGCCGCCGACGTTTCCGACGAGGATCAGGTCCGCGAGCTGTTTGACGGCGTGGCCGCCCGGCATGGACGCGTGGATGTGGCGTTCAACAACGCTGGCATCTCACCACCGGAGGACGACTCGATCCTGACCACGAGCCTCGACGCCTGGCGCCGGGTGCAGGAGATCAACCTGACTTCGGTCTATCTGTGCTGCAAGTATGTGCTGCCGCACATGCAGCGGCAGGGCAAGGGGTCGATCATCAACACTGCGTCGTTCGTCGCCATCCTCGGCGCGGCCACCTCGCAGATCTCCTACACCGCCTCCAAGGGCGGCGTGCTGGCGTTGAGCCGGGAGCTGGGCGTCCAGTTCGCCCGCGATGGCATCCGGGTCAACGCGCTCTGCCCCGGGCCTATCAATACGCCGCTGCTGCAGGAGTTGTTCGCCAAGGACCCCGAGCGGGCGGCCCGGCGCCTGGTGCACGTGCCGATGGGCAGGTTCGGCGAGCCTGAGGAGATCGCCGCCGCGGTCGCGTTCCTCGCTAGCGATGACTCGTCCTTCATCACGGCCGCTCAGTTCCTGGTCGATGGCGGAATAACTGGCGCGTATGTGACGCCTACTTAGGCATGCCCGCTATCACTGAGACGACCGCTGGCGTTGCCAGGCCAGTCATCGGCATCAGCGCATACTCCCAGAACGCCCGCTGGGGCAGCTGGGATCTGCCGGCGGTGCTGCTGCCCCGCAGATACACCGACATGGTCAGCCGGGCCGGCGGCCTGCCGGTCCTGCTGCCGCCAGCCGACGGCGTGGCCGGGGTGCTGCCCCGGCTGGATGGCCTGGTCCTGTCCGGCGGCGGTGACCTGGACCCGGCCCTGTACGGCGCGGAAGCCCACCCCGAAGCCGGGGCGCCCAACCCGGCGCGGGACAGCGCCGAGCTGGAACTGTGCAAGGCGGCGCTGGCCAGCGGGATACCCGTGCTTGGCATCTGCCGAGGCCTGCAGGTCATCAACGTCGCGCACGGCGGAACTCTGCACCAGCACCTGCCCGACCTGGTCGGTAACGACAGTCACTCGCCCGAGGAGGCTGGTTACGGCAGCCACAAGGTCAGTGTCGCGTCCGGCTCGCAGCTGTCCGCGATACTGGGCCGGACCGAAGCTGTACCCACGCATCATCACCAGGCCATCGACCGGCTCGGCGCCGAACTCATCGCGACCGCATGGACCGATGACGGAGTGATCGAGGCGGTCGAGTGGCAGGCGGGCTCGACTACCGCACCGTTCATGGTGGCGGTGCAGTGGCATCCGGAGGCTGGCGACGACCCGAGCCTGTTCAACGCGCTGATCGCCGCAGCTAGTCAGGCGACCCGGCGCTCGGCCGGCGGCTGATGCGTCAGCTCCTGCAGGTCGCGCAGCGGCTCGCCCGGCGTTACTGGCGAAGGGGATCCTGCCAGGTCAGGCCGGGGAACCGGGAGAAGTCAGCGTCGCTTGAGCAGAGCACGCCGCCGTGCTCGATGGCGAGGGCGGCGAGATGTGCATCGCTTGTGAGGTTCCCGCCAGTGCCCAGCGGCGTCAGTAGACCCCGCAAGATCGCCGGATGCCTGCTGGTCGGCTGGATGACGGAGGCACATGGCTGCGCGAGCCAGCCATCGATGATGTCGAGCGCCTCCTCGGGCTGCAACGGGTTGGCGAATACCGTCGCCTTCGTGGTCAGGCGGAGCACGGCGAGCAGGACAATCCACGCGAAGCCCACGTCCTCGCTCGCCGACAGTGTGGCGTCGAGCCACGCGCGGGCGGGCTCGTGGCGCGCCGAAGTATCGTCAAGCGCGTAGATCAGCAGATTGACATCGGGGATTTTCACTTGCGCAGCTCAAGCTTGCGCATGATCTCGGTGTCTTCGATCTCGTCGGCGAGGTGCAGCGCCTTGTCCAGGTCAAGGCCGGGCCTGAGACCGAGTGATCTCGCCGGGGTGTGGTACGGCTGCGCCGCGCGGCCTGCTGCCAGCCCGGCGCGGATGGCGCTGTTGAGCGCCTCCTTGAAGGACACACCGCGCGCACGCGCGGTTTCCTTCAGGCGTGCCGCCACATCGGCATCGAGCGTGACCGTCGTGCGCATGTGAGCATCATACCATCACCGATACTGCTGTCATGATGCCTGCAACCTGACCGGACCGAGCTGCGGTAGCGGGGCCGTCCGTCTGCCTTGATGGCGGCGAAGATCGCCGCTGCAGCTTGCTGCTGGCGATGCAAGTCCCGCTCGGTATCGCGGATGTCAGCCAGGTACGGGTAGCCCGTCTGAAGCGCTATCGGCATGCCGTCAGGACCGTCGCCGTCGTCGAAGTCGTGCCTGCTGACGTACACGCCGATCGGGTCGGCGCGGACGTAGCGATCGCTGCCGGGCTCGCGGATGAAGGGGCCATGACCGCGAGGCGGTTTCCCTTATTGCCCCGCGGTCGGTCGCCGCGATCTGGTCAGAGGTATGGGCCAAGAGCGGCACGGCGGTCTTCCGGCCGCTGGTACTGGACGGCGGTCATGCCAAGTCCGCGGGCCGCCACAACGATAGCCGCCGTGTCATCGATGAACAGGCATGCCGCACGCCGATGCGCCTACGGCCTCCGCCGGGCACGAGCCAGGCTGGGGCTGAGCCTGCGGCGGGGCGGGCCGGCGGATCAGCCGGTTTCGCGTAGCCCGAAGGCGTCCGGGGTGATGTCGATGTGGAACTCGATCCCGAGTACCCTCGCCAGCCTCGACAACGTGGCCAGCGATGGCTCGTGGTCTCCTGCCTCTAGCCGCGCGATCGCGGGCTGGTGCATGCCCAGAAGGCGGGCAAGCCTGGTCTGCGACAGGCCGTGGTCGATCCGGTACCCGATCACCCGCATGGCGACGGCGTGGGCTAGCGCGGTCCGCTCGTGCTCGCGGCGGATCTCCGGGTCGGCCAGTTCCTCGGCCGCGATCTGGCTGGCGGTCTTCAGCTCCGGCAGCTTGGTCATCAGTCCTCCTCCAGGTCCGCCAGCCGCCGCAGCGCCCGGCGCACCGCGCGCTCGAAACCGAGCGGGTCCGACTGTGCTTCCGGCCCGACCGCCGCGACCACGAACACTTCTCCGACCTGCCGGTACAGCGCCCGCCACGCGCTGCGCCCGGCCCTCGGCCGCAGCTCCCGCAGCCGGTCCGCGTCGCGCACGGCAATAGTGTGCGGGTAGCCGAGCTGCGGGCCGTAGGCACCGAGCTTGGCATCGGCGTGGATCAGCGCGGCCCTTTCCGCCTTCGGCAGGCCAACCAGCTCCCGCTCAGCCTCGGGCAGGTACACGACAACCCACATCAAGCAGCTCCAACTATAACACGCTTGTTATGAGGCCGCGATACAGGGCTCAGCCGCTGGGCCGGGGGGCTGGCTCGGCCATATCAAGCACGTGCTGCATGTCGTCGATATAGACAGCCTTGAGCCGTCCGTCTGCCTTGATGGCGGCGAAGATCGCCGCTGCAGCTTGCTGCTGGCGATGCACGTGAATGGCGACGACGCTGTGACCTTCACCGGCAAGGAAGTCCGCCAATCTACGTTCTCGGGGCTGGAACCGGCTGGCCCGTTCGTCCACGACGCCCGGTCCTGCGCGCTCAAGCTCGCCTGCGGCCAGTGGCTCTCGCCGCTCCGGTGATCCTGCTGTGGGCGTGCGCCGATCGGTTACGTAACCGGCCGCAGACGGATGAGAACTAGGCAGCTCGGCTAGCCGCCCGCGCAGGTCGCGTCCGGCGCTGGTACTCGGCAGGTCGCGCTCTAAGGGACGGTCCGGCTGTCCCGACACACCCTCGGCCGTCCGGGGTGCCATTGAAGATCACTTTTCCCGATCGAGGAATCTCATGGCGGCATCCTGCCTCGGCTGGGTCCGTCGGCACTGCGTGATCTCGCTCGGTGGCGACCGCGGTAACGGCTGGGTAGCGCGGCTGTTACGCCACATCCGCTGCTTGCCCGGCTGTTAACGGTCGGCCGCTAGCTCAGGCGCGCTCGTTCCCGAGAAATTTCTCCAGGTCGAGCACGCAGAGCTGCTCCGGGCCCGGTTCGCCGGGAACGGTTATCTCGCCGGCCTGCCGGAAACCCGACTTCTCCAGCGCCCGGATCGACGCGTGGTTGGCGACATCCGGGCTAGCCAGCGCATGACAAGCGGCCGCATGCGCGGGCAGCGCGACGTCCCGCAAGTAGCTCCAGATCAGGTGCGGGCCGAGGCCGCGGCCGGTGAACTCCGGCACACCGATCGCGTAATCCAGCCCGACCGCGTCGGGCAACCCGGTGGCCGTCGCGTATTCCGGGGTGTCGCCGACGCGGTAATGCTGGAAGAAGCCGGCGTCCCGGCCGTCGATGATCGCGACGTGCACTCTTACGGGTGAGTCGCCGACGATCCGCGGACCATACTTACGCCCGGCGGCCGCGAGGTCGAGCTGCTCGGGAAACCAGCGCGCGACGTGCGCAGCATGCTGCCCGCCGAGCAGCGCCGGCAGATCAGCCGTCGCCAGCGGCCGGAACGCGATGTCAGCGGTGAGCGCGGTTGCCGCGCGGCGTAAGCCGTCCGCGACCGCGGCTGGTTGGCAGCGGGCGATAGCCTCGGCCGCCGACAACCACTCAAAGCGGTCGTGCTCAGCGTCTAGCCGCGCGGTGTTGCCCGGCGGCACCTCGAGCAGGAACTGGACCCATCCTCCGCTGAGGTCTATTGCACGCAAGTGAGCGGGAGCAGCGGTCAGGCCGGTCTCCTCGGCTAGTTCGCGCACCGCGGCGGCCACCACGGACTCGCCTGGCTGGCGGGAGCCGGACGGCGGCGTCCAAGCCCAGTCGCCGTTGTAATCGGGCCCGTGATGTGCGCGGTGCAAGATCAGGTACTCGTATCCGCCCGCCCGCGCGGCCGGCCGCCGGACTATGACAGCGGCACCATGCGGCTGATCCTGAGCCACCGGCACGCCATCCCAGGTGTAGCGCTGAATCGCTGCCACCAGCCGAGTATCTCAGCCGCGGCAACCGGCGCAAACCCGGCTAATGTTCAGCTATGACTCAGCCTCCGGAAGACAGCAAGCAGCCAGGCAACGTGGGCAGTGCCGCCGCCGGCACGGCCGAGGAAGCGCGCCAGGCCGCCGACAGTGAGGCGGCCGAGCCAGCCGACGACCTGGTCACCACCGAGCACTCGATCGAAATCGACGGTCCGGACGGGACGAGCACCGAGCTGAAGTACTCGGTCACCACCGGGCGCATAGTGCTGCGGCGCGAGGGCCACACCGACGATAAGTTCGACGGCCCGCAACCGAAGGCGGAGGTGTTCGTAACCGCCTATACCGCCGAATCCGCCGACCCGGCCGGGCGGCCGGTAACGTTCGCGTTCAACGGCGGGCCGGGTTCCTCAAGCGTGTGGCTGCACCTTGGCTTGCTCGGCCCGCGCCGGGTGGTGATGGGCGACGTCGGCGACTTGCTTCCGCCGCCGTACGAGGTAGCCGACAATCCGCAGACCCTGTTGCGGCATAGCGACCTGGTGTTCATCGACCCGGTGTCGACCGGGTACTCCCGCGCGGTCAAGGGCGAGAAGTCGAAGGACTTCCACGGCTACGGCGCCGATATCGAGTCCGTCGGCGAGGTCATCAGGCTCTGGACGACACGCAATGGCCGGTGGATGTCACCCAAATATCTGTGCGGCGAGTCCTACGGGACGACCAGGGCCGCGGGGCTCGCGCAGCATCTCCAGGAGCGGTACGGGCTTTATCTCAACGGCCTGATGCTGGTCTCCGCCGTGCTCGACTTCGGTACCGCCGAATTCGGCGGCGGCAACGACGATCCCTATGCGCTGTACCTGCCGACCTATGCCGCGGTCGCTCACTACCACGGCAAGCACGGCGACCGGCCGCTGCGTGACGTGCTGGCCGAGGCTGAGGCGTACGCCGAGCGCGACTACCTCTGGGTGCTCGCCCGCGGCTCCCGGCTGACCGCGGACGAGCGCGCGGCGGCGGCAGCCAGGGTGGCGGAGTTGTCGGGCCTGTCCGCCGACTACGTCGATCGGGTCAACTTGCGGCCGGAGCACGTCCGGTTCCTGACCGAGCTCCTACGGGACCGCCGGCTGGTCGTGGGCCGGATCGACGGGCGGTTCACCGGCTGGGATTCCGACTACGGCCGCGAGACGTGGAGTGCAGATCCCTCGATCAACGCGATCATCGGCCCGTACACCGCGGCGCTCAATCACTACGTGCGCGCTGAGCTCGGCTACTCAAACGATCTGCCGTACGAGGTCCTGACCGACCGGGTGCGGCCGTGGTCGTACGCCGAGTTCGAGAACCAGCACGTGCACGTGCTGGAGTCGCTGGCCGCTGCGATGCGGGCCAACCCGCACATGCGCGTGCACGTGGACTGCGGTTATCACGACCTTGCGACTCCGTACTTCGCCGCCGAGCACTCGTTTGCCCACCTGGCCATTCCGGCTGAGCTAGCCGCGAACATCGATTTCAGTTACTACGAGGCTGGCCACATGATGTACCTGCACCAGCCGAGCCGGCTGGCGCAGTCGCAGCGGCTGGCGGATTTTGTGACGCCGCGCGGATAGCAGGCTGCCGAGGGCGACGGTGGCCAGCCGGCCGGACAGTAGCCCGCCGGGAGGCCGGGTGGGTCCCAGACCCTAGACTCGCCAGCGTGAGCAACCAGCCGGCCGTCGAGCTCGACGGTCTGGTCAAGCGTTACCGGAGCGTGACAGCGGTCGCCGGGCTGTCGCTCCGGGCTGAACGCGCGCAGGTTACGGCCATCCTCGGGCCTAACGGCGCGGGCAAAACCACGACGATCGAAATCTGCGAGGGCTACCGGAAGGCGGACGGCGGCACTGTGAGAGTGCTCGGCCTCGATCCGGTCGCGGATGCGCGGGAGCTGCGCAGCAGAGTCGGCGTCATGCTGCAAGCAGGCGGCGTGCCCACCAGCGCGCGTGCAGCTGAATACCTACGGGTGATGGCTGGTTTCTACGCCAACCCGCTTGATCCCGCGGCGCTCCTGGCGGCGGTCGGCCTCACCGGCTCGGCCCGCACGCCGTACAAACAGCTTTCCGGCGGGCAACAGCAGCGGCTGGCACTAGCCGCTGCCGTGGTCGGCAGGCCGGAGCTAGTTTACCTGGACGAGCCCACAGCCGGGCTTGATCCGCAAGCCAGGCACGCCACCTGGGAGCTGATCGAGAACCTTCGCCGCAGCGGCGCCTCAGTGATTCTTGCCACCCATTACATGGAGGAGGCCGAGCGGCTCGCCGACCAGGTTGTGATCGTCGACCACGGCCAGGTTGTCGCTAACGGGGGACCCGCCGACCTCACCGGATCAGACGGGCAGCTCCGCTTCCGTGCCGAGCCAGGTCTGGACCTCGCGGCCCTGCTCGCCGCGCTGCCGGCCGGCGCGATCGCCAAGGAGTCGCCGTCCGGCCATTACCTGGTTGAGGTGGCCGAGCGCGTCGATCCGCAGCTGATCGCCTCGGTCACGGCCTGGTGCGCAGAGCACGGGGTACTGGCCAGGGACCTGCAGATCGAGAGCCGCACGCTGGAGGACCTCTTCCTCGAGCTGACCGGACGGGGGCTGCGATCGTGACTGAGCCTGCCCTGACCGGGCCAGCCGTGACAGAGGCCGCGTTGACAGAAGCTGCTGTGTCAGGGCCTCCTCTCACTGGGCGCTCTGGGCCCGGACGCGCCGCACCGGAGCTGCTGAGCGGCGCCTGGCCTGCCCCCGCGCCTGGTGCCGCGCTGCTGCCTCGCATGGTGCGCGGGCAGGCGGCGCTGGAACTGCGGACGCTGGCGCGCAACGGCGAGCAGCTATTGCTGACACTGATCATCCCGGTGCTGCTGCTGATCGCCTTCGGCCACGAGAACTTGATCAACGTCGGCTCCGGCAGCCGGATCGACTTCGTGGTACCGGGCATCCTTGCCCTGGCGGTGCTGTCCACCGCATTCACCAGCCAGGCGATCGGTACCGGTTTCGAACGGCGGTACGGCGTGCTGAAGCGGCTTGGTGCCACGCCGTTGTCCCGTCGTGGCCTGATCGCCGCCAAGACCCTCACGGTCCTGACTGTGGAGCTCGGCCAGTTCGCGATCGTGCTGCTCATCGGCACGCTGCTGGGCTGGCGCCCGGCGGCGAGCGCGTCCGCAGCCGCATGGGTACCGCTGCTGTTGCTGGCCGGGACGGCCGCGTTTAGCGGGCTGGCCCTGCTACTAGCGGGCACGTTGCGTGCAGAGGCCACGCTGGCCGGGGCGAACCTGCTGTACCTGATCATGCTCGGCCTCGGCGGTGTGCTTTTCCCGCTGACCAAGTTCCCGGCCGCCGTCCGGCCAGTGCTGCAACTGCTGCCAGCAGGAGCGCTGTCGGACGGGCTGCGCGGCGCGCTCGCGCACTCGGCCGGCCTGCCGGTCCGTGACCTGCTGGTGCTGTGCGCGTGGGCGATCGTCGCGATCGCGCTTGCCGTCAGGGCGTTCCGCTGGGAGTAGCCCTCCGCGCGCGCTCGCCGCTTCGCGCGGCCCCTGCATCAATGCTCGTCGTTGCCGGGATCATTTCGGTTCAGCTGGGCGCCGGGCTCGCCGCGCGGATGTTCAGCCAGTTCGGCCCTGCCGGGGTGACCGGACTACGGCTGTGGTGGGCGGCGCTGATCATGGCTGCTTTCGGCAGCCGCGCAGTCGTCAGGACCTTGCGGACAGTTGTCGCCGAACGTGCCTGGCGCGACTTTGCCATTGCCGTCGCGTTCGGCCTGGTACTCGGCGTCATGAACTACTCGATCTACCAGTCCTTCGCGCGGATACCGCTCGGCGTCGCCGTCACGATCGAGTTCCTAGGCCCGCTCGCTGTCGCTGTCGCGTCCTCCCGGCGGCGCCTGGACCTGCTGTGGGTGGTGCTTGCGGCCGCCGGAGTGCTGCTGCTGACACAGGGCGGCGTCCGGCCGGCCAGCGATTCCGGTCACGCGGGGCCCCTGTTCGGATTCAGCTCCACGGGGGCTGGCCTTGCCTTCGCTCTCATCGCGGCGACCTGCTGGGCTACTTACATCCTGCTCAGTCGTGCCACCGGGCGCCGGTTCAGCGGCTCCTCCGGGCTGGTCATCGCCATGATCGTTGGGGCGCTGGTGGTGACGGGGCCGGCGGTCGCGCAGGCAGGGCCAGCCCTGAGGCAACCTGGCCCGATTCTCGAAGGTCTGGCCGTCGGGCTGCTGTCATCGGTCATCCCGTACCGGTTCGAACTCGAGGCGCTGCGCCGTGTTCCGGCGGGCGTCTTCGGCATCTGGATGAGCCTCGAACCTGCGGTCGCAGCGCTCGTCGGCCTCGCGCTACTCGGCGAGGCGCTGATTGCTCGCCAATGGCTTGCGATTTTGCTGGTCATCATCGCCTCCGCGGGCGCGGCCAGGTCAACTGCCGGGAGTAACCAGCCGCCAGCCGAGCTCTCGGCCGAGGTGCCGCCGCCAGCAAGTTGACACCTGTACCCGCATGCGTGCTCTCAGCACCGCGGAGGATCGCCAAATTGCCGTCTGACCAGGCATAATGCCGAGGCGGATACACTCCAGAGGATGGCGGTCTTGCCAGGGCGAGCCGGCGATGACCGGTTCACGGACGAACAGGCGGCGCTCCGGCGGGTGGCGACGCTGGTGGCCCGCGCGGCGGCG
>DASXIA010000300.1:0-10887 GCA_036488155.1 Streptosporangiaceae bacterium | reverse complement strand
CTTGCGGACCACCATCAACCGTGCTGAGGGCGACAACTCCATCAGGATCACAAGTCCAGGCTAGATCCGCCAGTCTCGATCAAGAGTACGTCGGAGCCATCAGTCAGGGCGTAGTCCGCTACCGGGCCGGGCTCGTCCGTTACCGAGTCACCGGTAATAACGAACGGCTTGGCCGGCGGCTCGTCGTCCAACTCCCGCAGCAGCGAGCCGAGGCGAGCGCGGATCTTCCGCAAGCGGGCGTCAGTGCTCATCCCAGGTTCTTGCCAGTCGGCGGCTCGAAGCCACCTTGCAACCGGATGCACTCCTTGATCACGCCCAGGACGTCCATGCCGCGTATCCGGCGCCGCGGGTCCTCACGGAGATAGTCCTGAGCCGCCCACGACCAGCGGCGGATACCGTCCTGACCCTCGCCGTGGAACGCCGGGTCATACGCGAGCACCTCCGGGGGCACGTTGTCGTTTTTCTCAATCAGCTTCGCCATCAGGCCACTCCTCCTCGTCCAGCATCGCCTCGAACTGGGCTGGGCTCAGCCAGGCAGTCCGCAGCGCGGGCCGGCATCAGCTCGCGGGTCGTCGGGCGGACCATGCCGTGCCGCTTGATGTCCCGGATCAGCTTCCGCACGAAGCCGCGGAAATCTTCGGGACGCCAGTTCAGCCAGCAGCTTGCACAGCATCAGGTCCGCCTCCAGCGCCTGCCGGTACAACGGGACGGCCTGGCCTGACCCACCGACCCGACGACAATCGGCGTCGTCTTCGCGATCAGCCCGTCGATACTTGACCAACGATCAGCGCACCGTGCCGCGCGTTCCAGCAGCAGCAGCTCATGCGGGGCTAGCTCGTAGACGCTCAGGACAGAGCGCCAGAGTTTCTTACCCGCGGACTCCAGACCTGCCGGGACCGGTTTCACGCTGCCAGCCTACGGCGGGGAAAACGGGCACCGATTTACAGAGACGTCCGACCCCCGATTCTGTGGAATCGCGCAGCACGTCAGCCCGTCCTGACCCCACTGGCCATGATCATTCCGCCCGCGTTCGCTATGCGGCGGCGTGTGCGGTGGGCGACCGCCGCGCGGTGATCGCACTGGTGCCCGGATTGTGGGCGGTGGACTACGGACAGTCGGTATTCGCGCGCGGACGGTGGCTGACGGTCACTGCGGGACCTGGACACGCTGACGGCGCGTCACAACCTCGGCGCCGCGTACCAGAAGGCGGGCAAGACGGCGGCGGCGGAACTGGCCTGCGAGCAGGCGTGCGTCGGGTTCGAGCGGCTGCTCGGCCCCCGTCACCCCGATACGCTGCGCAGCCGTGCGGAGCTAGCTCAGGTGTACCGCCGGCTGTGGCGTTATGGCGACGCCCGCGCGTTGCTGCGCGACACGGTCGACCGCTTGGAGCGCGCCTTGCCCGATGGCGATCCGCTGATCCCAGAACTGCGCCAGAGTCTGGCCGACATCGGCGAGGAGTGACTCCCGCGCAGGCCAACCGGCGCCCGGCCACTCCCGCCACGAGCGGCCAACCGCCAGGAACTCGCAGCTCTTCCGCTGGTGACATCTCAGGCTGCCGTGTCGGCCGCGAGAGTGCTCCGCGGCGACAGCAACGCTGGCGCTATCGAACCGCTCAGGCAGGAAATGACCGAAGCGCTCAAAGGTGCCGATGCAATGGCCATCGCCGGTATCGCTGCCAGCTACAGCGAGAGGGTCGCGGAACTAGAGGCGAAGCCGAACTGTCCGCCCTGGGCGCACGCCGAGACCAGCCTGACGGTCGGTCAGCACTCTTATGAGCCTCGACTTGGACGGCCTGGGCCTGACCCGTCTCTTAGCCATGTCCGAAACCACGCTGCGACAGTCGACCGCCGCTGCTGTTGCCATGGTCGCTGCCATCACCACGACCGTTAGCGGATCGGTAACACCTGATGGGCTCGGACCGCTTCGCTGCTGAAGTCTTACAGCCTCAACACAGAGGCTCGATCTCGAAGGAGACTCATGCGCGCAACACGACCGTCCTTGGTGGCCAGAGCCGGGTGCAGGTATGAAGATGAACGCGATTGACGACGCCGAACTGCGTGACATTCGCTGGCACTGGGGCACGGCATACGTACTCGACCACGACGGCGAGCGGCGGTACACCGCTACCCGGGTGGGCTTACCTGATCATGTGCTGACCGCTGACACGGCGGCACAGTTGAGGGGAATGATCAGATCAGACTACTTTGAGTGGTTTGCCCCGTCGCTGCAGCAACGGGGCAGCCTTCCGCCGCCCGGCACTTAACCCACAGGCGCCCAAGGTCGCGCTGCTGAGCCTGTGAGCCGGCCGGTGCGGTAGTGAGACCCTTACCGCCCTAACCGGGCATCTGCCACAGACACATTGCCCGCACGCGGGGCCGCTAAGCAGCACCCATCCACCCGCAAGCCTCGCGAAGTTGCGCGGCTGCCATCCTGGCTGCCTCCTTGGTGGCGGGCGTCGTGTGCCTCGCGATCACGCGTTGATACCGCCGGCCATCGCTTCTGCCCGGTCCGCAGCCACAGATTCCGCAGCAGGCACGATCTCGTTCATGGTCACGGGGAGTGTCTCTTCCACCGGTGCAACACCCGTCACACCGGTCCGTCACGGCCCCGGTCTTTGGTGCAATGCCAAGCGTTCGAACCGCAGTTCTGCGCCGATTTCGCGAGGCCGAAATGGGACGATTTTCGGGGAGCCAAATGGGGACGGCGGATTTTAGCCATCGTCGCAACTGCGGGCGTCGGTAACAGGGATTCCCACTGCCCGCAGTGCGCGGATTCTCGCCTTAAGATTTCCATTCGTTCCAGAGCACCTGCCCCGGCTTGGCGTTTCAAGATCAGCCCGCCTTGTCCGAGTTCGCCGGGGACGCGGCGAGTAGGGACACGGCAGCGCGCTTGGCGTGGGCTAGGTGGCTCATTTCGCCGCTCACCCGGGCGAGGAGTAGTGCGCCTTCGATGAGGGCAAGAGTTGCCGAGGCCGCTTCGGCGACCGAGTGCTCTGGCCAGCCGTCAGCGCGGAGCCGTGTGGCGATGAGGTCTTTCCATTGGTCGAAGCACTGCGCCGCGACGGTGCGGAGGCGTGGGCTGATGATGGGTGATTCGAGTGCGGCCGGCGCTATCGGGCAGCCCGGGCAGGGCTGCCCGCCTACTGGTCGTGCGGCGACGTCCAGGAACCGGCCGATTCCAGTTGCGGTGTCGGGTGCTCCGTCCAGGGCCTCGCGGAGGGCATTGGCGACGGCTAGGCCGGACGCCTCCAGCGCAGCCTCGGCGAGTTCTTCCATGCCGCCGGGAAAATGGTGGTAGAGCGATCCGTTGGACACGCCGCTTTCCGCCAGTAGCTGCGCCCGCCCGGTGGCCGTGTAGCCCTGGTCACGCAGCAATCGCGCCATCGTCCGTATCAGCTCGGCGCGGGAGTCACGGTCGCGCACCACCTGTTGACTCTACTAGAGCGAATGCTCTAGAACTAGAGTGATCGCTCTAGTCGGGGCGTCGAAGCTCGCGAAATCGGAGGAATCGGAGGCAGTCGATGAGTACGCAGCCGACCGCTGTGCTGGTGCATGGTGCGTTCGCAGACGCATCAGGGTTTGCCGGCGTGATCCGTCGCCTGCAAGCGCAGGGAGTGCAGGTGAGGGCGCCGATGAACCCGCTTCGAGGTCTGGCGTCAGATGCCGAGGCCATCGTCTGCTACACCACCGCGATCGAGGGTCCCGTCGTGCTGGTCGGTCATTCCTACGGCGGCGCGGTTATCTCGCACGCCGCGCCAGCGGTCAAGGACGTTCGCGCCCTGGTGTTCCTGGCCGCTTTCGGGCTCGACGAGGGTGACAGCTGCGCGAGCGTGATGGAGCCGTTCCCTCCCTCCATGCTGGCGTCGACCAACGTTGCCAGTTCCTACGACGCTCCCGGCGCCGTGGGAGGGCCCGACCTGTTCATCAAGATCGAGAACTTCCGCGAGACCTTCTGCGCCGACCTTTCCGAGGATGTCGCCGGGCCGATGGCGGTCAGCCAACGCCCCCTGGCTGCGGCCGCGTTCACCGAGGCAGCGACCGTCATCGGGTGGAAGAACCTCCCGAGCTGGTACCTCGTCTCCGAGCACGACAACGCCATCCCGCCCGATTGCGAGCGCTTCATGGCTCAGCGCATGGGCGCCGTCACCGAGTCGGTCGACGGCTCGCACGCGGCATTCATCGCCCAGCCCGACATCGCCTCCAGCCTGATCCTGAAGGCGCTCACCTCTGTTTGACCTCACAGCGGTACCCCGAACCCACCGGAGAACCCGGCATGCCCATGATCGATGTGTACGCCCGAGCCGGCACCTTCGCCGACCGGCATCGGCTCGCCATTGACCTCGCGACCACGCTCATGACCATCGAGGGCGTACCCGACATCCCCATGTTCCGGCAGAACACTGCCGCGTTCATCCACGAACTGGACGCCGACGGCTTTGGCAACGTCGAAGGTGACAGCGGCTACGTGCGAGTTCAACTGCTGACGAATGCCGCGGCACTGGACCGGGACAAGCAACTGTCCGTCGTCCAGCAATTCACCGACCTCATCGCCAAAGCCGCAGGAAACGCCGAGCTCGCGAAGCGGACCTGGGTGCTCCTAACCGAAGCCACCGAAGGCGGCTGGGGGCTCTGGGGACACGCCCACACCAACGCCGAACTTGTTGAGGCCGCTCGCGCTCAAATGGCCGCGCCGCCCGCGCCCTAGCCCGCCGGCCCAGCGACCTCGTGAGCATGCTTCAAGAAGACCTCATAGCCGAACCGGCAGTCGTCCACACCTGCCGCGAGGCCGTCCGCCTCTTCGGATTGCTCTTACGATCCGTCCAGAACAGGGCCTCTGGTTGGGCCGGCTGTCGTCGGGGTCTGCGATGGTTCGCCGGGAGAATCGGGGCGTGAGCGGAGCGGAACTCTGGAGGGCGGATGGGCAGCGACGTGATCACGGGCCGCGACAGGAAGCCACGCTGCGCATGGGCTGGCGCGGGTGATACCGCCTTGGGCCGCTATCACGACCAGATCTGGGGAACCCGCACCTACGACGAGTCCGCGATGTTCGAGGCGCTCACCCTGGGCGTATTCGAGGTCGGGCTGAGCTGGTCGGTCGTGTTCGGGAAGCGCGAGGCGTTCCGGCAGGCATTCCGGGGCTTCGACGCAGCTAGGGTCGCAGCAATGACCGAGCCAGACGTCGACCGTCTGGTGCAGGACGCCTCGATCATCCGCAACCGTGGCAAGATCCAGGCCACCGTCGACAACGCCCGCACGATGATGTCGGCATCGCCCACACTCGCTGCGCTCGCGAGATCCTACGAGGTCACCCGCAAGCGCGCACCTCGGTCCGTCGCCGATCTGCCCAACTCGACCTCGCAGGCGGAGGCGTTCGCGAAGCAGTTGAAGTCGCAGGGGTACCGCTTCGTCGGGCCCACGAGTGTGTACGCGTTCATGCAGAACGTCGGCGTGGTTAACGACCATGTCCATGGCTGCTTCCGCGCGACCGACTACGCCCCGCGGCCGTGAGCTGTGGAAGATCGCAGGCGGGACGAGGACACAAAACTCGGTTGCCTAGGCGCACGTTCGGGGCAGCGGATCATACCTGGACGGCCGCAGTTTGCCGGTCGGCCGACTGCCCAGGACGAGCCCACGGCGCGTGGCCGGTCTGCGGCCTGAGGGGCAATGGCATCCGGAAGTGTGACCGAGTGGCTTTCCGGTGTCCGCCGGGTACCAGGTCGCAGAGGACGGCGTGGAGCCGAGAGGCGACCTGGGTTGCGGGTCCGGGCCGGGTCCCGCTGCCACTTGGCCCACACCTTCAGCTCCGCCGAGTAGTCCGCGGCACTCAACTGGCGCCGGCCAAGTCGTCCGAGCGCCCGGTGATCTTGTCCATGCGCCGCATCGACCTGGCGGTACCAGGCAGCAGCCGAGTCAGATCTCTTGTTCTGCCGCGGATTACGGGCATGGCTTCTTTGGTGATGGAGGTGGAACCAACTCGCCGCGCTCTCCGTCCGGCAGCACTTCGCCGGTCTCGGGGTCAATGACCTCGGGATAGAAGTGGTCTTCCCAGATATGCGCCGGATTCTGACACTGTCGGTTTGGCGACCGGGCGGATCATCGCGAGAGGGGAGCACGCCGGCCGGGGCTGTCGTTTTCCTGGGGCGTCAGCGCGATCTCGTACTCCACGGTGCCAGGCCCGCGACCAACAAGGCACGCGCTCATGTTCCGCAGCAGCCCGGCGATCGCCTTGTTGTCTTCGGCGACCAGCGCGGTGAAGCAACGGATGCCCTCCTGGCGGGCACGGTCAGACAGCTGGGCCAGCAGTTCGGTGGCGAGGCCCCGGCCCTGCCAGTCGTCGACGATGGTGACGGCGATTTCGGCGGCGTGCGGGTCTTGGGCGTCGCGGATGTAGCGGGCGATGCCCACGCCGCGCCCGCCGGCGTGATCCAGTGCACCGAGCGCCTCGTGGTCGTGGTGGTCGAGGTTGGTGAAGTAGCGCAGCTCCGCCAGGGACAGTTCCTTCTTTCTTGTCAGGAATCGCATCTGGCGGGATTGGGCGCTCAGCCGGGCGAAGCCGTCGGCCAGGAGCGGGGCGTCAGCGCGCTGGACCTGTCGGATCAGCACTTTCGACCCGTCGCGTAGCACCACCATCTTGCCTCTGGCCGCAGGTGGCGGCCGGTGACCGAGCCGACGCTCAGATCGCAACCAGGTTCGGATCCAGTGCATTGGCGATCTGCGGGCAGCGGAGGTGGCGGTGGGCTGCCGATGCAACGGAGCCCGCAAGGCATCACCAGCTGTCTCGGCCCTGGCCGCCAGCTCGGGGACGCAGGTCAACCGCCGGCCGATGGCGAGTCCGGCGAAAGCCGTCATCGCGGCGGTGATCAGGACAACAATCCAGGCACGGTCGAACCCGGCCAGGCTGCTCGCCGGGTGCGCGCCGAGCACAGCCACGAAGATCGCCACACCCAGGGCCGCCCCGAGCTGGCGTGCCGTAGCCAGCACTGCTGACCCCGACGCCAGCTCCGCCCGTGGCGTCGCGGCGGCGGAGGCGAACAGCGAAGGCTGGATGAGCGCATTGGCCACGCCCCACAAAAGCATGCTCGGCAGCACGACCGCCGCATACGCCGAGCCGTTTCCGGCGCTGGCCAGCGGCCAGGCCCCAGCTGCTGCGAAAAGCACGGCGCCCGCCACGACCGTGCTGCGTATCCCGAAACGGGCAGAGAGCCAGCCCGAGACCGGCGAAACGATCCCAGCCGTGATCGGGCCGGGCGCGATGCAGGCGGCGGCCAGCAGGACCGAGAAATGCCACGCCACGGTCAGCAGCAGCGTCGTGCCCAGGAGCATGGACGCAAAGCCCGCGTAATAGGTGACGAGCCCGGCAGCGCCGGCGCTGAAAGGGCGGCCGGAAAAGAGCCGGGGCGCGACCAGGGGGTCGGGGTGGCGGCGGATGTGGGCCACGAACGCGGCCCCCAGGACCAGCCCGGCGACCAGTACCGGCCAGGTACGCGACGGCGGCCATCCCGGTGCCTCGGTCAGCGCCGTGCACACTAGCCCTACCGCACCCAACACCAGAACGGTTCCCACACCGTCGATGCGCCAGCCTGGCCGCTGACCGCCGCGCTCGTCGCCCCGCCGCGGCAAGATCGCCAGGCCTGCAGCCAGGGTGGCGAGGACGACGGGCAGGTTAATGAGGAAGATCCAGCGCCAGCTCGACTCGACCAGCAGGCCGCCCAGCACCGGGCCACTGCCAGCGGCTACCGCGCCGACGCCCGCCCACACCCCGACCGCAGTACCCCGCAGGCGTGCCGAGAACACCGACAGCGCAAGCCCGAGCGAGGCGGGCATCAGCACCGCGGCCCCTGCCGCCTGCAGCGCCCGGAAGGCGATCAGCGCCGGCAAGCCCGGGGCCACCGCGCAGCCCAGCGACGCGACACCGAAAACGACCAGCCCGGCCAGGAAGCACTCCCGGCGCCCGATGCGGTCGGCGGCCCGCCCCGCGGGCAACAGCAGCGCGGCCAGCACGATGGCATACACATCAAGGATCCACGACACGTCCGACAACGTCGCGGGAGGAAAGTCGCGCTGCAGCACCGGGAGAGCGATGTTGACCACCCACAGGTCCAGGATGATGAGGAACTGAGCCGCCGACACCACCGCCAGCACTGCCCACCGCCGCTGGCCAGTTTCCGGTCCGTCAGCCGACGGCGGCGCATCGTCATACCCGGGTTCTCCCGGCATGATCAGGTCACCGCGCGCGGCAGCAGCCAGCTCCTCAGACGGAGCGGTGCCAATGCCGGCTGATGTTGTCATATCGTCCCTTTCGGGTGCGTCGTTTGAAATTCGGTGCACGGCCGAAGGTATGAACCAAGGCGTTCGCGCAGCGCTCGGGTCCCATGCGCTCGTGCTAGGCCGCCGGGGGAACGCCCGGAGCGGAACGTGGAATCCCTTGTCCTTCGCGGTCACGCTGGCAGCGCCGGAGCAGTCCGATGCCGCCGTGAGCTGGTGCGATCTGAGCTGCGGAGCGCAGCCGTGAGATGGCAGCCTGCGCGTCGTCGTGGCCGCGCATCCGCATCCGTTTGGAGGACCGATGATCTTCGCCGGACGGGTACCTCGCCGTTCCGGCCGAGGTCCTGTAGCCAGGACGCTATCTTGCCCTGGACAGCGTTTCGGGAGGTCGTGATGCATATTTGCATGCTCGAGATCAAGTAACTTCGGTCTAACCTGGGGTGTCAGGAGGCTGCGTCGAAATGCTGCACGTGTCTCTCTTGGGCGACCAGGCAATCACCGACGACGAGACCGGGAGCGTCCGGACGCGTTCGTCGCGGACGATTGCCCTCGTCGGCTTTCTGGTCGCCCACGCCGGGTCTCCCCAGCTGCGGCAGCGCATCGCGGGACTGTTCTGGCCGGATTCGACCGACGCACAGGCGCTGACCAACCTGCGCCGCGAGCTGCACAACCTGCGTCAGGTGCTGGGAGACGAGCCTTCCCTCGTTGTGATGTCCAGGGATCTGTGCTGGCGTGACACCGAGACGTGCCGCGTCGACGTACGCACGTTCGAGATCGAGCGCAAGGCCGCGCTGGCGGCGGCGGCGTCGGAGGATGACGAGGGGATCCTCGCTCACGCTTCCAAGGCCATTGCCCAGTACCGGGGTGACTTCCTTCCCGGCGCGTACGAAGACTGGTTGCTCGAGATTAGGTCAGCGCTCGAGCGCCAGTGCGTGGACTTGTGTGATCTTTTCTGTGAGACGCGGGTACGAACTGGGAACCTGACCGGAGCGGTGGATGCCGCCCGCCGCCGCATCCAGCTGCAACCGCTGGAGGAGGTCGGCTACCGGACCTTGATGCGGCTGCAGGCGGACCTGGGCGACCGCGCTGGTGCGTTGAGCACCTATCACCACTGCGCTTCGGTCCTTGAGCGTGAGCTCGGCGTCATTCCGGACGCCGCGACGCGGCAGGCATTCCAGCGCTTGATGGCTCACACCGATCCAGCCGGCGCAAGGCTACCGACGACGGAGCCTGCCGTCGGCCGTTCCGGGTTTGCCGCAGCCCAGCTCGTTGGCCGGTCTCGGGAGCTCAGCTTGCTTCAGGACCTGTGGCGGACCGCCGCGGCAGGCCGCCCCGGTCTGGCGCTGGTCGGCGGCGGCGCTGGCGTCGGCAAGACGCGGCTAGTAGCCGAGATCGCCGAGTTGGCACGGCTGCAAGGCGCGGTGGTGGCGAGCAGCCAGTGCTTCGGAACATCGGGGCGGCTGGCCCTGGCGCCGGTGGCGGACTGGCTGCGGAACCCGGCGGTTCAGGCAGCGGCGGCGACGCTCGATCCGGCCTGGCGCGCCGAAGTGGGCAGGCTGGTGCCGGCCGGTGGGCGCGGAGAACGCGCGGCAGGCTCGAGGTCAATGGCGGATGCCTGGCAGCGCCACCGGTTCTTCGAGGGCCTTGCGCGGGCACTGATTGCGGTTGGGCGGCCTGTGCTGCTTGTGCTGGACAACATTCAATGGTGCGATCAGGAGACGCTGGCCTTCGTCACGTTCTTCCTCGCCCTTGCCCCTGGCACCCCGGTCCTGGTGGCCGGGACACTGCGGGACGACACCCTCGACGAAGACCCTGAACTCGCTGACTGGACAGTCCGTATGCGGGCCGCCGGACTGATGACGGAGCTGTCCCTCGGCCCGCTGGAAGCGGCGGACACGGCACGTCTCGCCGAGGCGATCTCCGGACGGCCCCTGGTTACGGGCGACGTGAACCTGCTCCAGGCGGCGACGGGAGGCTTCCCGCTGTACGTCATTGAGGCAGTGCGGGGCAGTGTCGATCCCGGCAGTACTCCGATGCCGGCCGAGGATCTCACAGCAGTGCTGCGCCACCGCATCGACCAGGCGACCGCGGCCGCGCGGGAGGTGGCCGGCCTTGCTGCGGCGGTGGGGACGAACTTCAGCCTTGATCTGCTCACTGAGGCGAGTGACCTCGACGCCGGGATCGTGGTAGGCGCTGTCGACGAGCTGTGGCGCCGCCGGATCATGCGCGAGCTCGGCGACGGCTACGACTTCTCCCACGATCTGCTCCGCGATACGGCGTATGCGCAAGTCAGCCCGCCGAAGCGCTGGCTGCTGCACCGGCGCGTGGCGCAGGCTCTGGAGCTGCTGCACACTGATGACGCGGACGCGGTCTCTGCTCAGCTCGCGGAGCAGTATGCGCGCGGCGGGCGGCCGGGGCGGGCAGTGGCCTATTACCGGCGCGCCGCCGATCTCGCTGCCGGAATGTTTGCCCATGCCGAGGCTATCCGGCTCCACAAGGAGGCGCTCTCGATCGTCGCGAACCTTCCTGCCGGGCGAGACCGGGACAGGCACGAGCTGGCAGTCCTCGAAGCCATGGCAGCTCCGCTCAGTGCCAGGTACGGCTACTCGTCCCCGGCAGTCCA
>DASXIA010000274.1:0-21987 GCA_036488155.1 Streptosporangiaceae bacterium | reverse complement strand
ACAGCACAGCCAGGGACAGCACAGCCAGGGACAGCACAGACAGAGGTAGCACTGCGACCGGCCCAGCGGGAGACAGCTCGCCCCGCGATAACGCATCACGGGAGAGCGCGCCGTCCGCCACTTCCGGTGCCGCCGCCGACTCGGCTGCCGCTTCCTGGCCTGGAAGTGACTCGCCGCACAGCGCTACCGCGTCGGACCATCAGCACGTGGCTTCGAGCCAGCCAGGGCGTGACAGCGCAGCGCAAGATCCGCGCCGGGACCGGCATGGGCTGGTAGGCCTGCCGGGCGGCGGCGACTCCGATTCGCCGGAGAGCGTGCCGGGCGCCACCGCGCATGGCAACGGTTCCGGCCCGGCTGACCAGGCAGCCGATCGGCCCGCAAGCGCGGCAGGCAGCGAACCGGATCCGTGGGGCGCGGCCACCAAGCCGGCTGAAGCCGACGGGGACAACGATGCTGACGACCACTCAGACGGGCCGGGGCATGCGCCTGACGATCGGCGTTGATGTCGGCGGCACGAAGGTCGCCGCTGGCGTGGTGGACGAGACGGGGCAGATCGTTGAGAAGCTGAAGCGAGAAACTCCGGCTGCCCACCCGGAGAGCACCATCGACGTGATCGCTGGCGCAGTGAATGAACTGCAGGCCAGGCACGAGGTGAATGCCGTCGGGATTGGCGCCGCTGGTTTTGTGGATGAGACGCGCTCGACGGTGTTGTTCGCGCCGAATCTCGCCTGGCGTGACGAGCCGGTGCAGAAGCTGGTTGAGGCCCGTATCGGCCGGCCCGTTGTGGTCGAGAACGACGCGAACGCTGCGGCCTGGGCAGAAGCGAAGCTGGGCGCCGCCCGCGGGCAGGAGCATGTGCTGCTCATCACCGTGGGCACCGGGATCGGGGCTGGCATCGTGCTCGACGGCCGGCTTTATCGCGGTCGATTCGGCTCCGCCGGCGAGCCTGGGCACTACCGCGTCGTGCCGGATGGCCGGCTGTGCGGCTGCGGAAACCGCGGATGCTGGGAGCAGTATGCCAGCGGCAGCGCACTCGTAGCGGAAGCCCGCGACTTCGCCCGCCGGTCGCCGGAAGCCGCAACGCGGCTGCTGGAGCTTGGCGGCGGCCGCCCGGACGGCATCGACGGTCCAGCGGTCACTAGGGCGGCGCGCGAAGGAGACGTGGGTGCGGTCCGCTGTTTCGAAATTGTCGGCAGCTGGCTTGGCTCCGGCCTGGCCGACCTGGCCGCCATCCTCGATCCGGGCTGCTTCGTAATCGGCGGCGGAGTGTCGGAGGCGGGCGACTTGCTCCTCGGCCCGGCCCGGACGGCTTATCACAACGGTCTGACCGGCCGTTCCTACCGCCAGATGGCTGATGTGCGGCTAGCCGAGCTCGGTCCGGACGCCGGGCTCATCGGCGCTGCCGACCTGGCCCGGTACAGCTAGCAAGGCCAAGCCTCACAGCACGGCACCGTCGTCATCGTCGTCGCGCCGGGACCGGTCCCCGGCTTTGACGATGAGGGCAACGAATCCGCCGATGAAGGCTGCGACGGCAATGAACGCAGCGAACGGAGAGACCGTCAGGTTCAGGAAGAGACCGGCGATCAGCAGGTAGGCAGGCCCGCCAATGACCGCAACCCAGGCTGCCTTCGCCATGGAGTCGAGCTTGGCCGGCGGTGGCAGGGGTACGGGCACATACCGCTCGTCCTCTTCTTCAGGCGGTGAGTAGTTCCGCGGGTCGGCAGTGTGGAGAACCCCGTCGGCACGGTCGGCGGCCGTCAGCGGATCGGTGCTATCGCCCGGGGTCTGCTCTGCGGCGCTGGGCGTGGCAAGCGCGGTGCCGGGCAGGTCCTCAATGGACGGCCACGGATGCTCATCTTTTTCCAGATCCGCCGGGCCGTCGAACCGGGCGATCAGGTCACGCCAGGCCGCCTCGTCACCGCTGACCTCGCCGCCGATGTCCCCGGGTCCGCTCATCCGCCGTCATTCCCTGCCTGTTGGTTCCCTGCTAGCGTCATCTGTTGATTCCCGGCTCGCCTGGCTATGTATCTGCACGAACTTCAGGCTGCCGGCAAATATTGCTTCTGCATCGTTATCGAGTGTGGCCACGTGATAGCTGTTGGCTAGCTCACGCACCTCGAGCTGCCCCGGCCGCAGCGCGGCAGTGAGCAGCTTCAAGCTGGCCGGGCCCACCACGTGATCGACAGTGCTGCGGTACACCAGCACCGGCGGGGTCAGCTCGCCCAGATGCTGCTGGGTCGATTTCCACAAGCCCGGCAGAGTAGCGGCGGCCTTGGTCGGCGTCCGCTCGTACCCGACTTCGTGAGCGTCCGGGTTCTTGATGTCGCTGGCAATGCCCTTGACGGACGGCACCAGCATCTTCAGGACGGGAGCGACTGCGAAAAGCAGCTTGTTATCGGCCGTCAGCGACGGATTGACTAGTACCAGCCCGCGAACCGCCTCGTCGCTGCGCTCGGCAAGCCGCAGTGCCAGGCAGCCTCCCATCGACAGCCCCATCAGGAAGATGTCGTCGCAACGGGACTGCATCTCGTCAAACGCCCTGACCACCTCGGCGAACCAGTCTTCCCACCGAGTCCTGGCCATTTCCTGCCAGGTGGTGCCGTGCCCGGGCAGCCGTGGCAGGGACACGGTAAGCCCGGCGCGGGCAAGGTACTCGGCCCACGGCCGCAGCGACTGCGGGCTGCCGGTGAAGCCGTGGCAGAGCAGGACGCCGGTCGGGCCGCCGTCGTGGGCGTACGCCTCCGCACCTGGCATTACTGGCATGGACTCGATCCTCTCGGCAGTACCCGGTGGTCCGGGTTCCTTCCCGAATCGTCGCACGCCTGGCTCCGCGGCTGCATGCGGTTGCCCGTCAGCGCACTGAAGGCCGGTCCCCGCATTGTTGTTCTCGCCGGATCGCTCGCGACGTGCGAACATATGGGCGTGTTCTACTGGGTGGTGAAGGCGATCATCGGGCCGTTCCTGCGGCTCATCTTCAGGCCGTGGGCGGAAGGAACCGACAACGTGCCTCGCTCCGGCCCGGCCATCCTGGCGAGCAACCACCTGTCTTTCTCCGATCACTTCTTCGCGCCGCTACCGCTGCCGCGAAAGGTGGTATTCCTAGCTAAAGCGGAATATTTCACCGGACGCGGCATCAAGGGCCTGCTCAGCAAGCTGTTCTTCAGCGGTATCGGGCAGATCCCGGTCGACCGGACCGGCGGCGCCGCCAGCGAGCGAGCGCTCCGGGCTGGCCTCCGCGTGCTTGCCGCCGGTGAGCTGCTTGGCATCTACCCCGAAGGCACGCGCACACCCGACGGCCGCCTGTATCGCGGCAAGACCGGCGTCGCCCGGCTGGCCCTGGAGGCCAGGGCACCGGTGATCCCGACCGCGATGGTTGGCGGCTTCGAGTTCCAGCCGCCAGGCAAGCTAGCCCCGCGGCTGCGTGTCCGGCCCGGAGTGCGGTTCGGCAAGCCGCTGGACTTCTCCCGGTACTACGGCCTGGAGCAGGACCGGATCGTGCTCCGGGCGATGACCGACGAGATCATGTACGAGCTCATGAAGCTATCCGGCCAGGAATACGTCGACGAATACGCCCAGCGCGCCAAGGGCCGGCTGACCAGTGCGCTGCGGCGCGAATCTCTCCTGGCCAGGCACGAGGAGGAGCGGCTGGGCGAGACAGTGCCCGCAGCGCACGACGCCGCGGACGAGGATTAGCGGGAGTCCCAGGCCAGGGGATCAGGCGCACCCTCGCCCTAGCCGCGCCAGCCTTTCGTCTGCTCGACCGCGCTACGCCAGCGGTCATGCGCTGAGTCGTCCCGCGGACCGGGGGTGAATCGCTGGTCTAGCTGCCATGTCGCAGCGAGTTCATCCCGCGAGGACCACACCCCGACCGCAAGGCCAGCCAGGAACGCGGCCCCGAGAGCGGTGGTCTCGGCGATCACCGGGCGCTCAACGGGACGCTGAATCTGGTCGGCTTGCAGTTGCATGAGCAGGTTATTCACGCTGGCGCCGCCGTCGACCCGCAGAGCCGGCCCGCCAGTGCCGGGGCTGAAGCCATGCACCGGGTCACGTGCTGCGCCGGACCGCGCTGCCGCTTCCGCCGTCATCACGTCAACTACGTCCCGCACCTCGAACGCGATCGCCTCGAGAGCGGCCCGGATAAGGTGCGCTCGTGTCGTCCCCCTGGTGAGGCCGAATATCGTGCCGCGCGCAGATGGATCCCAGTCCGGCGCGCCGAGCCCGGTCAGCGCGGGCACGAACACCACGCCGCCCGAGTCGGGCACAGACCGTGCCAGCGCTTCGCTCTGCCCGGCGTTGTCGAGCAGGCCGAGCCCGTCCCGGAGCCACTGGATGGCGGCCCCGGTGACGAATACCGATCCCTCCAGGGCGTAGGTCAGCGAGCCAGACGGCTCCAGCCAGGCAACGGTCGACAGCAGGCCAGCCTCCGACCGCACTACCCGCGTTCCGGTGTTCGCCAGCACGAACGAGCCGGTCCCGTAGGTGCACTTCACCGCTCCCGGGTCGAAGCACGCTTGTCCGAACAACGCTGCCTGCTGATCCCCGGCAATCCCGGCTACCGGGACTGCCAGGCCGAGGAAGGCGGCGGGGTCTGTGTGCCCGATCACACCCGTCGACGGAACGACTTCGGGTAGCGCGTGCGGCGGTACGCCGAACAGCGAGCACATCTCTGCCGACCACTGACCGGCCTCGATGTCGAACAGCAGGGTCCGGGACGCATTCGACGCGTCGGACACGTGCCGCCGCCCGCCGGTTAGCCGCGCGATCAGGTAGGAGTCGACGGTCCCGACAGCAACCGCTCCCTCGACCACGCCCGCCCAGGTGGCCGGCTCGTTCTCGGCCAGCCAGGTCAGCTTCGTCGCGGTGAAGTACGGGTCGATCCGCAGCCCAGTCACGGCCGCCACCCGGGCCTCCTGTCCCTCGGCTCGCAGCCGGTCGCAAATCGCCGTCGTCCTGCGGTCCTGCCAGACGATCGCCCGCCGGGGAGTGGCGAGGGTTGTCCGGTCCCAGATCACCGCGGTCTCCCGCTGGTTGGTGATCCCGACGCAGGCGATCGCGGGGGAGTCCGCTGAGCTCAGCGCCTGCGCGCAGGCACCGAGGGTCGCCTGCCAGATACCCTCGGGTAGGTGCTCAACCCACCCCGGCTGTGGGAAATACTGCCGGAATTCCTGGTATCCGCGGCCCGCGATGGTGCCCGAATCGGTAACGATGAGAGCCGTGACGCCGGTGGTACCGGCGTCAATTGCGAGAACGCTCATGGGCACTAGTCTGACGGCTAGGAATGCGAGAAAGGGTAGGCATGCGAGTCGGAGTCCTGACCGGCGGCGGTGATTGTCCCGGGCTGAACGCAGTGATCCGCGCGGTGGTGCGGACCGGGGTAGCCGAGCACGGTTTCGAGTTCGTCGGCTTCCGGGATGGCTGGCGCGGCCCGCTCGAAGGCGACACGATGGTCCTGGACGTGAACACCGTTCGCGGCATTCTGCCGCGTGGTGGCACGATTCTGGGCTCGTCGAGGACGAATCCGAGCCACGAGTCCAACACGGTCGACGGCAAGACCGGTGTCGAGCGCGTCAGGGAAAACCTCGACAGCCTCGGTGTCGATGCCCTGATCGCGATCGGCGGTGAGGACACCCTCGGAATGGCCAGGAAGCTCCACGAGGCGGGCGGCAAGGTCGTCGGGGTGCCGAAGACCATTGACAACGACCTGGGCGCGACTGACTTCACTTTCGGCTTCGACACGGCTGTGAACATCGCGATGGAAGCCATCGACCGCCTGCACACCACGGCCGAGAGCCATCACCGGGCGCTGATCGTCGAGGTCATGGGCCGCCACGCGGGCTGGATCGCGCTGCACGCTGGCATGGCTGGCGGGGCGAACGTGATCCTCATCCCGGAGAAGCCGTTCGACATTGACCAGGTCTGTGAGTACGTAGAGCACAGGTTCCAGACCCGCTACGCCCCGATCGTCGTTGTTGCCGAAGGCGCGCGCCCGAAAATCTCGGGCGGGGAGGCATCTGCCGACGATGCCGAGGAAGTCGATGCATTCGGGCACGTCCGGCTCGGGAATCGCGGCATCGGCCAGCAGCTTGCCGACGAGATCGAGCGACGGACCGGTAAGGAGGCGCGCTGCGCCGTCCTCGGCCACATCCAGCGCGGCGGCACGCCGACGGCCTTCGACCGGGTGCTGGCAACGCGGTTCGGCGTCCAAGCGATCCATGCGGTCGCTGACGGCGCTTTCGGCTCGATGGTCGCGCTGCACGGGACTGACATCGTCAGGGTGCCGCTTGCCGACGCTACAGACGAGCTGAAGCTGGTTCCACCGGAGCGCTACGCCGAGGCAGAGGTCTTCTTCGGCTGATAATTCCAAGACCAAGATCCACACCGGGAACGTCCCGTCCTTGCCCTCAGTAGCTCGTCCGCTCGCAGTATGCGCAACCGGATGCCTGCCCCCGTGGTCTGCGGGCTTGCACCAGTGTGGCGCCAGTTGCCGTTGATCATGTCCGAGACGCCTCTAGCGGCCGCCTGGCGCTGGCCACGTATACGCCCGCTGCCGCTACAGGGCGGTCAGGACGACTGGCCCGTCGTCGGTAATGGCGATGGTGTGCTCGCTGTGAGCGGCCCTGGCTCCCGTGGCCGTTCGGATAGTCCATCCGTCGCGGGCGGTCACGTACTCGTCGGTTCCGTCGGCGACGAGCATCGGCTCGATGGCTACGACCAGGCCAGGACGCAGGCGGTAGCCGCGACAGGGGCGGCCTTCGTTCGGCACAGACGGGTCTTCGTGCATGGCCCGGCCGACGCCGTGGCCGCCATGGTCCGCGAGGAGACCGTACCCAGCTTCACGTGCCACGACGCCGATGGCATGGCCGACGTCACCGAGCTGGAGTCCTGGCTGAGCTGCGTCGATCCCTCGCTGCAGGGCGGCGTCAGTTGCCGTGATCAGCTTGAGGTCCTGCGGGCGTGGCGTGCCGACGACGAAGCTGATCGCGGCATCGGCACACCAGCCGTCGACGAAGGCTCCGCAGTCGATGCTCACCAGGTCCCCGTCCGCCAGCCGGGTTCGGTTCGGGATTCCGTGAACGACCGCATCGTTGACGCTGGTGCAGATGACGCCGGGGTACGGGGTGGGCGCCCATGACGGGTGGTAGTTCAAGAACGCGGGGACGGCTCCGGCCTTGTCGATGATCGTGGCTGCTATCCGGTCCAGCTCGGCCAGGGTGACGCCGACTTCGGCCTTCTCCTTGACTGCGGCGAGTGCTTCGGCCACCACGCGCCCTGCCTCGCGCTGGAGCGCGATCTCCTGTGACGTCTTGAGCTCGACCATCGTGTCTGTGACCTCCTCGCGAAACTTGCTCGAATTATCATACCGGTATTATTATTCGGGCATGGTCCGAGATCCGCTGCAGCCGTGGGAGATCGAACGAGGGCGACGCCTCGGCGCTGCTCTCCGTCAAGCGCGTGGTTCAGCCACCCTTGGCGAGGTGGCGACGGCGGCGGGCGTGTCGGTTGAGACGCTTCGCAAGATCGAGACGGGACGCATGCCGACTCCGGCTTTCTTCACGGTCGCGGCCTTGGCCGACGTGCTCGGGCTGTCGCTGGACGAGCTGTCGGTCCGGCTTGCCGCGACAGGCGGCAGGACGAGCAGCCAGGCGTCCTGACGCTCGGCGAAGGGTGACCGTACGTGCAGGCGCGGAACGTGTGCCAGCACGCGGAGCGCGCGGGCGGCCCAGGCGCCCGTCGGCGGCTCCGGAGCTCAGGCCTGGCGGGCTCGGAAAGCTGCCGCCTTGACCCTGTTCTGACAGGTAGTCGAGCAGAACCGGCGAGTCCCATTCCTGGAGACGTCGACGTACACGCGATCACAGCGGGGTGCCGTGCACACGCCCAGGCGGCGGTACATGTCGGTGCCGAGCACGACCGCGAGCCCGGTCGCGCATCCGGCCGCCCAGCCCTGAGCCAGCGAGTCAGCCTTGCCGTGGAAATGCAGATGCCAGGGTTCCCCGTCATGCCGGTCGAGTTGCGGTCGCGCTCCGGTCTCGGCCAGCATCGCGTTCACCAGGCTCGCGGCGGTGTCCACTTCCTCGGTTTCCACGGCGTCGAACACCGCGCGCAGGCGCGCCGCGATTCCTGCCAGGAGCCCTGCCTCCTCGCTGGTGACCCGACGCGCGAACGGCTGCCCATTCCGCAGCGCTGCCGTAACCGCTGCGCAAGCGGCCTCGCCGGCGGGCGGCCGATAGTCGCGGCCACGGGCCTCACCCGGTGTCAGCGTGTTGACGAGGCTGACTGCTACCGAGATGACCGCGTCGAGGTGACTGTTGAAATTCACTTGACCAGTTATGTCCGCCCTCGTAGGTTGTGACTGCTGAAACTGTATACGACAGTCACGTAGTTGGCAGGCACGTCGTGCTTGCCCGCGGGAAGCGAGGAACCATGCCCGGAGCAGTTAGTCAGAGGGTGCCCCAGCCGATCAGCCCGGAAGTGGCGCGCGGGTGGATCGAGCGCTGGGATGCTCAGCAGCAGGGCTATCTGCCAGACCGGGAAGACAGGTTCACCGCGCTGATCGACGCGGTGGAGGAAGCGGTCGGCCGCCCGGACCCGCTGGTCCTTGACCTGGGCAGCGGACCGGGTTCGCTCGCGGTCCGCTTGCTGCGGCGGATGCCGGCCGCCACTGTTGTCGCCGTCGACGCCGATCCGCTGACGCTGGGTCTCGGCAAGGCCGCGTGGAGCGAAGTGCCTGGGCTCCGCTTCGTGGATGCCGACCTCCGTACCGCAGGCTGGTCGGCCGCTCTAGACCTGGACCGGCAGCCTGACGCCGCGGTCAGCACTACAGCGCTGCACTGGCTGCCCGTGCCCGCGCTGGCAGCGCTGTATGCCGAGCTCGCCTCGGTGCTGAGGCCGGGCGGTCTGCTGCTCAACGGTGATCACATGCGGGACGACGACTCGGAACCGACGCTTGTCCGCCTCGGCCGGGCGGTGATCGAGCGTGAAGAGCGGCGGCGGTTCCCCGACGGCCTCACCGAAACGTGGACGGACTGGTGGGAATCGGCGGCGGCCGATCCAGCGCTCGCGGCACTGGTCGCCGAACGAGAGGCGCGTCGAGTCGATTCTGAGCATCACGGCTCGCCTGCCGGACGGCTGAGCGTACATGTGGCGGCGCTCCGGTCGGCGGGCTTCGCCGAGGTTGGCACGCTCTGGCAGCGCGGGGAGAACCGACTGCTGTGCGCGGTCCTGCCCGCCGCCCCGGCCCGCCACGCCACGTGAGCGGGTGCCGACGCGGGCGGCAGCGGGCATAACCGTGGCCAGCGCCAGTTAATCGCCGGAGCCGCCTCGGGCATGATCAACGGTTACGCGCGCTGTACCCGTGCCAGCCCGCAGAGCCCGCGGGGGCACCCGCTTCTGCGTGTGCGCGGGCGTGATCGACGGCGACTGGCGCCCGCAGGCCGCGTGGCAGGCACCGGCTCTCGCAAGATGGCAGACTGAAGAGATGTCCGCGCAAGCGTTGCCCGTTGTCCAGCAGGCTGATCCTGACACCGCCGGCGAGCTCCATGAGCCGTGCGTGTTGCTGAAGCTCGGTGAGATCGTGCTGAAGGGACGCAATCGCCAGCAGTTTGAGCGGTTGCTGCACGACAACATCAGGCGCGCGGTGCGCGATCTCGGGATCGAGGTACGGGTCTGGCAGCGCGAGGGCGTCATCGTGGTCCGAGTCGCTGGCGCGGAACGAGGCGGCCTTGTCGCCGAGACTGCCGTGGACCTGGTCGCGGAGCGGTTGACCTACGTGATGGGCCTGGCCAGGGTCTGCCGCGCGGTCCGGGTCGCGAAAGACCCGGAGGCGGCCATCGCTGCGGCGGTCGGACTCGCGGCAGGCTGCCCCGGCTCCTTCGCGGTCCGCGCCCGGCGACGGGATAAGCGTTTCCCGATCACCTCGGCTGAGCTGGCCGTGCAGATCGGCAGTCGCATCCAGGAAGAGTACGGCTACCCAGTCGATCTCCGCTCGCCGGACACCACGGTGTTTGTCGAGGTCGACCAGCGCGAGGTCTTCGTCTTCACCCAGGGCTGGCCGGGCCAGGGCGGGCTGCCCGTCGGGATGAGCGGCCGGGGCCTGGTGCTGATGTCCGGCGGGATTGACTCCCCGGTCGCCGCGTACCGGATGATGCGGCGCGGGCTGCGCTGCCATTTCCTGCATTTCTCCGGCATGCCACTGACCGGCCCGGAGTCGGTGTACAAGGCGTATGGCCTGACGCGACAGCTCGACCGCTATCAGACCGACTCACGTCTGTTCGTCGTGGCATTCGGAACGGCGCAGCGGCGGCTCGCCGCGTCGGGCGCTGGCCGGCTGCAGATCGTTGCCCAGCGACGGCTCATGCTGAAGACCGGCGCTGCTCTCGCCAGACGGCTGCGAGCCACAGCCCTCGTGACCGGAGACTCGCTTGGCCAGGTCAGCAGCCAGACGCTGACAAATATCACCGCGCTCGACGATTCGGTCTCGCTCCCGATCCTCCGGCCGCTGATCGGGCTAGACAAGTCGGAGATCATGGCCGAGGCCCGGCGGATTGCCACTCTGTCCATCTCCGAGCTGCCAGACCAGGATTGCTGCTCGCTGCTGACGCCGCGTCAGGTAGAGACCAAGGCGCGGATCGCGGACTTGCGCAAGATCGAGTCGCGCCTGGACGCCGACGACCTGGCCGGCGAGCTAGCTGCCGCAGCGCAGGAGTACACCCCGGAGCGGAACGTGGCCCTCACGCATCGTCAGCATCCCGGCGATGCGCCGGCAGGGTGAGTCGGCCCTCCCAGATAACGGCATTTCCGCCGAGCCGGGTCAGGACCCCGCCACTCGCCAGCAGCGACCTGGTACCGCGCAGCACGGCCACTGCACCGACGCCGCTGCCAAGGCCGGACCGGATGGCCATGGTACGTCGCTGTCCAGCCGCATTCACCTGCAAGATCAGCCCGGCAGCCGACGCGTCGGCCGGAGTCGCGGTGACGAGCACGGTGCCGTGCGGGCCCGCCGACAGCTGCCCGGCGAAGGCGGTCACGCCAGTGTCAATCCGGGTCCAGCGAGCGCCGTTCCAGTGCGCAAGGATGAGCCGGACAGAACGTCCGCTGACCTCGTCACCCAGAACCCACACGTCGCGCTTCGATGTCGCGAGGATGTCACTCGCCACAACTCCAGCCAGGACGCGGCCGGTTTGCACTGGCCGCCAGCTCTTGCCGTCGTAGCGCAGAACGGAATCCGCCTTGGTGCCGGTCGTGATGGCCCAGATATCGCGGCGCGAGATGGCGCTGGCGCGGTTGATCGTCCCGGCCAGGCCGGCGGCGCGCTGCCAGGACCGGCCATTGAAGTGCCACGTTCCCGTGCCGTCGCCGCCTGCAACTGCGCCGAAGATCCAGGCATCGTCCGCTGAGACCGCGATCAGGCCGGTGATCATGTGGCCCCAGCGCTTAGCGAGGTACCAGCGGGCGCCATTCCAGTGCAGTACGTACCCGCCGTATTCGCTGGCTGCCCAGATGTCGGCCGCGGATGGTGCGCTCGCGTCGGTGATGAAGCCGGTGAGCCCGGTTGGCAGCGCGGACGGCGTCATGGCGGCGCCAGTCCAGTGCTCAGCTACTGGCGCGCTCGGTCCGCCGGGGTTGGTCCCGCCCAAGGCCCATGCCTGGTGCCTGCCGGTAACCACGATGGCTGAGTAACCCGACGCATTCGCCGGCCGGCCGAAATGACTGCTGACCAGAACCCGGTACGGCGACTTTCCGGCCAGCACATCGGACGGGTCGGGAAGTGAGGTACCGGAGGCGTGTGGCATCGCTTGCCGCGCCATAGCCGGGGCCGAGCCACCGGCCAGCGCCAACACGGGCACCAGTCCCGCCACCGCCGCAGTCGAGCGAATCCTCAGCACCGACGTCCCCGCCTATTCAGCCAGAGTTGATTGCCGCATTGCAGGCAACGTTCTGGTCAAGGTTTTTCCAAGATACCTGGAAGAAGAAGCTATCGGGCCCTAATCATCTGAGCCGGCAGCGGCCGTGGCATTCTTGGTTGCCGGGGTGAGCGACGTGCGAATTGGCTTGCAGATTCCGGACTTCAGCGGTGCAGGGAGCGCGCAGCAGCTTGGCAGGCAGCTGGCCGCGGTTGCCAGGACTGCCGATGACGCGGGTTTCGACAGCATCGCGGTCATGGATCACTTCTTCCAGATCTCGATGATCGGCCCGCCCGAGCAAGACATGCTCGAGGCGTACACAACGCTCGGTTACCTGGCCGGATGCACATCACGCGCCCGGCTTCTGACGCTCGTGACCGGCGCGGTCTACCGGTATCCAGGGGTCCTGGCCAAGATTGTCACAACGCTTGACGTGCTCTCCGGCGGCCGGGCGTGGCTGGGCATCGGCGCAGCCTGGAACGAAGAGGAAGCACGCGGCCTTGGCATCCCGTTCCCTCCCGTCGCCGAGCGGTTCGCGCGCCTTGAGGAGACGCTGCGCATCTGCCTGCAGATGTGGCAAGGCGACGAGACACCCTTCCATGGGGAGTATTACCAGCTCGAACGGCCGCTGAACATTCCCCGGGCGTTGTCGGCTCCGCACCCGCCGATCATGATCGGCGGGTCAGGCGAGCGGAAGACCCTCCGGCTCGTCGCGCGCTACGCCCAGGCGTGCAATCTCTTCACCGGCCCTGATCTGGGCCGCAAGCTCGACGTGCTGCGCGCGCATTGCGAAGCTGAGGGGCGCTCGTTCGACGAGATCGAGAAGACTTGCTACTTCACGTTCGACGTAGGCGAGCACGGCGAGCGGGCTGCCGAGATCGTGGATCAGCTGGGCAGCCTGGCCGAGATGGGGTTCGACATGGCGATCGGGGCCGTCCCTGGCGTCTGGAACCTGCGGCCGCTGGAGATCATCGGCAGCCAGGTGATCCCGGCTGTCGCCGCGCTCTGACGAATGCCTGGCCGACGCGCGCCGGAAGCTCTGTTGCTCCCGGTGCGCGCAGTGCCCTGGCAGTCAGGCGCGGGCCCCGTTGGCCGCGCTCGCAAGCTTTCCGGCGGGTCCTGCAGGCTGCGGCGCGGGCGTGAGCGTCCGGCCCAGCAGCGCGGGGAGCGTGTTCACCATGTCGGCCAGCTCGCGGATGTCCTCGCCGGTCAGCGCCTGATCGCCGTCGCACATCGCGGCCGCCGGGTGCGGATGCATATCGACGATGATGCCGTCGGCGCCAACGGCGACTGCGGCCCGGCTCAGCGGCAGCACTAGATCACGTCGCCCGCCGGAATGGGACGGGTCGATGATGACGGGCAGGTGCGAGAGACGCTGGGCGACCGGCACGGCGCTGATGTCGAGGGTGTTCCTGGTGGCGGTCTCGAACGTCCTGATGCCGCGCTCGCACAGCACGATGTCGAGGTTGCCGCGCTGGGCGATGTACTCTGCCGCCATCAGCCATTCCTCGATGGTGGCGTTCATGCCGCGCTTGAGCAGGACGGGCTTGTTCGCGGAGCCGACCGCCTGAAGCAGCGTGAAGTTCTGCATGCTGCGCGTGCCGACCTGGAGCATGTCCGCGTACGAGCTGACCAGGTCGACCGTGGCCGGGTCTATAACCTCGGTCACTACCGGCAGGCCAGTCTCGGCCCTGACGTCCGCCAGGATGCGCAGCCCGGCCTCGCCAAGGCCCTGGAACGCGTACGGCGACGTCCGCGGCTTGTAGGCGCCACCACGCAGCAGCGAGGCTCCGGCGGCCTGTGCCATGCGCGCCGAGGTCAGCGTCTGCTCGGCCGTCTCCACCGTGCAGGGTCCGGCGATGACGGTCAGATGACCCGGCCCGATGGGCACGCCGCCAACCGTGATCACAGACCGGCTCGGATGATGCTCGCGGCTCACCAGCTTGTACGGCACCGAGATCCGGACCACGTCGCTGACGCCGGAGTAGCTACGCAAGTTCAGCGCACCGAACTGCTCGACGTCGCCGACCAGCCCGATAATCGTCCGGGACACGCCACGGCTGACGAATGCCTCGCCGCCGGCTGCGGTCACCAGGCCGACGATTCCGTCGATGTCACTCTCGGTGGCCTCGGGGGCCATCACCACCACCACTGCGTCCTCCTCGTCCCCATCATGACGAAAGCCCCGGACCGTTTCGGCCCGGGGCTTAGTTAAGTGTCGCCTTGCGTCAGCGCAGAGTCTGGCGGGCGACCGTCCCTGGGCCGGGCCGGTAGCCGAATCCAAACCAATAACCGCTACGCACGAGCACTAGCCTAGCGCACCGGCGCACGGCGGCGCTGCGCGGTGGGCGCGGCCAACGCACAGCCGGCGTGGTGGCAAGATAGCTGCACCTTGGGGACAATTGGTCGGCGTCGCGGCATGCACTGGCGCGACAGCAAGGAAGGGGCAGGTCAGCGCGATATGATGCAGCCCGGTACTGATGCGCGCGAACGTGGCGAGCGCGGCGAGGGCTTGCAGGCAGCGGGGCCGGAGCGGCGGGTGACTGACGACCAGCGCGGGCCCGGCGAGGACGGCTCCTCCGTCGGGGCTGGGGCGCCTGGTCAGGGGCCGGAGCTGCCGCCCGGCCAGTACATACCGCGGACCCTGCCGGTGCTCCACTACGGCCCGGTCCCCGCGTTCAATCCGCAGACCTGGGACCTGCGCATACTCGGAGCGACGGAATCTGGGGATGAGACCAGGCTGCGCTGGGACGACGTCGCGGCGCTTCCGGTCAGCCAGGTCACGGCGGACTTTCACTGCGTGACGAAGTTCACTGTCCCCGGCGTCCGCTGGGCGGGTGTGCTGGCTGGCGAGATACTGCGCCGCTACCCGCCGGCCGCGGCTGTGACACACGTGATGATCTGGGCTGACTTCGGCTACAGCGCCAACATCCGGATCGGCGACTTCGCGGCCGAGGAGACGCTGCTGGCCACGCACCGGGACGGTGCCAGACTGACGCCCGAGCACGGCTACCCGCTCCGGCTGGTCGTGCCGGCCTTGTACGCGTGGAAGAGCGTCAAGTGGCTCCGCGCGGTCGAGTACCTGACAGCTGACCGGCGCGGCTTCTGGGAAGAACGCGGGTACCACAACGTAGCCGACCCGTGGCAGGAGCAGCGGTACTCCTATCAGGAACGCGCAGGTGAGGGTCCGCCGCTTTGACCGCTCGCGGCCAGCACCAGCGGCGTCCTAGTTGCCGAACCCGCCGAACAAGCCGACGTTGATAGTGATCGTCGCACCCTGCTGAGCCTGCCCTGTCGGTGAGTAACTCCCCACCGTCTGCCCGGGACCCATCGAGTTCACCTGCACCTGGAAGCCGGCCTGCTGTAGCACCTGCTGGGCCTGGTTGGCGTCCATGCCGGTGACATCCGGGACGTTCACCATCTGCGGGCTCGAGTAGTAGACGGTTACGACCTCGCCGCTGGTGATCGGCGTTCCGGGTGCCGGGGACTGCCGGATGACGGTGTTCGGTGGCTGCGAGCTATTGGTGTCCGGCACCGGGTTGATGCTGTAGCCGCCGGACGACGCGGCTCCCTGGGCGTCGGTCACTTGCTGGCCGACGAAATTCGGCAGCGGCTGTCCGCTGCTCACCACGACCTGGACCGGCTTGTTCTTAGGCCAGTGCTGGCCGGAGGCCGGGTAGGTTGACAGCACCAGGCCGGCCGGGATGCTGCTGGAGGTCTGGTACGTCGGCTTGCCTGGCGTCAGGCCGGCTGCCTTGAGATTGTGATCGGCCTGGGCCAATGGCTGGCCGGTCACCGACGGCACCGCGACCAGGACCGGCCCGAGTGACGGGATGATCGTGACCGTGCCGCCGTGGCTGATCTGACCTCCGGCGGCGGGATCTGTCGTGATCACCTGGCCAGCTTGCACGGTGTCGCTGTGCCGCGCCGTGCCGGTGACGACGGTAAAGCCGGCGTTGGTCAGGTCGCCGCGCGCAGTACTGACCGTCATGCCCGCCACTGGCGGGACGGCGGTGTACTGGCCGCTCACTAGCCACCACACCCCGATGGCGATCACCACAGCGGCCAGGACGACCAGGATCCGCCGGCTGAACAGCCACCGTTGCAGGATTGGATCGTGGTAGCGGCGCTCGCGACGGTGGCCGGCGTATCCGTTGCCGCCGGCGTAGTCCTGGTCCAGCCCGGCCGGAACGATCAGGGTGTGCGTGGCTGCCCAGGACCCGTTGCCGGGCTGGGCCGGGTAACCGCCCGCCCAGGACTGCATCCCGGCGCCATGTATCGGACCAGTGCTGTTCAGGTCGGCGCTAGCGTGCGCACCTGACACGCTGCTAGTAAAGCGCTGAGTGGCGGGCTCATGGCCGGGCACCAGGATTTCGCCGGTCACCGGGCCGTCCGCAGCCCCGTTCGACGAGGCAGCCCAGCTGGCTGCCTCGCCCAGGCCGGCCGCTCCGGTGCCGTCTGCGGCGCCTGTGCTGTCCACTGGCACACCAGCGCCACCCAGCCCTGTGCCGACCGCTGGCCAGGAGTCACGATCATCCGGTTGCTGGGCGTTCTCCGGCAGCGGCATTCCGCGGCGCACTTCTGTGATGGCCTTCAGGTAGTGTCGCGCGTCCGGCGGCCGCAGCTCCGGGTCGCGCGATGTGCCGAGCGCGACAAGCGCGTCTATTGCCGCGGGCAGCTCCGGGACCAGGGTCGACGGTGCCGGGACAACCGAGTTGACGTGCTTGTAGGCCACGTCAAGCGGAGAGTCACCGGTGTGCGGCTGCGCTCCGGTGAGCATTTCGAACAGCATCACGCCGGCCGCGTAGACGTCGCTGCGCTCGTCGGCGGAATTGCTGGCCACCTGCTCCGGTGCGAGGTAGGCGGCAGTCCCGATCAGCAGTCCGGTCTTGGTGTTACCGGCTCCAGCCAGTGCCCGTGCCAGTCCGAAGTCTGCCACCTTGACCGACCGGCCGTTGCCAAGCAGGACGTTCTCTGGCTTGACGTCGCGGTGGATGATGCCCGCCTCGTGTGCTGCCGCCAGGCCGACCAGTACCCGTTCGATGATGTCCAGCGCCTCGCGCGGGTTGAGGCGCCCGCGGGCGGCAATGAGGTCGCGCAGCGTCGGGCCGGGCACGTACTCCATGGCGATGTAATGCAAGTCACTAGTCGAGCCCTGGTCGAAGACAGCCACGACATTCGGGCTCGACAACCTGGCTACCGACCGCGCCTCGCTGATGAACCGCTTGATGAAATCCTGGTCGCGCGCCAGGTCCTGATGGGCGATCTTCAGCGCTACCGTCCGCTCCAGCCGCACGTCGCGAGCGAGGTACACGGTCGCCATGCCGCCACGGGCAATCTGCGACTCGACCAGGTATCGCCCGTCAAGCAGCTGCCCTATCGGTGCCGGCAACATCGTGTCCATCGGGAGAATTCTAGGGTGCCTGTGACGTTCTGCGACCAGTATCGGCGTGCCTGTGCCGGCGGACGCGGTCGCGCCGGGCCAGGCGCCAGCCTAAGGGCGGCCCTCCGAGCGGGGTACGGCACCCGCCTGCTGGCCGGATGGCCAGGAAGATTGGCCGTCCCGTCAGCCTGCTGGCAGCGCCGATGCCAGCGAGTACCCGGAGGGGCGGGACCCCGGCCGATGCCGTCAGCCCGCTCGCGGCGAGGACGCCAGCGCGTACCTGCGGCGCGGGACCCGACGGCGCGCGGTCAGCCCGCAGGCGGCGATGAGGCCAGCGCGTATCTGCGGCGCGGGACCCGGCCTGCCAGAAACGCCAGCCGGCCCGCCGTGACGGCTAGCCGCATCGACTCGGCCATCAACTCCGGGCTACGCGCTCTGGTCACCGACGTAGCGAGCAGCACCGCGGCGCAGCCGAGTTCCATCGCGATGGCCGCATCGCTGGCGGTGCCGATGCCGGCGTCCAGGATTACCGGCACCCCGGCCGACTCGACGATCAGCTCGATGTTGTGGTGATTCCGGATGCCAAGTCCCGAACCGATGGGGGAGCCGAGAGGCATGACAGCGGCGCAGCCGGCCTGCTCTAGGTGCCGCGCCAGGACCGGGTCGTCATTGGTGTAGGGCAGTACGACGAAGTCGTCGGCAACGAGCTGCTCGGCCGCCGTCAGGAGCTCAATCGGATCCGGCAGCAGGGTGCGCTCGTCGGCGATGACCTCGAGCTTGACCCACCTGGTGCCCAGTGCGTCGCGGGCTAGCCGTGCCACCCGGACTGCCTCGGCCGCGGTAAAGCAGCCAGCGGTGTTCGGCAGGACCCGGATGCTGCGCTCGGCCAGCAGATCGAGGACGGAGCCGGCCGAGGATGGCGCTACCCGGCGCATGGCGACTGTGGTCAGCTCGGTACCGGAGGCGACGAGCGCGCGGTCCAGCACGTCCAGGCTCGGCGCGCCGCCAGTGCCCATAATGAGCCGGGAGCTGAACGTCTCGCCGGCGATCAACAGCGGATCGTCCACCGTCAGCCTCCCTGGACCGCAGTCAGCACTTCGACCTCGTCTCCGTCGGTGAGCGACGTGGCATTCCACGCGGCACGCCGCACGACGTCACCGTTCACCGCGGCCGCAACGCCCGTCTGCGCGCTGGTCAGCAGTGCTACTGCTTGCGCGAGGGAGATCGGGGCGGGCACCTGATGCTGTTCGCCGTTAATGATTACCTGCATGCCGCAGCCTCCTTCGGCAGACCCTGATCCTGGCGCGGGCTGTGAGCGCGCGCCCGGAACCGGCCGGCGCCGAAAGCGGCCCAGATCGGGTCGGGCGTACCGGTCCGCAAGTAAGTGGCTATGGTGTCCGCGGTGACCGGGGCTAGCAACACCCCTGCCCGGAAGTGCCCGGTCGCGAGCACCAGGCCCGGCAGCTCGCTCGGGCCAAGGACCGGCGCGTTATCCGGCGTGCCCGGCCGCAGTCCCGCCGTCACGTCCTGCAGTTCCAGTTCGGTGATGCCGGGCACGAGCGCGCGCGCGTCCCGGAGCAACTCCCAGACCCCGCCGGCTGTCACCGTCGTGTCCGGCCCGAGCTCCTCCTGAGTTGCGCCAATCACAAGCTCACCGTTGTCGCGCGGCACCAGGTACACGCTCGACCCGCGGACCACTCCGCGCACGGTCCGCTGCAGCAACCCCGGCGGCAGCCCGGCCGAGCTTGTCGCGCTGGTCATCCGCAGCCGGATGATCTGGCCCTTCACCGGGCGGACCGGCGGCGCTACGCCAGCGGGCAGTCCGGGCAGCGCCGCGGACTCCCACCCAGCTGCCAGTACGATCCACCGCGCGGTGATCACGCTGTCGTCGGCCAGCCGGGCTCCGCTGGCGCGCCCGGCGGCAGTGCGGAGCTCGGTGACGGGCTGTCGTACCAGTCGAGCGCCGCTGCCCTGAGCTGCCTCCTGCAAGGCAACGGCCAGGAAACGGGGATCGACTGACCCGTCGTCAGGTGCCAGCAAGCCACCACGGACTGAAGGGTCGAGCATGGGCTCCGCCTCGCGGCAGGCCCGCGCTGTGAGTTGCTCCAGGTGCACCCCAAACGACTCCTGGAGCACCCGGGTCTCGGCTAGCAGAGCCAGGTCATCGCTGTCGTAGGCGATCTGGAGCGTGCCAGCTTGCCGGAACCCGGTCGGCAGCCCGGTGACGGCCTGCAGTTCGGACACGAAGTCCGGGTAACGCCGCAGCGAGTCCTGACCAAGCGCGAAGATCTTCCGCTCGGCATAGGCCGCCTCGGCCACCGGCGTGAGCATGCCAGCTGCCGCATGGGTGGCGCCCTGACCGGGCCGGGGATCGGCGACTACGACAGATAGCCCCTGCTGACTCGCGCGCCAGGCGATGCTCATGCCGATGACCCCGCCGCCGACGATCAAGACGTCGCATTGGCCAGGTGCCGGGACGCTCAAGTTCGGCTCCCTTCGCCGGCATGACCCGGATCAGGTTCCTGCGGTCGGCGGCTCGCCAGCCGCCCTCTCAGTCCGGTCAGCACCGGACTCCCGCGCGATAAACACATAGCTTAGCCGCCGGTGGTCAGTCCGCCGCGCCGAAGCGCAGCCGCGGAACAAACGATGCCGGGGTCCGCACCGAATCGGAGGCTCGGAACAGGCGCGGCAGCGCTGCGGTCGGGCCTGAGCCCGGAACTTCCAGCCGAAACCCCCGCGCGCTGGCTGACCGTGGTCAGCACCGTGATCGTGAGCACGAAATCGAAGCTGTCCCAGTTCCGCCAAAGCGCAGTCCCTGGCGGACGGGGGTCCAGGTCAGCCCGCCGTTCGTGGTGATGAAGTTGCACACTGGCCCGCGTCCCGCGTGCTCTGCCGTCTTTTGACGCCAGCGCGGCATCAGTCGCTGTCGGACAGTAGGCAGAGATCCAGCCGTGACGCCCGGACCCGAACCCGGTCAGCCGGGCCCGGTCAGCTGTCGCCGCGTTGAGAACGAGGTCTGCTGTGGCGAGCGGGCAGCCGCGATCGGCGTGACAACGCGCCAGGTCCGCCCGCAGCCGGTGGTCCTGCCCAGCTGTTTCGGGTCATGGGCGTCGGGATTGCCTGTCCACAGCGCTGTCCAGCCGGTAGTGGCGAGGACTGGGACACTGCCTGACTCCCTCGTGCGAAGCTGACTGATCCGGCATTAGCGGAGGCTGCCGCGCACTAGTGGAGACTGTGGGCGAGCGTTCCCCGGTTGTGAGTAGCGAAAGCGAGGGCGGATGACCGAGCCGGCCAGGGTCGTCGTAGTCGGAGCCGGGCTAGCCGGGTTGCGGGTGGCCGAGGAACTGCGAGCCAAGGGTTACGGCGGGGCGCTGACGCTGATTGGCGCCGAGCAGCGACCGCCGTACGACCGGCCGCCGCTGTCTAAGAAGATGCTGACCGGCGAGCTAGACGACTCAAGCCTGCGGGCTGACATGGAGTCACTCGCGGTGGACATCCGGCTGGGCGAAACCGCGGTCGGGCTCGGTCACCGGGTCGTGCGTACCGACGCCGCCGACTACGAGTGGGACGCCGCCGTGCTGGCCACCGGGGCGGTCCCGGTCCGGCTGCGCGGCGACGGTCCGCAGCGCGTGCTGCGCACAGCCGATGACGCGCTTGCGCTGCGCGATCTGCTGGAACCAGGCGTGCGGCTAGTGATCGTCGGGGCCGGCTGGATCGGTGCAGAGCTGGCGACATCCGCTACCGCGCGCGGTGCGGCCGTTACCGTGCTGGAGGCAGCGGACGCACCGCTGGCTGCCGCGGTGGGATCGCAGGTGGGCCTCGCGACCGTCCCCTGGTACGCCCGCGCCGGGGTGGACTTGCGGCTGAAGCAGACCGTGGCAGCCATCCGGCCGGGCGGCGTTGTCCTTGGCTCCGGCGACGTGCTGGCTGCAGACGTGGTAGTGACTGCGGTCGGGGTGCGCCCGGCAGTGTCCTGGCTGACCGGCTCGGGCGTGCGGCTGGACAACGGTGTTGCCGTGGACGCGCAGCTGCGAACCTCTGTTCCGGGCGTGTTCGCGGTAGGCGACTGCGCGTCGTTCTGGTCCGGCCGGTATCAACGGCAACTGCGATTCGAGCACTGGGACATCGCGCTGCACGCTCCGGAAGTCGCGGCCGCGAACATCCTTGGCGCGAGTGCCGAGTACAACCCCGTTCCCTATTTTTGGTCAGAGCAATTCGGCCGGATGGTGCAGTACGCGGGCTGGCACGGCGCGGCCGAACGGCTGATCTGGCGGGGTGACCCGGCCGGGGCTAAGTGGGCCGCCTGCTGGCTTTCCGGCGACAGGCTAGTCGCGACGCTGACCGTCGGGCTGCCCAGGGACCTGCTCCAGGCGCGGAGGCTTATCGAGGCGGGCAGCCCGGTGGATCCGGACAGACTGGCGGATCCGCGCATTGCGATCCGGGATGGTGCGGTGACCGGTTGATACGAACTCGTTGCCATGTTGCGGGCAGCGGTTAGCCGCATGATTACCGTGCGCGCCGGACTTGATACCGATGGAGCGGGTTTCGGCGGTCGCAGGATGTGGGAAGCTGCAGACGTGGCACAGATCGACCCTTCAACCGACGCCATCGTCGGTGCCTGGCTAACAGTTCCGGACGTCGCTGAGCAGCTCGGCCTGCCGGTAAGCCGGGTCAAGCAACTCCTGCGCGATCGCAAGCTGCTTG
>DASXIA010000245.1:0-8696 GCA_036488155.1 Streptosporangiaceae bacterium | reverse complement strand
GTAGAACTCGAAGGACTCCCGCGGCAGGCTGCCATCGGCTAGCCCGGTGACGAACGGATGTTCCAGGATGGCCGAGTAGATGCCGGTGATCCCGTGCCACAACTCGGGCGCAAAGCTCTCGTTCATCACGTCAGCGCTCCTAATGAGTCTTAGCGGGTCGGCCATCCGGCAGACTCGGTACCTGGTGGCCGCCGGCAGGTGAGCACTGTTTGCTCCTGGGTTTTGAGCCCTGCTGACAGATCGTGCCCCTGCCGGTGACCGGGAGAGTTGATCGCTGCTGGGATGTCGTGCCCGCCTGCTGGCGTGAGCACTGTTTCATTAGGTCGCTGATGGTTCTCCCGCAGGCTGCTGACACGTTTCGACATCGTTGACGGGAGTGCCGGTGCGGCTGTACGTGGGTGATGACTGGGCGGAAGAGCATCACGACGTTGAGGTGATGAACGCGTCCGGGAAGGTGCTGGCGAAAAAACGGCTGCCGGAGGGGGTGGCCGGGATAACGCAGCTGCATGAGCTGATCGGCCGGTACCTGGGCGAGGATGAGGTAGATGCGGAGGTGGTAGTCGGGATCGAAACCGACCGCGGCCCGTGGGTGGCGGCGCTGATCGCCGCGGGGTATGTGGTGTTCCCGGTGAACCCGCTGCAGGCCTCGCGGTACCGGGAACGGCACGGGGTGTCCGGCGCGAAGAGCGACGGCGCGGACGCGCACATGCTGGCAGACATGGTGCGCACCGATTCCCATCAGCTGCGCCCGGCGGCGGGTGACTCCGCCGAGGCGGAGGGGATCAAAGTCGTGGCCCGGATGCACAAGACGATGATCTGGGAACGCACCCGCGCGGTGCAGCGGCTGCGGCACCAGCTGCGGGAGTACTTCCCGGCCGCGCTGGCGGCCTTCGAGGACCTGGACGCCCCCGACACCCTGGAGCTGCTGGGCAAGGCACCGGATCCGGCCCGGGCCGCGAAGCTGACCCGTGCGCAGGTCTCGGCGGTGCTTAAGCACGCCGGCCGCCGCAAGATCGCCGTCAAGACCGACGCGATCCTGGCCGCGCTGCGCGGCGAGCAGCTGGGCCAGCCCCCGGCCCTGACCGCCGCCTACGCAGCCACCGCCCGGTCCCTCATCGCCGTCATCGTCACCCTCAACGCGCAGGTCAGCGCCCTCGAGGAGCAGGTGAGGCAGCATTTTGGCCAGCACCCGGACGCTGAGATCTACCTGTCCCAGCCCGGCATGGGCGCCATCACCGGCGCCCGGGTGCTCGGTGAATTCGGCGACGACCCGCACCGCTACCGTGACGGAAAAGCCCGCAAAAACTACGCCGCCACCAGCCCGATCACCCGCGCCTCGGGCAAGAAGAAAGTCGTCACCGCCCGGTTTATCCACAACGACCGGCTCGTTGACGCGCTCAACGCGCAGGCCTTCTCCGCGCTGACCGCCTCGCCCGGCGCCCGCGCCTTCTACGACGACCTCCGTGCCCGCGGCATCGAACACAACGACGCGCTGCGACGGCTGGCCAACAGACTCGTCGGCATCCTGCACGGATGCCTTAAGACCCGCACCCTCTACAACGAGGCCACCGCCTGGGGCCACCGCGAAAACCTCTCTCAATCTTCCGTGGCGGCTTGACATTTAAGCTCCTGGGATGTCTGTCAGGTGCTGCTCCTGGCTAGCTGTCCGGATGCGGTCTACCTTACGATCCGGGCAGCGGCCAGTGCCTGCATGCGTCCCCGCATAGTGTCCTGGCGGCGGTGCCGTCCCCGGGCCGATACCGGCTAGGCTTAGTCCGGCTCCCGGCGGCGTCCGACCTGGCAGGCGGGACGGCGGCCCGGGCGGCTTCAGCCCCGATAGCTCAGGCGGATAGAGCGACTGCCTCCTAAGCAGTAGGCCGCAGGTTCGAGTCCTGCTCGGGGCGCCACCTAGAAGTCCAGGTCAGGCGGGTTACGAGTCCTGGTGAGCAGATTCTCGGGGTCGTCAGACTGTCCGTCTCGTGCCACAGGACTCTGTTCCGAGGTCTCTCCGGGCGCGCTCATCGATGGCGTCGGCCAGGGCAGGCTGTCGTTCCTGCGTGGAATGTAGGTGCTGGCCTTCCTACCGCGACGCCTGCCTGCCCGGCCAGTCCAGCTGGGACGGACGCCTTCGGGCGCCGTCGTAGACGGCGCCCGAAGAGGTGGATCAGCTCGTGCGCGGGCTACGCGTCGCCGCGGCGCATCCGGGCAGCGGAGATAGCCAGCAGGACTGCGGCGTACGCGCACAACACGCTGAATCCGATCCACGGCTGGAGCATGGTCGGGTCTGGCTGGACGGTGGTGACCGCCTGGCCTGCGCTGGCCGGCAGGTACTTGGTCACATCGGCGGCCATGCTGCCCGGCAGGAAGCTCGCCGCCAGCGGGAGGCCGTACAGCAGGCCGAACAGCGCCGCGATCCCGCCGGCCGCGCTCCTGATCACGGCGCCGAGGCCGAGGCCGAGTAGCCCGACCACCGCGAGATAGAGCGCGCAGCCGATGACCGCACGAGCGACTCCAGGCTGGCTGAGCGGCACTGACAGGTGCTGGCGGCTCAGGATCGACTGACCGCTCGCGAAGGCGGCGAATGCGGCGGGCAGGCTGACCGCGGTGATGGCGGCGGCCAGCACGGCCGCCTTGCCCCACAGCACCGGTAGCCGCCGCGGCGCCGCGGCGAACGTGGTCCTGATCAGCCCGGTCGCGTACTCGCTCGTGATGAGCAGCACGCCGAGGACGCCGACGGCGATCTGGGCGAGTTGCACGCCTGAGAGACTGATCGCGGCGGGGTCGAACGACGCGATCGCGGCGCCGTGCGGCGGCCTGGCCACCCGCAGCAGGCTGTAGCCGATGCCGAAGCCGACAACCAGGATGACCGTGGACAGAAGCGCCCAGTAGGCGGATGGCTGTGTGCGCAGCTTCGTCCACTCGGCGCGCATCACGCGCAACTGAGTGACCCGCTGCGGTTGCCGGTAAGGGGGCAGTGCCCCGGTGATCGGGTCGTGAGTGGTGGCAGTCATTGTTTGCTCCTTTGGCGGTGCTCGGGGTGGAGGTCAGATGACGGCGCGGTACTCGACCGCATCCTGGGTGAGGCCAACGAAGACGTCTTCCAGGGACGCCTGCTCGGTGGCGAGTTCGAGCACGGTGATCCCGGCAGCGCCGGCCACGGCGCCGACCTGGCCCGCGGACGCGCCGCTGATGGTCAGCGCGCCGTCTGCGGCCGGGGTGACGGTTACTCCCGGCCCGCGAAGCATCCTGGCGAGCGCGTCCTGATCAGAGCTGCGGACCCGCACAGTGGTCGGTGCGGCTGTAGCCATGAACTCGTCCATGCTGGTGTCGGCGAGCAACTGACCGCGGCCGATCACGATCAGGTGCGTTGCGGTCTGGGCGATCTCGCTCATCAGATGCGAGGACACGAAGACGGTCTTGCCTTCGGCGGCCAGATCCTGCAGCAGTCGGCGGATCCAGCGGATGCCCTCGACGTCCAGCCCGTTGACCGGCTCGTCAAGCACGACCGTGGCAGGGTCGCCGAGCAGCGCGGCAGCTATTCCCAGCCGCTGGCTCATGCCGAGCGAGAACTTGCCCGCTCGCCGGCTCGAAACGCTCCGCAGGCCGACAGCGTCGATCACCTCGTCGACCCGGGACTTGCCGATTCCCGAGGTCTGCGCGATCGCCAGCAGGTGGTGGTAGGCGCTGCGGGAGGGGTGCACTGCACGCGGGTCAAGCATCCCGCCGATCTCGCGCAGCGGTGCCACATGGCTCCTAGCCGGATGGCCGTTGACCAGAACTGAGCCGCTGGTGGGCTCGTCCAGGCCGAGGATCATCCGCATCGTCGTGCTTTTCCCGGCGCCGTTGGGGCCGAGGAAGCCGGTGACCACCCCCGGACGGACCGTGAACGTCAGGCCGGAGACGGCAGTAGTGGATCGGTAGGTCTTGGTCAGTTCGTGTATCTCGATCATGGCTACGACGGTGCCAGCGCGCGGCGCCAGCGTCGCTGGGGTGCGCAGCCTGGCTTTGGTGGGGATTTCCGCACCCTGGGGCGCAGGATTGCCCGATAGAGATGCGACGGATGTCCTTGTACGTTGACGTCATGACCTCGGCAATTCTGACCGCCGCCAGCCGGATGGCAGCCATGGTCAGCTCGCTGTGGTCGAGGTCCGCCTGGCGGGCCACTATGCACGGAATGACCGCCTTGCTAGTAGCGGCTGTCGGCACCACGCTGCTGGGCGTGATCGGCGTCCCCTGGGGCGCTGCGATCTTTGCGCTGGTGACCGGGGCGGGCGACGCGGCTCACATTGCCGTGTATGTGGCGGCCGTCATCGTGGGACCGGTGGCCGGACTCTTGGCCGTGCAGGGAATCACGGCGTTGCAGCGATCCAGGCTGCGGACCATTGCCGGGACGGACATTCCCGCGGGATCGCGGACGACAGAGCGCAAGCCATGGCCGGTCGGCCCGTGGCTGTCGGCGACTACCTGGCGGCAAATCGCGTTTCACCTGCTGTCCGTCGGGATAGGCTCTGCCGCCGTCGTGGTGGCCGTCTGCTGGCTCGCGCCGGCGCTCGCCATCACCTACGTCATCGTCGGCGCGCCTTCGGCCCCCGCCGCGGTAGGCAGCTGCGCCGGGGGCTTCGTGCTGCTGTTCGCCGCGCCCTGGCTCGCAAGGCAGGTGGCTCACGTCGATGAGACGCTGGCGAGAGCGCTGCTCGGGCCCAGCCAGAGTGAGGAACTCGCGCTCCGGCTCGAATCGATCACCAAGAGCCGGGCCGCAATCCTCGCCGCGACCGACGCAGAGCGCCGGAGGATCGAGCGTGACCTGCACGACGGCGCACAACAGCGGCTGGTTTCGCTGGCGATGAACCTAGGCATCGCCAGAGCGCGCATCGGCGATGTGCCCGAATCCGTCAAGCAGGCGATCGCGGAGGCGCACGACGAAGCGCTGCTGGCGCTGTCCGAGGTGCGCGAGTTCATCCGGGGGCTGCATCCCGCGGTGCTGAACGACCGGGGCTTGGCCGCCGCGCTGTCGGGACTCGCCGCGCGTGCGCCGCTGCCAGTCAGGCTCAAGGTGGACATGCCGCTGCCGGCCGTGCCGAGCGTTGAGGCCGTGGCCTACTTCATCGTGTCCGAGGCTATTACCAACGTGGTCAAGCACGCGCAGGCGACACAGGCTGAGGTGACCGTTGCCAGGGAGGATGACCTGCTGAGGATCGTCGTTACCGATAACGGCGCTGGCGGCGCAGAGCTCGGCGGCACTGGCGACCCTGATGGTGGCACCGGCCTGCGAGGCCTCATGCAGCGTGCAGCATCCGTGGATGGCACGCTGACCATAGACAGCCCGCCCGGCGGTCCGACCGTCATCACCGCGGAGCTGCCATGCGGATCGTAATCGCCGAGGATTCTGTGCTGCTCAGGGACGGGTTGACCAGGCTGCTTACAGACGGCGAGTTCGAGGTGGTCGCGGCAGTGCCGGACGCCGAGCAGTTGCTCAAGGCCGTTGCCGAATATCAGCCGGATCTCGCCGTGATCGACGTCAGAATGCCGCCGGGGTTTACTGATGAGGGCATCAAGGCCGCGCTCGTGATCCGCCGCCAGTATCCCGACGTTGCGCTCCTCATGCTGTCCCAGTACGTGGAGGAGAGCTACGCGACCGACCTACTGTCGGAGGCCACGAACTCAGTCGGATACCTCCTGAAAGACCGGGTCGCGCACGTCAACGACTTCCTTGATGCGGTCCGGCGCGTGGCCGCGGGCGGTACAGCGCTTGACCCCGAGGTCGTCGCGCAGCTGCTGGTCCGCCGCAAGGACGACCCGATGAGCAGGTTGACCCCACGTGAGCAGCAGGTGTTGCGACTGATGGCCGAGGGACGCTCCAACGGCGGGATCGTCGAGCTGCTGAAGGTAAGCCCGAGCGCGGTGGAGAAGTACGTCACCAACATCTTCGGGAAGCTCGACCTCCCGCCCACCAGTACCGATCACCGGAGAGTGCTCGCCGTGCTCAAATACCTCGGCGGCTAACGTCGAACCAGCGGCCAACACCTGCGGACCGGCCCTGGCCTGCTGCAGAGCGTGCGCGCGGGAACGCGCGAGACCTCCGGCGGGTGCAGCCTGAGGCCGGAGGTTCCGAGAGGGGCTGAGCGTTGGCGCGTCGCTCGGCATGCGAGCAATCATTCATTCGAGAAATCTGGCCGTGCAGGCAGAGTCGGCCGACGAGGCTCTGCGTGGCTCGACGAGGCTCTGCGTTGTCGCTGAATGTGAACTGCTGTTCGCGCCCGCGCCCCTGGGAGCTAAACATCTCTGGGGACCAACCTCGGCGGCATCATCAACCAGCCCGCTGACAGGCCGGGCGAAGCTGGGCCGCTCGGCGGTTGCTTACCGGCCGCCCGCCGCGTCCCCAACGAGCGAGCGCCGTTACTGATGGCGGCCGGCGGCCCGCGAGCGCCGCAGGAACAGGGCCTTGCGCGCCGCTTTGGCGACCGGCCCGACCGGATGGTGTGCGCCGATTGCCTCCAGCACGAACTCAGCCGACGGTGCTGGCGACAGGCCCAGCTCAGTGGCCAGCCGGGCCTGTCGGTCGTCGTTGCCGGCTAGCGCCAGAGTCGCCAGCATCCCAGCTGGCTCAGTCATGAGAAGCCGCTGGAACAGCACCTGGGCGAAGCTGTCCAGATCCCCGGAGTCGTACAGTGCCTGCGCGTCGAGCATCCCGTTGTCGGCGAGCCAACACAGTGCGAAGCCGCGCGACGCCGGGTTCTCGGCGAGCTGCCGTACCTGCGGGACGGCCAGCTCGGGGCCGAGGTCGGTCAGCATCGCCAGCGCGAGGTGCTGCAGCGAGGGCTCAGCCAGCTCGGCAACGGCGGCGGCCAGTTCGACCGCGGCCTGCTCAGGGGTTCGGCGGTCGAGCCAGGCATCGACCTCAGCGGTCAGCGCACGGGAGTCCGCCGCATCAAGGCCGGCCACCAGCTCGGCAGCCGTGGAGGCCACCAGCTCGGCAGCCGTGGCGGTCGCGAGCAGGCCGGACACTGGGACGTCATACCCGAGTGCGGGTAGCCGCTCCTGCAGGGCTGCTACCCCGGCCGGGGTGAGCTCTACATCACCGCCTTGCCGGAGAGGCTGTCCGACCTTGGGCTCCTGCTCGGCCGCGCCGCTGCGGCGCAATACGCCGGCAAGCTCGAGCGCGTCCGCGATTCTGGCCACGTCCCAGCCGATCCGCCCGGCAACGTGCTCGTCAGCGAGCCGATCGAACACGAACGTGCCGAGCACCACCTCGGTGGCCATTTCGGCCAGCTTCACGATAGGCACCGGCCGCCGGCCTGCGTACGGCGGAACGAGCAGGTGCAGCACGATGCTGTCCAGCAGCTTGTCGACGTCCGGCCAGTCCAGCCACGCCCCGGGAACGCGCTGGGCAGTCAGCGGCCCTGCAGCCAGTAATGCATCCAGGACCCGGCCGAACTCCGCGGCCGGGTTCGCGGTCAGTGCCAGGCCGCGCTTGGTCGCGAGCACCCTACCGTGCCGGACGCGCAGCATTCCGGCCTTCTTTGCCCAGGTGAACACCAGCTGCAGCACCGGCAGCTCAGCCGAGCTGCGTGTCTTGAACGTGCGGGCGCCAACGCGCTCGTCCAGCACGTCGTCGCTACCGAGCAGCGGAACCAGGGCCCGGGCGTCGGCCATGGTCAAGTTCCCCCGCTGCGTCAGCTGCCGACCGGTACCGGCGAACCTAGCCAGCTCCGCGAACATCCTCAGCACCGGCGCGGCCGCTTCGGATGCCTGGACCGCCTCCGGTGGCGGCAGTGGCACCGGGGGCAGCGACATCGAGGCCGGCGCGCTCCTGCCTGCGGCACCGCCGCTACTGAAGGCGGTGTCGGGCAGGACCGCCCTCCGCTCTTCGTCGCTGAGCGAGTTGAACCTGGTCACCCAGTCCTCCAGCTGCGCCGGATCGCTTGGGTCGGCCCCGTCCGCGAGCGCGCCAGAGAAGATGGACTTGGCCATCCCGAAGCGGGCCGGGTCTCCCATCGCAGTTACGAACTCGCCGGCCGCGCCGGTAGCGGCAGCGCGCAGCCGCGCCGGAGACGCCGATCCCGACGCGAGGAGACGCTCGGCCGCCAGGTAGTCGGTGAAAGCGGCGATACTGCCAGGGATGCTCACGCTGTCTGCCTGCGAGACGCTGAGCTTGCGCGGGCACCAGCTGAGCAGGAACTCCGCAACGTCGCCGGTGGTCCAGCGGCCGAGGTGGCCGTCACCGTAGCCGAACTTCCAGTCCAGCGCGATGCCTGCGTCGATGGTGGCATCGTGCGCCGCCGCCTCATCCAGCCCAGGCTGCGCCTTCAGCCAGCTGCGGAACCCGTCCAGCAGCCGGTCCCGGACCCGACCGAATCCAACCTCGTCGTCCTGCCTCAGTTGCAGCTGCACTGGTTCAGCATTCCACGCGAGCGGCGCGCGGACGCCGGATCTGACACCCTGTGGACAACGACCGCGATAGGAGCGGAACGAGGCAGTTTCCGCCCGCCGCCGACGGCGCGCACACGCCGCCGCCTATGCGTTGAGCTGTCGGTCTTCTGAAGGTTCGCGCACTTCTTCAGAGTTCCCACAAAGCGGAAATGGGAGCGGCGAGCAGGCGGTCGCCGAAGGGCAGAACCTCGTTGCCGGCGTAGAGGGCTATTCCGGTGATGAACTTTTCGCCGAGAGCATCGCGCATTTGGGCGAGCCAGCGGAAC
>DASXIA010000233.1:0-2440 GCA_036488155.1 Streptosporangiaceae bacterium | reverse complement strand
GCCCGTGTCAGTTTGAGCCGGCACATAATCTCATGGAGCAGACGTAGACCCGCAAGGGTGCTGACCCAGGGAAGCAGGCCAGGTGCGGCGGATCCCGCTCGGCGCGCTGCAAGAGCGCGAGTTCCGCCTGTTCTTCACGGGACAGATGGTGTCGCTGCTCGGCGATGCGGTCACGCCGTTTGCGCTCGCCTGGGCGGTCCTTGACCTGACGGGATCCGCTCGTGACCTCGGCTTCGTGATTGCCGCCAAGACCGCACCGCTCGTGGTGTTCTTGCTCGTAGGCGGCGTCTTCGCTGACCGCCTGCCGCGGCGTGGCGTGATGCTCACGGCCGACGTTGCGCGCATGGCCATTCAGGCGGCGACCGCGGCACTGCTGGTCTCGCACACCGCGCGCATCTGGGAGCTGATGGTACTGCAGGCGTTCGCCGGAACCGGGACGGCGTTCTTCAACCCCGCATCGACCGGGCTCACGCCGATGACCGTGAGCGCGGAGCGGCTGCAGGAGGCAAACGCCCTGCGCGGGATCTCGATGGCGTCGATGAAGTTCGCCGGCCCGGCGCTCGCGGGCATCCTCATCGTCACCGTCGGGCCGGGCTACGCGCTTGCCATTGACGCGGCGAGTTTCGGGGTTAGCGCGTTCTACCTCGCGCGCCTGCACCTGCCGCTGCACGTCAGCCTGCCGCCGCAGTCGTTCGTGCGCGACCTGCTCGACGGCTGGCGCGACTTCGTCGCCCGTACCTGGGTCTGGCTGATCGTAGTCAGTGCGTCCATCGGGAACATGATGGCCGCGGTGTGGCTCGTGCTCGCCGCGGCGTGGATCAACGGCGGCCACGGCGGCGCCGGCGCGTGGACGGCGATCCTCGTCGTTTCGGCCATTGGCGCGCTCGCCGCCGGCGCGACGGCGCTTCGCCTCAAGCCGCGGCGCCCGCTCCTCCTGGCGTGCGTTGCGGTAATTCCGAACGCCGCGCCGATGATCGTCCTCGCGCTGCAGCTGCCCTGGGAGATCCTCGTCGTTACAGCGCTGGTCACGGGCTTCGGCAACATGCTCTTTAATACGCTCTGGGAGACGACGCTGCAGCAGCACGTCCCCCCGGCGTCACTCTCGCGTGTCAGTGCCTATGACTGGTTCGGCTCGCTGCTGTGCCAGCCGCTCGGACTCGCCCTCGCAGGAGTGGTGGCGGCTGGGATCGGGATGAGCCGCACGCTCTGGATAGCAGCCGCGGTCAGCGTCGTCGCAGTCGCTGCGATGCTCGCGGCACCGAGCGTGCGGCACCTGCAACGGCTCGACGAACCCCGGCTCGAGCAAAGCGCGCAGCAATCGGTCGCTGACTGAGCCGGCCCTGAGCAGTCAGCTTGACTTAAAGCAAGCTTTAGGTTCTAACGTCGTGGACAGGCGAACCAGGGAGCGGGTGAGGGTGGCGATGAGCAAGCTTGGCTTTGGGCCTGTCGGCATGACGGTGCAGATCTCGGCCGACGGGAGGCATCTGGATGAGGCGGCCGCGCTGGAGGAACTCGGGTACTCCGCGATCTGGCTGCGCGGAGGGCAGATCGACAAGCTCAGCCGGATCGCGGACGTAGTAGGCGCCACCACGGCGGTCCCGGTCGTCCCTGGCATCATCCCGGTGGACCTCTACGCACCCGGCGAAGTTGGCCAGCTCTACGCTGAGCTCCAGGCCAGCGCGCCGGGCCGCTTCATTGCCGGGCTGGGCGGGCCGCAGGTACCCCGGCCGCTGCGGCCGCTGCACGACTACCTGGACCAGCTCGACCAGGGCGAGCCGCCAGTGCCGGCCAGCCGGCGGATCCTGGCCGCGCTCGGCCCCCGCAAGCTCGAGATCGCCCGTGAAAGAGCCGCCGGCGCCGTCCTGCTGCTGGTGACGCCGGACTACATCCGCACCGCGCGGGGCATCCTGGGCACTCAGGCAACCCTCATCGTCAGCCTGATGGTCGCCCCGCAGGCGGACGCGGCCCGCGCCAGGGAAGCCGCCCGCGGCCCGCTGCGGTTCCTGTCCGGCGTCCCGGGCTATCGGGCCAGCTTCGCTCGCATGGGATTCACCTCCGGTGACATCGACGGCCTCAGCGACGACCTCGTCGACCGGCTGGTGGCGTGGGGAGGCACCGACTCCATCACGGCCCGCGTCAACGAGTACCGGCAAGCCGGGGCAGACCACGTAGCGCTGACCGTGCTGGACAACGACCACCAGCCCGCCATCGACACGGCCCGCCAGCTAGCACGCGGCCTGCTCACCTGACCACGCCCACAGCGCCATGAGAGTCAAAGCGCCGAGGGCCGACTTCCACGCGTACAGGAGGCTAAGGGGCGATGATCGCCTTCAGGCCGGCGCGCCTCTCGGCGGCGGCGAACGCTTGCGCAGCGTCCGTGAGCGGAGTGCGCGACGACACGAGCGGGTCGAGCGCCACTACACCCCGTGCGGCCAAGTCG
>DASXIA010000223.1:0-7349 GCA_036488155.1 Streptosporangiaceae bacterium | reverse complement strand
GACTTCCCGCAGTACGTGCCGACCTCGCCGATCGGGCCCACGGCGCCATAAGTCGCAGCGGTCCGGTACAGCGCCAGTCCCTCCGCCGCTGGCATGAAGCCCCTGGCCGCTTCGGCAGCTAGCCTGAACTTGTCCTGGATTGGCATGCCGTACAGTCTGCGCTACCGTCGGCCGGTGCGGCAGCACTAGGCGCTAAGCGAGCTGGGAAGGGAGCCTGCGAGATGAAAGTCGAAGCTGACTGGGACGCCTGTGAGGCGAACGCGGTCTGCGCAGGCCTCGTGCCGGAGGTCTTCGAGGTCGACGACAACGACAACCTGAACATCCTGGTTGACGAGATCCCGGCCAACCTGGTCGAGGGTGTCAGGCACGCCGTCCGGTCCTGCCCGAAGGCGGCGCTGCGACTTTCCGAATAGGTAAAATCGCCGCAAACAGCGGACGGGGGATGACGTGAGGTGGATCCAGCGGCGCGCCCGCCAGCCGGACGCAGGCACCCGGCAGTCGCGTCCGCCTGTCCGGCTGATCGGCATAGCTGTGGTCGCCGCCGCCGCGGTCGCAGTGGGCGCGCTCGCTGCCACCGGCGCGCTGGCGACCGGCGGCCGCAATAACTCCACGCAGCCTGCGCTGAGCCCGATTCGGATCAGCCCGGGCGTGCACAACGGCAAGGCGTCGCCGGCAGCTCCGGTCGGCGGGCTTACGCCGGTGCAGCTCCGGGCCGCTTACGGCCTGGTCCCGCTGTACAAGAAGGGCATCGACGGCGCCAGGCAGACGATCGTGATCGTGGACTCGTTCGGGTCCCCGACAATCGCGTCAGACCTGGCTCACTTCGACAAGTACTTCGGTCTGCCCCAGCCGCCGTCATTCCGGGTTATCCAGCCGGCCGGGAAGGTGCCTCCGTATCACGCTAGCAACAGCAACCGGTCCGGCTGGGCCGCGGAGACCACGCTCGACGTCGAGTGGTCACATGTCATGGCACCCGGCGCGAGCATCGTGCTGGTGGAGACTCCGACGTCGGAGAACGAGGGGACCACTGGCTTCCCGCAGATCGTGACAGCGGAAAAGTACGCGCTCAACCACAAGCTAGGGCAGGTGATCAGCCAGAGCTTCGCGGCCACCGAGCAGACCTTCTCCCGGAAGTCCGACTACGCGGCGATCCGTAACCTGCGCGGCGCCTACCAGCTCGCGTACTCCGATCATGTAACGGTGGTTGGCGCCACTGGCGACAACGGCGTGACGAGCGACAAGTACAACATGGTGGACGAGTACACCACCCCGGCTGTGTCCTGGCCGGCCACCGACCCGCTGGTCACGGCCGTCGGCGGCACCCAGCTGAGCCTGCTCGCGGGCGGTGCGCGCAAGTCACCTGACGTGGCGTGGCGCGACAGCGGCGGCGGCAGGTCCATCGTCTTCGGCCGGCCGTCGTACCAGAATTCCGTGCGCGGAGTGACCGGCGGCCACCGGGGCGTTCCCGATATCTCAATGGATGCGTCCTGCAACAGTTCGGTGGCTATCTACGGCAGCTTCTACGGCGGCCACCGGGGGCAGTGGAGCCCGATCTGCGGGACAAGCCTGGCTACCCCGTTGTTCGCCGGGATTGTGGCGCTCGCCGATCAGGACGCCGGGCACCCGCTCGGGCTGATCAACCCCGCGCTCTACAAGATCGAAGCCCAGCACGAGCCCGGCATCGTCGACATCACCAAGGGCAACAACAGCCAGACCGTCAGGAATGGTGGCAAGACCTACAAGGTCAAGGGTTTCAGCGCGCGCGGAGGTTATGACCTGGTGACAGGCATGGGCACAGTCAACGCCAGGTATTTCGTGCCGGAGCTCGCCAAGCTGGCCGGCTGACGCAGCTCAGGGCTCAGCTCAGGGCACCCGAGGCGATCGCGATGCCGACTGAGATCAGCATCACTCCGGCTAGTTGCTCACCCCGCCGGCCTGCCCACCTGCCGATGCCGGCGCCAAGCTCGAGCCCGATCAGCGACAGGGCTACGCTCACCGAGCCGATGACGATCACGCCCAGCGCGATCGATGTGTGGTAGGCGCCCAGGGCGAAGCCGACGACCAGGTTGTCCAGGCTCAGCGCGAGCCCGCTGACCAGCAGATGGCTGACCCTGGGTGGCTGGACCTGGTCCGCAGTGCCCGGAGCGCGGTCGGCCGGGTCGGCTGTGCTGCCGGCTCGTTGCGGGTGCGCCGGCGCTTGCGCCCGCCCGGCGCGCGCGGCGCTGGCCAGCGCATAAAGGCCGACGGCAATCAGGAGCCCGGCGCCCACCCAGCGCGCAGCGTGCCCGAGGCTGCCCGCGGCCTGCGCGCCGATTATCAGGCCTACCACCGGCATGCCTGCCTCGAACGCGCCGAATACCAGGCCCACCCGCAGCCGCGTGCGCGCGTCGACGCCGGAAACGCCGATCGCTATTGAGGCGGCGAGATTCGACATCCCGACCGACGCGGCGACAAGGAACAAGGCCAGCACGCCGCCACCGTAGCCGCACCAGGTTCCGCTCAGTACCCCGAGCGTGGTCACGCCTGCCAGTGCCAGGCCGGCTGCGCCACGCCAGCTACGCCACGCCAGACGGCGTCCCGGCGCTGGCGACGGGCCGGCGACGGCCTCAGGTGTGCCGGTAGCTCCCCGGGATACTGCCCTCGACGTGCAGCAGCCTGACCCGGTCAGCCCGGTAGATATACCGGGTTAGCCGGATGGGCCGGTCGGTGGTGTACGACGTCCGGTTCACCACGATCACCGGGATACCGCTGACCAGCTTGAAGAAGTCGAACTCGCGGGCGTTAGGCATGCGAGCGCCGATTTCGTCCACGAAGCCCTGCTGCGGGTAGCCGAGCTCAGATAGCAGCGCGACGCTGCCCGACTTGATCTCTCCGGCCTGCTCAAGAGCGGTGCCCTTAGCCACGTCGCTCGGATAGTACGAATGGATCAGCTGCCACGGCACGTCGCCGATGAAGTACTGCGAGCGCCGTACGACTACCGAATCGCCAGCCGACAGGTCAAGCTTCTCGGCCACGCTGGGGCTTGCCGATCCGGTCTCCACGATCAGCCGGACCATCTCCGACTCGTCAGCGGCTGGACTGACAACTGGCATCGACATCGACGCATGCAGCTCACGTGGCGCTGCGTGGGTCCTGGACAGCAGCGCGGTGAACGGCTTAGTCGGCTCGACCACGAACGTGCCCAGGCCCTGGCGGCTTACCACCAGGCCCTGATTGATGAGCAGCGCGATCGCCAGCCGAACCGTGTTCCTCGACGCGTCGTACTCCGTCGCCAGGTCGGGCTCGCTCGGCAACCGCTCACCCGGTTCAAGGACGCCGCTCCCAATCTGGGCACGCAACCGGTCGGCGATCTGCTGGTACTTGGGATGAGCCAACCTCACCCTCCTAACCCGGTTGACTACCGAAAGAATTACCTGTTCAGATTGTTTCAAACACTGGACTCATTGGTATGAGTCCAGTGTCTGGAACTATAGGAAGGGTAGCGCTGCTGACTCGGCAGCAGGCCGCGACCCGCCGAGGCGCACCGGCTTAACACCCTGAGGAGGGCACGTGATCGTCCTTTTAGTCGTCGCGGCTGTTGTCGTGGCGGCGCCACTCGGTGCGGCAGTGCTCGTAACTGTCGCCAGCCACTATGAGGACGCCGCCCGCACGCTCGCCAGGCGCCCGCCCGGCCCGCTCGCGGCCGCCGCACGCAGCCTCGTCTGCCTGCGTATTGGTGGCACTGCCTACCAGCGGCGCCAGGGCCGCCGCAGCGACCCAATGCCGGAACCGGAAGCCGGACATAAGGCGTCCGGAGACACTCCCCCGCTCACGCTGTCACGACGCTGACCCCAATGACGTACGCACGCAAGCACACCGAGCTTGGCCCGTGCTGAGTCACGCTGAGCGGCGTTTGCAGGGGCAGCGCCGCTCGACGTCCACTGCTTCGAAATCCTCAGCAAGCCGCCGGTCACACCATGTCACTTCGTCAGGGGCAAACCATCTATATCGGGCGCCGGGAGCCAGGAAACCAGCAGGGTATCGCTGGCTCCCGCCAATGCAGACGGGCGAGCCCCGCTCGGTTTAGGCTCCAGTCATGCGCGTCGCCCTCGGCCAGCTGCCGATCAGCTCAGTACCTCAGGTCAACCTCGACCGCGTGCGCGCGGCTGCGCTCAGCGCCGCGAGCCAGGGCGCCGGGATCGCCGTCTTCCCGGAGGGAACGCAGGCACGGTTCTCCGCCGACCTGCGGGCGGTTGCCGAGCCGCTCGACGGTCCGTTCTGCCGCGGTCTCGCCGAGATCGCAGCATCGGCGGGCCTGGCGATCATCGCCACCCTGTTCGAGCCGGCGCCGGACGGCCGCGTCTACAACACCACCGTGGCGTACGAGGCCGACGGCAGCCTGGCCGCCGTGTACCGGAAGATCCACCTCTTCGACGCACTCGGGTACCGCGAATCGGAGAGTGTCGCGCCCGGCGACGAAGTGGTCATCGCCAGCCTCGCCGGGCTCCGCGTCGGCTTCATGACCTGCTATGACGTCAGGTTCCCCGAACTGGCGCGCGGGCTCGCGGCGGGCGGTGCCGACTTGCTCGTGCTGCCGTCCGCATGGGCGGCAGGCACCTTCAAGGAGGAGCACTGGGTCACTCTGGTCCGGGCCCGCGCCATCGAGAACACGATCTGGGTAGCAGCAGCGGGCCAGGTGCCTGATCCGGCCGAACCGCCGACCAAGGCACCGACCGGCATCGGCCGTAGCCTCCTAGTCGACCCGATGGGCGTGGTCCGGCTGGATCTGGGCCCGGCCGAAGGACTCGGCGTCGGCGACGTGGATACCGAGCAGACCGCGCAAGTGCGGGCGGTACTGCCGTCCCTCGCGGGCCGCCGCACCGACATCTGGCTCCCCGGCACCCCTGCGACAGCGGCAGCTAACTAGAGATCCTGGCTGACAGGCAGTTCCTCCGCAGGCTCTGCGGGGCCCGCCGGAGCCCGGTGGCGGCGGATTGCCCAGACTGCCGCCGCCACGACCACAATCACGCCTATGGCGATGGCCAGGCCGGTGCCGACGCGCCGCTCGACCACGGCATACGCGGAGCCGGCCAGGTAGCCGAGCAGGCAATAGCCAACTCCCCACAGCAGGCCGCCGAGCACGTTATAGACCGCAAAGGTAGCTGGCCTCACATCGGCAGCGCCCGCGGCGGCCGGCATGATGGCGCGCGCGAGGGCGATGAACCTGCCCAGGAACACCGCCGCGCCGCCGCGCCTGCCGAGTACCGAGCGGGCGCGCTCGACCCCGCCCCGGACCCGGGCCAGGCTCTTGGCCGCGAAGAACCGGTCACCCATCCGCCGGCCGATCTCGTACCCGACGAACGGCCCGGTAATGGCAGCGGCCACCACGATCAGAATCAGGATCGGCAGGGACACGTGCCCCCGGCTGGCGAGCACGCCGCCGAGGATCGTGGCGATTTCGCCTGGCAGCACGAACCCGACGAAAACCGCCGTCTCCCCGAACACGAGCGCCGCGATCACCAGGTAGGCAACCCAGCCGTGCAGGTTGACCAGGCCGCTGGCGAGAGCACTCACTGTGGCCGTCCTTCCCCGCGCGGCGGCAGGCCGCGCGCGCTCGCGACCGGACCGCCGCCTTGCCAGGTCTTGCGCGCGCTGGTCATGATCTAGTAGGAATCATGCGTCGCTGAGCGAGGGACCGAAGGGACTGGGAATGCAGGCTTCGCAGCCATTCCCGGTCGGCCCGGCAACCGGAGGCTATCCGACGCCGGCGAGTGCCCGTCCCGGTCAAGAGGGCATCCGCGGGCCTGCCGAGATTACGCTTCGGGTCGGCCGCGATGGCTCGACCGGCGTATCCGCCGAGCCCGGCCGCTATCAGCTGTACGCCTCCCTCGCCTGCCCGTGGTCTCATCGAGCGCTCGTTGTGCGGCGCCTGCTGGGCCTTGAGCGCATCATCGGGCTCACCCTGGCGGATCCGGTGCCGTCCGAGCACGGCTGGCGCTTCGGCGACCAGCCCGGCGGCCGCGATCCGCTGACCGGGGTGCGCTACCTGTCGGAACTCTATCTGGCGACCGACCGAGCCTACGGCGGGCGGCTCAGCCTGCCGCTGCTGTGGGACGCCCGGGCCCAGCGGATCGTGACCAACGACGCCGCCCAGGTCACCATCACGATGGAGACGGACTTCAGGGCCTTCTGGCGGCCTGGTGCGCCGGACCTTTATCCGCCTGCGCAGCGGCGCGACATTGACGCCATCGCCACGCTGATCCATCACACGGTGAACAACGGCGTGTACAAGGCCGGGCTGGCCACCACTCAGGCCAGTTACGAGGAGGCTTTCGACGCTATCTTCACCACTCTGGACGCGCTCGAGGAGCGGCTGTCCCGGCGCCGGTTCCTGCTGGGCGGACAGCTGACCGAGGCCGATATCCGGCTGTTCCCGACACTGGTCAGGTTCGACGCGGTGTACTACCTGCTCTACAAGTGCAACTTGCACCGGCTCGCCGATTACCGCGCTCTCTGGGCATACGCTCGCGACCTCTACCAGCGGCCCGGCTTCGGCGACACGACCGATTTCGTCGCCATCAAGCGGCACTACTACCAGGCCCAGCCCTGGGTCAATCCGAGCGGGATTATTCCGAAAGGCCCCTTCGTGAGCTGGCTGGCGCCGCACGGCCGGGACCAGATCCGGGGCTAGGCTAGGCCGTAGCCGGCCCCCCGAGATCACGCTCGCTGGTCCGGGGTGCCAGATTAGGGAGTAAATGCCGTAACGGGCCAGTTGTGCCAGCCGGGTAGCCTTGTTAGGCGCGTATATCACATACAAGTAAGCTCCGGAAGAGGGCGATGTCCGCCGTGTCTGCTGAGTCCCCGCGCGGGTCCGCGGATCTCACGAATTCGTCAGCTAACTCCGAGGAACCGGCCGCCGGACCGTCATCGAACGGTTCTGCCGGGCGAGCGGACTTCGGGCCCAACCAGTGGCTCGTGGACGAGCTCTACCAGCGCTACCAGGCCGACCCTGGCTCGGTCGACCAGGCGTGGTGGAGCTTCTTCGCCGACTACCAGCCACAGCCTGACACGGCCGGACAGCCGGCCCCGCGGGCGACGGCACCGGCAAACACCGGGCAGGTAACCACCGCGACCACCGTGCCAGGCGGGAACGAGCACGTCGCACCGTCAGCTAGCACACCGGGCGCGGCCGCAGGGGCCGGCGCGGCCTCGGCACCGCCTGGCACCAGCGTGCCGGGTGCCGAGGCGCCGTCCGGGAACGGCAGGACGGCCGGCCCAGTGTCAGCCAGCACAGCATCGGCTCCTCCCCTGACCACCGGGCCAGCGGCCACGGGACCGGTAACCACTGGCCCCGCAACGACCGGCGCCGA
>DASXIA010000171.1:0-3516 GCA_036488155.1 Streptosporangiaceae bacterium | reverse complement strand
CCGCGCTGCCGGTCGTGCCCGGATCGGTGAGCAGGTAGAGGTACTCGTGCATCGCCTTCGTCTTGAGATTGATGGTCACGATCCGCACCGGGGCGACGTTGGCCGCCTTGACGCCCTTCGCGTAGTCGGGCTGCGTCAGCGCCGACTGCATGATGCCGACGAGCGTGCTGCCGTCGGGCGTGATCGTTAGGCCCTCCATGCCCTTGTTCTTGGTACGCAGCTGCAGCTCGAGCGGGAGCAGGTGCGCGGTGTCGACATTGTGGCCGTTGCCGAGGCCAAAGCCGGTGTCGGCGCCCCACGGCGAGAAACGCTCGATCTCCTTGCCATTCCTGTCGAAGTGCGTGATGTACGGGCCGTACTCGTCGGAAACCCAGAAGGTGCCGTCAGGGATGGCAACCAGGCCCTCGGAGTCGTAGCCGTTGTCCGGGTTGAGAGTCACCGCCGGGCTGGTGCCCGGCACTGCGTAGAGCTTCGTCGGATCGATGATGTTCCCGTACAGGTCCTCGGTCTTCTCGGCGCTAGCGGCAGTCTTGGTGATCGGAACCGGCAGGCCGTTGTACGGCGTGCCGTCGGGTGCCTTGAGGGTGATCTTCTTCTCCAGCACCGCCTTGCCGTCCACCAGGTGGAACAGGCCGATCTGCGGGTTGAAGATCGGGTCGGTGAAGACCTTGTCGCCAAGCGGACCGTCGTCGTCGGCGTTCGGGCCGCGGTCGGTCACTCCGTAGAACCAGCCCGGCTTGCCCGGATCGGGAGCGAACGACGAGCCATAGCCACCGCCCGAGATGAAGGTCGTGCTGCCGTTCGGGCCCTCGAGTGTGCCGATCGGCGGGATCTTGCCGCCGCCGGGAACGGCGTCCTTGTAGAGGGTGACAGCGTCGGTCGCGGCGTAGGTGAAGCTGACGGTGCCGTGGGTACCTGCCGTCGGCACGAACGAGTAAGAGCCGTCGGGGTTCACAGTGAGCTGCCCGGCCGACGGGTCGCTGAGTGCGCCGTGGCGGACGACGGCTGTGGCGCCGAAGTCGTTCGCCAGCAGGTTGCCGGTAACGGTGCCGTCCTTGCCGGCCACGCCGTGGTCGTCGTTCACCGCGAACGGGTGCGGCTGCGCGGCCCACCACCCGAACGGGTCGGCCGCGGCGGTGCCGGCGGAGGCCAGGACGAGGGCGGCCGCTGCGCCGCCGATAGCTACTGCCCGCTTGCGGGCAAGGAAATTGAATTGCATGCCAGCAACTAATCGACGGCTGGTGAACGGCACATGGCCGGAGGGTGTCGTAGTTTCGTCGCGAAACGTAAATCAACAGTAATGGCCGGGTAAAGGAAACGACAAGCTCTTCCGGTCACGCAGGTGACCTATCTGAGCGTGACCTGCGCTACTGGCCGGGGCCAGCCGGTTTGGCCGCCCCGGCCCCGCGAGTTCAGCGCACGCGGATAGTTATGGCTTTGCTCGCCGCAGCGAACTCGTTCCCGCTGCCGTTGTACACCGCCAGCCACGCGGCAGTGCGCGGCACCGCGAAGGTGCCCCGGAACCGGCCCGCGGAGTCGGTCGTCAGGCGGTGCTTCAGCGTGTACGTCTTGTTCTGGTAGCGGTACTCGATAACGATGCGGCGGCGCGTGTCCGGGAGCCACGTGCCTTTCAGCCGCCACAGCCGCCCGGAGACGGTGACCTTGCCGTCGCGGCTGACCCGGCGGGGAGTGATCGAGAGTCCGGTGATCCTGGTGGAGTAACGCTGCAGGTGAATGACCTGGCTGGCGCCCGCCATCTGGCCAGGCACCGCCGGGGCATAGGCCCGGTAGTACGCATTCGCCAGACGCGCTGTGTACTTTCCCGTATAGGCCCCGCCAAATATGTCACATTCGTCGTTGTTCCTGCCAAGTTTGCCGGCGCCGAGCGTCTTCCACGGCCCGTGCCTGCTGGCGGAGTACTGGTACTTCAGAGGGCCGAATAGCCCGCTGTCAGCGAGCGGCTCGGGGATGCCGCCGCACGCGAAGAACTGAAGCACGCGATCCGCGCTCAGGTGCCCGCTGAATGAGGTTATCTGCGCCAACTGGTTGACCGTGAACGAGACGCTGGTGGCCTGGCCCGCGGCCAGGTTCGCAGTAGCAGCAGAACTGACAATGGCAGAGCCGCTTTGGATGGCCGCGGCGATGTTCGGCGTGACGTAGCTGTAGCTGCCATCAGCCGCAGTTGTCACGGTCGCGGAGAAGTTATAGGTGAAGGCGCCTGATTCGGTGAAGGCGATGGAGAGCGGGCTGTTGGCCAGGAGATGCGACGTGCCCCCGGAAACGTAGCTGGCAACCCCGGACAGCGTGTCAGTCGCGCCGGCGTTTACCGATGGCTGAGCCCAGCTGGCGGTGATGGTAACAGGATCCGGTGCCGGTGCATCCGCAGGCTGCGCACTCGCCACGGCCGGGACAAGCAGGATGCCGGTCAAAGCCGCAAGGCTCACCGCGGAAGCAAACAGGACATGATGATGCGAACGCAACACAACCCCCGAGATATTGTTATAGGTCATTGATATAAATAGTGGAAAATGCCCGATGTTGCAAGGGATCGCTGCGAATTCACGTTTCGCATGGCGTCGGCCGCGACCAGGCATCGCGGGCGCTCCCGCGAGGGCAGGCACAAGCGGTGTCTCCCGGCCAATGGGGCTATCGTGCAGTTCATGGCAGAGCGCTCTTTGGTTGTGAAGGTAACAGCGGGAAAAGACGAGCCGGAGCGGTGCAACCAGGCGCTGACCGTCGCCGCCGCGGCAGTGGCCAGCGGCGTGCCAGTGTCACTCTGGCTGACCGGCGAGGCATCCTGGTTTGCCCTGCCCGACGGCTGCCCTGACCTGTCCTTGCCGCATGCCACTCCGCTCCCTGATCTGTTCGCAGCAGTGCTGGGCGGCGGTAGCGTGACGCTCTGCACGCAGTGCGCAGCCCGCCGGGACATCACCGAGGAAGACGTGGTCGACGGCGTGCGGATAGCCGGAGCTACGACGTTCGTTGCGGAGATCCTGGCGGACGGGGCGCAGGCCCTGGTCTACTGACCGGCGGGCCACAGCCCCCCCGCGATCAGCGCTCGGGGCGAGAAAGTCAGCGCTCCACGGCTGCGAGCCGCTCAGCCCGCAGGCGGCCCGCCCACTCCTCAGCGTCCGGGTCGAGCGGGCGCAGTTGCCCGACGGCCCAGCTGAGCAGGAGGTCGGCGAGGCCTGGATTGCGCGCCAGGGCCGGCCCGTGCATGTACGTGCCGAGCACCTTCCCCGCGTATGCGCCCTCGGTACCGTCGCCGTTACCGACTCCCAGTGAGACCCTGGCAAGCGGCCGCGCTGCGGAACCGATCCTGGTGACACCCTGATGATTCTCGAAGCCAGTGAGCCGGGGCACACTGAGCGTAGGGTCGACGTCGGCCACTAGTTCGCCGACGCCGCGCCGGTCGCCGCGACCACTGCTGATGTCCAGGATGCCGAGGCCCGCCACCGGCTCGCCCTCGACGCCGCCGAAGGAGTCGCCAATCATCTGGTAGCCGGCACAGACGGC